>CAYGQD010000042.1:0-38915 GCA_964351855.1 uncultured Verrucomicrobiales bacterium
GCCTATCCCGGAGCCGCCAGCTCGTTTCCCGCTCTGGGACGAATCGGAAACCCTCGCCGTAGCCGCTGACCTGCCTGAACTCGAAGGCGTCGAGTTTCACGTCATCAAGAAATGGGACAAACCGAAGGACGGTTACACCTTTCTCCACGGGGTCGGTCTCGCCTCGCACAAAGGCAAGCTCTATGCCTCCATCGGCCACAACCAGGGCGCGGAAAACACCGTCACCGAAGAGGCACAATACCGCGTCAGCGAAGACGGCGGCCAGACCTGGGGTCCGCTGCAAGTCATCGATGCCGGAGAGGAGGAAAACCTCGCCGTCAGTCACGGCGTCTTTCTCTCGCATCAGGGAACGCTCTGGGCCTTTCACGGCGCCTACTACGGCAAGATGGAAAACATCCACACTCGCGCCTACTCGCTCGACGAAGCCACCGGCGAGTGGAGGAAGCACGGGGTCGTCGTCGAAAACGGATTCTGGGCGCTCAACCAACCAGTCAAGATGGACGACGGCAACTGGATCATGCCTGGTGGTTCCTTCGGCGTTTATGCCAATGATCAACTTTTCCCCGCCGCCGTCGCGATCAGCCATGGCGATGATTTGACGAAATGGGATTTTGTCAGGATCGAACCCTCCGCCGAAATCAAGCGCATGTGGGGCGAGTCATCGCTGATCGTGGAGGGTCCGGTCATCACCAACATCGCGCGCTACGGAGGCGGTGCTCAGGCTCTCGTTGCGACGAGCGAAGAATTCGGACGCACCTGGACCGAAAGCGAGATCAGCAACCTGCCCATGGCGACGTCGAAGCCCGCCGCCGGTATGCTCAGCAACGGTCAGCGTTATCTTGTCTGCACTACTGCGAGAGACAACGGCGGCAAGCGAACTCCGCTCACCATCGCCGTCTCGCGCCCCGGCCAAAAGGTGTTTTCGAAAGTGTTCGTGATCCGCCGCAGCAAACACGACGCCCCCGGCGAATCCGCCGACCACCTCAGCCTTTCCTATCCCTGCGCCACCGAACACGACGGCAAACTCTACGTCGGCTACTCCAACAACGGCGGACGGAAGGGCAACCTCAACAGTGCAGAACTCGCCGTTATACCAATCGAGTCGCTGGCAGTGGAGTAAAGCAGGTCATGAATCGTGTTTTACCATACCTATTCCTGCTTTCGGTTCCAGGCGGAGCTGTCCATGCCGACGAAGTCTGGCCGGGTCCACGCTGGGAGAATCTGCAGGCAGAAGAAAGGCGCATCGACGAAGACAAGTTCAGGCCGGTCCTTGACTTCGCCCGTGAGCAAAACACCCGCGCCCTGCTCATCGTCCAGGAGGGCCAACTCGTTTCTGAAACCTACTTCGGCGACTGGTCTGCGGAAAAGCCACACAGCCTCGCCTCAGCCACGAAGAGTATCACCAGCCTCCTCGTCGGTATCGCCATCGCCGAGGGAAAACTGCCCGGGGTGGACGCGCCGGTTTCGACCTGGTTTCCCGATTCCAGAATCGCCACGGCCACGCTCGCCGACCTGCTCACGATGCGAAGCGGGCTGCCTTATGAACGGAAGCTCCAGGTCGGGATGCATCGTGTCCCGGACTGGCTCGCCTACATCCGTGCCCGGGAGCCGGTGCGCGAACCGGGTAAAAACTTTCTTTACTCCGGCTTCGATCCCATTCTCATCTCCGCGATCCTTGACCGCGCCACCGGGCAGCCGCTCGACGCTTACGCCAAGGAGAAACTCTTCGCGCCCCTCGGCATCACGGACACCCCCTGGGAAGGTGACGGGAAGGGGCTCAAAAATGGCGGCTCGCAACTCAGCCTCACCGCCCGCGACTTCGCCCGCATCGGTCTCCTTTGCCTGCGCGAAGGCCGCTGGCAGGACCGGCAGATCGTCCCTGCCGACTGGCTCCGGGAATCCACCGGCAACCAGTTCGAGAGCGGCTGGCCCTGGTATGGCTATTACTGGTGGAAACTCCCCGCCGAAACCGAAGCCTCCGACCCTCGCCTCGCCGGTTGCTACTTCGCCAGTGGCGCGGGCGGCCAGCACCTCATCGTCCTCCCGCGGCTCGACCTCGCCATCGTCCGCCTCGGCGAAAACCCCTCGCTCCAGCCCTCGGGCCAGAAATTCGTCCCCGAACTGCTGCGTCAACTCCTCACCACTCTATCATGAAACACCTCTCATCCGTATGCCTCGCCGCCCTCCTCGTTCTTGCGGCGATTCCGACCGATCCTGCCTCTGCTGCCGAGCCGGAGATTCTCCTCGAAGAGCCCTTCACCGATCCACTCTCCGAAGAATGGTTCTGGCAGCTCGGCACCTGGACGGCAAAGGATGGCGTCCTGCGCGGCTTTGAATCCGGCCCGCGCCGCCATGGTCCCGTCAAGCTGCGTCAGCTCTCCTTCTCCGACGCCGAGATCCGTTTCGAGTTCCGGCTCGAAGGAAAAGCGACCAATTCCAGCTGCCCCATCAACGGCACCCGCGAGCGTGGTCACATCCTCAATTTCGTCATGGGCCGCACCGAGTTCCGCATCATCGCCCACGCCCGCAAAGGGGAGAAGAGCGTCGATCTCATCCGCGAAAGAATCACCCTTGCCGACCGCGACTGGCATCCCGTCCGCATCGTCCTGAAGGGTGAGACGATCACCGTCGAGTTCAACGACCGCACCTGGACCGCTACCCATCCCGCCGCCGCCGAACCCAAGGACAACTTCGGTCTGGGCGGCGGCACAGGAGGTCCCGAAGGCGAAAAAACCGGCGCGGTGGAGTTCCGCAACCTAAAAATCACCCAGCCATGAAACTGTTCAGTATCTTCATCCTATCGGCATTTCCAATCGCTTCCGCCCTCGCGAATGAGGCTCCGGTCGATTTTGTCCGCGACATCGAGCCGCTCTTTCAGGAGCACTGCCTCGATTGCCATGGCCCAGACAAGGCCAAGGGCGAGTTCCGGGTGGATCAACTCTCCAGCCTGCTGCGCGGTGGCGATACAGGCGAGGCGGCCGTCGTCCCGGGAGACCCGGGAGGCAGCTTCCTCGTGAAGGCGATCCGTCATGACGAGCCGGATTACGAGATGCCTCCGAAAGGCGATCCGCTCTCCGAGACCGACATCGCCCACATCGAACGCTGGATCACCGAGGGGGCAAAGACGCCGGAGCACTACGGTTCTGCCGATGAGAAGCAGGAGCTGATCCATTGGTCGTATCTCCCGGTCGTGAAGCCGGCGGAGGCAAGAGGCATTGATGGTCTGGTCGAGAAGAAGCTCACGGAAAACGGACTGGAGTTCTCTCCGGAAGCGGATCGGCGCACGCTGATCCGGCGTCTCTTTCTTGTCGTGCTGGGGCTTCCCCCATCGTCCGAACGGGTCGAGGCGTTTCTGGCCGACGAACGCCCGGATGCGTGGGATCGCCTCGTCGAGGAAGTGCTCGCAAGCCCGCACTACGGCGAGCGCTGGGCCACGCACTGGCTCGACCTGGTGCGCTTTGGCGAAACCCACGGCTTCGAGACCAACCGCGAGCGCGTCAACGCCTGGCCCTACCGCGACTGGGTCATCGAGGCCTTCAACTCCGACAAACCCTACGACCAGTTCGTTCGCGAGCAGATCGCCGGCGACGCACTGGGCGAGGATGTGGGCACGGGCTTTCTCGTGGCCGGTCCGTTCGACGCGGTGAAGGGGCAGGATCCGAAGCTGCGCATCACCCAGCGCATGAACGAACTCGACGACATGATCAACACCACGGGCACCGCCTTCCTCGGTCTCACCACCGGCTGTGCCCGTTGCCACAACCACAAGTTCGATCCGATTTCGCAGGCGGACTACTACTCCATGCAGGCCGTCTTCGCCGGCGTGAAACACGAGGACCGCGAGCTGCCCCTGCCGCCGCAGACACAGCAACAGATCGCTGCGATCGACGAGGACATCGCCGGCCTGACGCAAAAGCTGCGCAAGTTCCTGCCGTCGACCACCGACGCGCTGATCGCGATCGACGACCGGGAGGCTGAGCACCTCATCGAGCGTCGTGGACAAGCCGACGGGTTGACCGGGCCGCAGCCGGACCTCAGTCGCGGGGGATACTCCTATTGGGGAAACCAGACCGGACAGGATGTGGTGCGCTATGCTCCCGGAGTTCGCGGACGCTACCGCATCTGGCTGAGCTGGGGTGCCGGTTTTGAAAGCCACTCCCCGGACGCCCGCTACCTGCTCGAAACCGCAGCGGGACGGCGGGAAATCGCACAGGTGAATCAGCAACTCCCTGCCGGAGGCAAAGGCAAAGTGGATCGCCAGAAACGCTGGAGCGGCCTGCATGACGCCGGCGTGTTCGATCTCTCGCCCTCCGATTCGGTCGTGCTTCAGAGTGGGGAAAAAGGCAGCGCGATCACCGCCGATGTGGTGATTTTCCAGCCGGTCGCCGACAACCCCCCCACCTCGCGCCCGGCCTACCGTCCGCCGGTCAATACGCGCCAAAATGTGGAAACTTTTCCCGCCCACGAGGCGCGCTTTGTTCGCTTCACGATTGAGGAAACCAGTCGTGGCCAGGTCTGCATCGACGAGCTCGAGGTGTTTTCCGGGGAGACCAACGTCGCGCTCGCCCGCACCGGCGCGGCCTTGAGTTCGTCGGGTGACTTTGTCCATCCGAAGCACCGCCTCGCCCACCTCAACGACGGCCAATACGGCAACAGTCGCAGTTGGATCGCGAAGGACGCAGAGAACGCCTGGGTTCAAATCAAGCTGGCCGAACCCGCCCTCATCGACCGCATCGTGTGGAGCCGGGACCGCGAGGGCACCCACGTTGATCGTCTCGCCACCCGCTACCGGATCGAAGTGGCCCGCACGCCGGGCGAGTGGGAACTCGTGGCCTCTTCGGGCGACCGTTGGCCGACGGACGACGCGATCACCGGCGGCGACTACCAGTTTACCGGGTTCCCCGAAAACGAGGCCGGGGAGGGGAGACGCTGGCTGGAAGCCCTGAACACGGCCCGCGAGGAGAAGGCGGCGCTTGAGAAATCGACGCTCGTGTATGCCGGTCAGTTCGAGCAACCGGGCCCCACTCACCGGCTCTACCGCGGCGAGCCCGACATGAAACGTGAGGAGGTCAATCCCGGCGGTATCGCGGTGTTTGCGTCACTCGACCTCTCGAAGGATGCGCCCGAACAACAACGTCGGCACGCACTCGCGGATTGGATCGCGAGCGAAGACAATCCGCTGACCGCGCGGGTCCTCGCGAACCGTCTCTGGCAATTCCATTTCGGCACCGGCATCGTGGACACGCCGAGCGATCTCGGCCTCAACGGCACGCCGCCGAGCCATCCGGAACTGCTTGACTGGCTCGCCGCCGAATTCGTGGAAAACGGTTGGTCGATGAAGCATCTGCACCGGCTCATTCTTCACTCCGCCACCTGGAAGCAGGACAACAAGCCGCGCCCCGAGGCGATGAAGGTCGATGCCGCCTCGCGACTGCTCTGGCGTTTTCCCCCGCGCCGGATCGAGGCGGAAGGCATCCGCGATTCCATTCTCATGGCCAGCGGGGTGCTCGACCTTGAGAAGCGCGGCGGCCCCGGCTTCAGCGCCTTCGAGATCGAGGCCGAGAACGTTCGTCATTACCACCCCAAGGAAAGCTACGGGCCGGAGGACTGGCGCCGCATGATCTACATGACCAAGGTGCGCCAGGAAAAAGACGTCGTCTTTGGTGCCTTCGACTGCCCCGACGCCAGCCAGGTCGTGCCGAAGCGCAGCCGCTCCACCACGCCGCTGCAGGCGCTCAACCTCCTCAACAGCACCTTCCTCATGCAGCAGGCCGGGATTTTCGCTGAGCGGCTTGAGAAGGAGAGTGCCAGCCGAAAAGATCAAGTCGAACGCGCCTGGCGGCTTTGTTACCAGCGCCCGCCGGAGCCGGCTGAAAGCGAAGACTCTCTCGCCTTCATCGAGGCCGAAGGGCTCGTGCAGTTCTGCCGAGCCTTGCTGAACGCCAACGAACTCGTCTTCATCCCCTGACTCCGTCCGCCGACCCAACCCTGTTGAATCGCTGAACCAACCCTATTGAATCCAGAATGAACACTCTTCTTTCCCGCCGAAACTTCCTCGGAGACACCGCGCGCGGCCTCTCGGGCATCGCCCTCGCTTCGCTGCTGCAACGCAACGAGCTGCTCGCATCCAGCTCCGGGGGGCCGATCCGACCCGTGATCGACCCGTCCCATCCCTTCGCCTCGCGCGACCCGCATCACCCCGCCGGGGCGAAGCAGGTGCTCGTCATTTTCTGCTCCGGTGCCTGCAGCCAGGTGGACACCTTCGATTACAAGCCGGAACTGATCAAACGCCACGGCCAGCCCATGCCCGGAGCGGAAGACATCATCACCTTCCAGGGACAGCAGGGAAACCTCGCCAGGAGTCCGTGGGAATTCAAACCGCGCGGCCAGAGCGGCAAGATGATCTCCGAACTCGTTCCCAACCTCGCCGAGCTGGCTGACGACATGTGCTTCATCCACTCCATGACCGGGAAGACCAACACCCACGGTCCCGGCGAAAACTTCATGTCCACCGGCTACACGCTCGATGGCTTTCCCTCGATGGGCTCCTGGACCACCTGGGCGCTTGGCACCGAGAACGACAATCTGCCTGCCTACGTCGCCATCGCCGATCCACGGGGCACTCCGCAGTCGAGCGTGAACAACTGGGGCCCCGGTTTTCTCCCGGCCGCCTACCAGGGCACCGCCTTCAACGCCTCCAAACCGCTTGCCAATCTCGACATTCCCAAGGGCACCAGCAAACAGACCGACCGGGCGACCCGCGACTTCCTCAAGCGGCTCAACGAACGCCACCTCGCCCAGTTTCCCGGCGACTCCGAGCTCGCTGCCCGCATCTCCAGTTATGAACTCGCCGCGCGGATGCAGCTCAGCGTGCCGGAGGTGACCGACCTCTCCACCGAGCCCGCCAGCCTGCTGCGCGAGTATGGTGCCGACGACACCGGCAACCCGCTCAAGGCCGGCTTTGCGAAGAACTGCATCCTCGCCCGCCGTCTCATCGAGCAGGGCGTGCGCTTCGTCCAGCTCTACAACGGTGCCTACCAGACCGGGGGCGAAGGCGTCAGCAACTGGGACGGCCACAAGAAAATCGAGGAGCAATACAGCGTCCACGGCCCCGTCCTCGACCAGCCTTGCGCCGCCCTGCTCAAAGACATGAAGCGGCGAGGTTTGCTCAAGGACACGCTCGTGGTCTGGACCACGGAGTTCGGCCGCATGCCCACCTTTCAGAAGGGAGCCAGCGGCCGCGACCACAACCCTGACGGATTCACCACCTGGATGATGGGAGCCGGGGTGAAGCCCGGCTTCAGCTACGGCGCGACCGACGACTTCGGCTACAAGGCCGTCGAAAACGTCGCCACCGTTTACGATTTTCACGCCACCATCCTTCACCTCCTCGGCCTCGATCACGAACGCCTCACCTACTACCACAACGGCTTCGAGCGTCGCCTCACCGATGTCCACGGCCACGTCATTCGCGATGTCCTGTCATGAGAAAAACGGGCAATGACCTCCCATTTCACCGTCACGCAGCCATGAAATCCATCCTGCTTTTTGCCCCGCTTCTCCTCGCCTCCTCCACCTTGGCTGAGGTCAATACGGAAATCATCAACGTCCCCATGCGCGATGGCATCCTCCTCGCTACCGACATCTACCGCGATGAGGCGAAGACAAAGGCCCCCGTCATCCTCATGCGCACGCCGTATGATCGCACGAGACAAAAGGTCAATGCCGAGCAATGGGCCAAAGCAGGCTACATCTTCATCGCGCAGGACTGCCGGGGCACCCGGGCCTCCGAAGGCGTGATGGCACCCTACAACAACGAAGGCCAGGATGGCTACGACACCCTCGAGTGGATCACACGCCAGCCCTGGTGCAGCGGTCGCGTGGGCATGATGGGCGGCTCGTATGTCGGCGCGGTGCAGTGGCAGGCGGCGGTGGAAAATCCACCCGGACTTGCCGCCATCGCACCCCAGGCCACGTGGAGCAGTTTTTATCGCAACCTCTACCTCGGCGGCTCGGTGCGGCTCGCGCTCATCTCCGGTTGGATCGCCGGCAACACGCCCAAACCCGAAGGCGTCGAACGCGCCGACATGAGCACCGCTCTCCTGCGACTCCCCCTCAGCGACGTGGACAGTTCCATCGGTTGGGACATGCCCTGGCTCGATGCCTTTCTCACTCATCCCGAACCGAACGGCTTCTGGACCCGGCTCGATCTCACGCCGCGCCTGCCCGAACTACAGCTCCCCGCGCTGCATGTGGTCGGCTACTACGACTTCTTCTCTCGCGAGTCGGTGAACAATTTTACCGTCATGCAAAAGGAGTCGCGCGATCCGAAGACACGCCGGCAGCAGCGCCTCATCCTCGGTCCCTGGGATCACGGCAGCGTGGGCAGAACGAAAGTCGCCGAGGTCGAATTCGGACCCGATGCCGCCGTGGACACCTTTGCGCTGCAGCTCGACTGGTTTGACCGTCATCTCAAACAGGACCCCGCCGCACTCGCCAAACCGTTTCCGCCCGTGCGCTACTTTTCGATGGGAGACAATGTCTGGCACGACGCTCAGACCTGGCCGCCCGAAGGCTTCACTGCGACCTCGTTCTACTTGCATTCCGAAGGCCAGGCCAACACCCGCCAGGGCAACGGTCGCCTCACCCGGGAAGCTCCCTCCACCGCCCAACCCGCCGACACCTTCCGCTCCGATCCCGGCAACCCAACGCCCTCCAACCCGGTCACCGAGAAGCGTCCGCTCAGGGCCGCCGTGTGGGGTCCGGTGGACCAAAGCGCCACCGAGGATCGCGACGACGTGCTCGTTTATACCAGCGAGCCGATGACCGAACCGCTCACCTTCGCCGGCAACGCCGAAGCCAGACTCCACGTCTCCACCGACACGCCCGACGCCGACTGGGCCGTGAAACTCATCGACGTGCATCCTGACGGGTTCGCGCAAAACATCGCCCGCGGCATCCTGCGCGGACGCTATCGCGCCTCCCTGCTCAAACCCGAACTGATGCAGCCCGGTCAGGTTTACGAAATCACCGTCGATCTCGGGCCCGTCGCCGCCACCATCGCCAAAGGCCACCAACTCCGTCTGGACATCAGCGGCGCCGACTTCCCTCTCTACGACCGCAATCCCAACACCGCCGAAGGCATCTTCAGCGCCGAAACCGCCATCGCCACCGAGCAGGTGCATCACGACCCGGGAGCACTCTCACGCCTCATCCTGCCCGTGAAGTGAGGAAGTCAGGAAATCCACATCCAAAACCAAAGCCATCGCTCCATGAACAGAAAATTTTTTCTCTCAATCCTCTCCGCGTTCCTTTGCTTCCTCAGCACATGGTGCGGTTCCACCCTTGCCGCCGAACCTGCCAAACCCAACGTCCTCTGGATCTACCTCGAAGACGTCAGCGGCTGGTTCGGTTGCTACGGCGAGAAGCTCATCGAGACACCGCACATCGACCAACTCGCCGCCGAAGGCATGCGATTCAATCGCTTCTACGTCACGGCCGGCGTGTGTTCTGCGATGCGTTCGGCGACGATGCTGGGCGCGATGCAGACGAGCTTCGGCGTGCATCATCACCGCAGCTCACGCAACATCGCCGCAGGCACACCCCACGATGGCGTCGGCATGATCCATTTGCCGAAGGACGTCGTGCCGCTGCCGCAGCTCTGCCGCGCCCAAGGCGTCTTCACCTTCAACGAAGGTCATCCCAAGGACGACTTCAACTTCGTCTTCCGCCGCGAGGATTTCTACGACTTCTGCCCCGACGAACGCAGCCTCGGCCCGGCCCGCACCGTCGCGGGCGAATGCTGGAGTGACCGCAAACCCGGCCAGTCCTTCTTTGGTCAGGTTCAACTCTACGGGGGCAAATACGGCATCCAGGGCCGCCGCGCAGAGATGACGCAGCACGTGGATCGCGCTGCCGTCTCCGTGCCGCCCTACTATCCCGCCTTTGCCGATGAACTCGCCCGCCACCGCCAGCTGCTCGACGACTGGATCGAGGAAACCGGCGACCGTGGGCAGCAGACCGAGGACGAAGGCGGCCTTATCCAAGTCTATTACGACTGGGGCGACCGCTGCGTGAATCCCGAATACGACGCGGTGAAGCAACTTGGCATCCAACCAAAAGTGAGCCCCGCCCGCGTCAAAGCCGACGCCAAAGCCGCGCAGCTGCTCCAGGAGGCAATCCATGCTCCCATCCAACAGAATACGAAACCCTGACCCTATCCACTTCTCCCATGAGATATTTCATTCT
Organism: uncultured Verrucomicrobiales bacterium; assembly: GCA_964351855.1. Lineage (GTDB taxonomy): Bacteria > Verrucomicrobiota > Verrucomicrobiia > Verrucomicrobiales > DEV007 > JBCDHN01. Next base: position 10,249 of record CAYGQD010000042.1, read on the forward strand.
CTTCCTCTGCCTCTTCTGTTGCTTCTCTTCCGCAGCCGAAAAACCCAGCGTTCTCTTCGTCATCGTCGATGACCTCAACTGCCGCATCGCCTCTTACGGCGACCCCGTCGCGAAGACGCCGCATCTCGACCGTCTCGCGGGGCGCGGCGTTCGCTTCGACCGCGCCTATTGCAACTTCCCGCTCTGCAATCCCTCGCGCAGCTCCGTCCTCAGCGGACAGTATCCTACCAGCACTGGCGTGCTCGACAACAAGACCTGGCTCACGCCGCCCGACGGTCATCCGACCCTGCCGCTGCACTTCGCGCAAAACGGCTACGCTCACGCCGAGTTCGGCAAGGTCTGGCACGAGTCCGGCAACAATGGCGAGATCGATTCCGCCAATCCGCCCGCGCCGAAATCGAAAAACCCGTGGTATACCCCAGCCCAGCGCGCCGAGCAGGAACGCAACCGACCGGATTTCTGGACCGTGCCGAAAAACTACGACCACTACCGCTACGATCCGCCCACACCCGAAATGGTCGAGGCCCTTCGTAAGAGCGCGAACGTCTTCGGTCCCGTCCCGGTGGGAGGCGCCACCCCCGACATCACCCACGCGGACGAGGCAATCCGTTTCCTGACAAACCACGACGCCTCCGCGCAGCCCTTCTTCCTCGCGGTCGGGTTCCAGAAACCCCACGTCCCGCTCAAGGCACCACAGGAATACTTCGATCTCTACGAGGCCGAAGAACTGCCCCTGCCACCGGACTTCGCCAACGAGCCGACCCTTCCCGCCGGAGCCGATGCACGCAACACCCGCCGCAATCTCGATCTCTACGCCGACCGCGACTTCACCGCCGCCGAAGCCCGCGCCGCGCTGCACGCCTACTATGCCTGCGTCAGCTACATGGATGCCCAACTCGGTCGCGTCCTTGACGAACTTGACTCCAAGGGCCAGACCGACAACACCCTCGTCGTGCTCTGGGGCGACCACGGCTGGCACCTCAGCGAAAAGGGTTTCTTCGCCAAAGGAACCCTGTTTGAGACCGCGATCCGCGCCCCGCTCATCGTCGTGGATCCGCGCCGCAGTCAGACCGCCGGTAGCACCTGCCGCCGCATCGTGGAGTTCGTCGATATTTACCCGACCCTTGCCGACCTCGCCGGATTGCCGCTGCCATCCGCGCTTGAAGGCGTGAGCCTGCGCCCGCTCCTCGACGATCCCGAAGCCGCCTGGGACCGCCCCGCCTTCACCGTGCAATCCCGCGGCTGGTCCCTCGGTCGCCGCATCCGCACCGAGCGCTGGGCTTACAGCGAGTGGGACGGCGAGAGCGCAGGCGCGATGCTTTTCGATCACGACTCCGACCCGCAGGAACTGCGCAACTTCTCCTCCGATCCGACGCACGCGGACACCATCGCCGAGCTGCGGGAACAACTTCAGCAAAGTCCCGTCGCCACGAAATGAAAATGTCCCGAATTGCCCTCGCCTCCGCGCTGGCGGCCTGTTTCTCCTCGCTGATCTCCGCCGCCGAACCGCCGAAGCCCAACATCATCCTCGTCATGGCCGACGATCTCGGCTGGGCGGACCTGCCCGACTATGGCAACCGTTTCAACGAAGCACCCCACCTGACGCGCCTCGCGGAACAGGGCATGCGCTTCACCGATGCCTACGCGGCCAACCCGGTCTGCTCGCCGACGCGGGCCAGTCTCATGACGGGGCAAAGCAGCGCCCGGGTTGGCATTCACGACTGGATCTCGGGCCACTGGCGTCCCTATGAAACGCTGCGCGTGCCCGTCAATCGCTCCCAGCATCTGCCGCTGGATCTCACCACCGTCGCCGGGGCGCTGCAGGCGCAGGGATACGCCACCGCGATGTTCGGCAAGTGGCACCTCGGTCACGGCCCAGACCATCATCCCACAAAACACGGATTCGACGAAGCCAACGTCGGGCAGGGTTTCTTCAACGTGCGCTTCCAGCCACCGCGCGAGGATTCTGCCGACAAGATCATGGCAGATCGGCTCACCGATTTCGGCATCGACTTCATCGAACGGCAGGAGGAGGCCGGGAAACCGTTTTTCCTCTTTCTCTCCCACTGGGACGTGCACGTCCTCTTCGACGCCGATCGCGAATTGATCGACAAGTATCTCGCGAAACCCCGCGTCCCCGGTCATCCGTGTCACGCCGTTTACGCGGCCATGATCGAACACCTCGACCGCAGTGTCGGCCGGCTCATGGCGAGACTCACGGAACTGGGGCTCGATGAATCGACGCTCGTCGTCTTTACCTCCGACAACGGGGGCCAGATCAGCAACGAGGCCTACTTCGGCAGCGCCGAACACGGCCAACCCGCTGCCCGGATGAATCTCATGATGCCGGACAAACAGGATGTCCACGCCGGTGATGCCCGCGCCTACATCGCCACTTCAAACGCCCCGCTTCGGGGAGAAAAGGGCACCGTGTTCGAGGGCGGCATCCGCGTGCCTTTTCTCGTTCGCTGGCCCGGACACGTGCCTGCCGCCTCCACCAGCGATGCTCTCGTCAGCAGCGAGGATCTCTTTCCCACCTTCCTCGAACTGGCCGGGGTGCCACGGGCGGAACTCTCCGAAACCGCCGGGCAACCCCTCGATGGCCGTTCGTTCGTTCTGGTTCTGACCGAAGCCGCCGCGCCCGACCCGCAGCGCACCCTTTTCTGGCACTACCCCGTTTTTCATCATGGCACGCCCGCCGCTGCGGTGCGGCGAGGTCCGTGGAAGCTGATCCGCGATTTCACCACCGATCATGACACCCTCTACGAACTCAGCTCCGACCTTTCCGAGACCACCGACCTGTCGGGCGTCTTTCCCGAAGTGGCGAAGGGATTGGCCACCGCCCTCGACCAGCGCCTCGCCGAAACCGGAGCCGAGCTTCCCGAGCCGAACCTGCATTTTGATGCCTCCCGCCGACTCGAGTGGGGACGTCATCCCGATGGCCGCAGCCGGATCCGGCCCGTCACCGTCACCGAGACCTTCGACGCCGACTTCGACCCGAAGCGTTTTCTCACTCCGCTCCCGAACCAGAACACCGAGGTCCGCGACGGTGCCCTCTGGACCCGGGGTGCCAGCGGCGGCAAATACCCGCCCATGGTTTACCTGCCGGTGACCGGTGACGACCTCGACATCTCCTTCCGCTACCGCCATCTCGGCGAGGGCGGTTGGCTCTGGTTCTTCGTCGATGGCGATGACGGGCTCGGCGGCACGGATCATCTCCTGCGCGTCAAACTCCTGCGCGACGCGGTCCATCTCCAGGTCGATGGGCATACCTTCGACACCGGGCATCCACAGCTGAATGCCGGTCGTCCCGCCGATAAAATCAGCGGCCTCCTTCGCACCAACGAGCACCTCCCTGCCGAGAAACTCGACCTTTCCGCGAACGAATGGCACACCCTGCGCCTCGTCTTTCGCCACGACGAAGTCACGATCACTCTCGACGAAGACCGCTGGCAAAAGACCCTCCGCCGCCCCGGCTTCGCCCCCGCCAAGAAAAAGCTGCTCTGGATGCAGAACGGCGGAGAAGCAGGCCTTGAACTGGACGACATCACCGTGAGACCAGCCACACGATAAGAATCTCCAACCATGAATATCAATCACCACTTCAGAACAATCTTCGGCATCTCGCTGATCGCCGGCATGGCACTAATCTCCGCGTCTTCCGCCGCCGCAAAACCCAATATCATCGTCATCCTTACCGACGACATGGGCTACGCCGACCTGCCCCTGTTTGGCGACTCGGAGATTCCGACGCCCAACCTCGACCGCCTCGCCGCCTCCGGCGTCAAGCTCACCAACGCTCACGTCTCCGCACCGATCTGCGTGCCGTCACGGATGGGACTGTTGACTGGTCGCTATCAGCATCGCTTCGGCGTATACACCAACGTTTATTCGCCCGAAGAAAATCGGCTTTGGGTGAAGGAGCGCACGCTCGCTGACGAACTCAAGGCGCAGGGCTACCGCACCGCGAATGTCGGCAAGTGGCATCTCAGCGGTAACGGACGGCCATTGCCGTGGGTATTGCCCGGCCCGCACGAGCGCGGCTTCGACGAGTTTGTCGGCATCGAGGGCGGTATGGACCACTTCTGGGTCGGCACCTCGCTGCTGCGCTTCGAGAACGGTGACTACGTTCCCTTCGACGCCCCCGAATACCTCACCGACTTCTTCGGCCACGAAGCAGTCGCCTTCATCGAGCGCCAGGCAGGCAAAACCAACCGCGAACCGTCAACTGCGAACGGCGAACCCTTCTTCCTCTACCTCGCCTTCAACGCCCCGCACGCTCCCCTGCATGCCCTCGACGAAGATCAGGCCGCCATCACTGCGGACTGGATCAGTCCCGAGCGCCGCATCTATGGCGGCATGGTCGTGGCGGTGGATCGAAACGTGGGCCGCGTCCTCGACGCTCTCGAACAGCACGGTCTGAGCGAGGACACCCTCGTCGTGTTCCTCAACGACAACGGCGGAGGGGGCAACAACGCCGCCGCCCACACCCGCAACACCGCGCGCAACGTGCCCTATCGCGGCCACAAGTTCGACCTCGAGCAGGGCGGCGTGCGCACCCCGATGATCGTGAGCTGGCCGGGCACCGTGCCTGCGGGTCAGACCTTCGCCGGTCTCTCCAGCAGCCTTGACATTTTCCCCACCGCGCTTGCCGCTGCTGGAATCGAAACGCCAACAGATCGCGAGATCGACGGTGTCAACCTGCTTCCGTTCCTGAAGGGATCACAGAACGGCGACCCGCACGACCATCTCTGCTGGCAGCAGCAGTTGTGGGCGCGCCCCAACCAGCGCGATCCGGGAGTCTCGATACGCACCCTGCATCAGCACGCGATCCGATCCGGCCCGTGGAAGGCGATCCGCAACGATCAACCCATCGACGAAGGCCGCGCGGAGTCAGAAACCCGCCGTCCCTGGGAACTCTATGACATCACCCGCGACCACGGCGAACTCCAGGACGTCGCCACTGAGTATCCCGAAATCTCCGAGCGCTTCGCCGGACAGTTCGCGCAGTGGCAGGCGCAGATGCATCCCTTGATTACGAAGACCGCAGCGAAATCCGCCAAATGAAAATCTCCGTGATGAAGCTCGGATTCTCATCCGCATCGATTCCTACAGCCGTCGTCATCGCGACATTAACGTGTCTTCAGGTAAATGCCGCAGACGATGATGCGGCGGCAACGGATCGTCCCTGGTGGCACGCGCAACTCTCGCTGGCCTTCGACGGCCACGGGAACTTCGTGACGCCGCATCTCGAAACGCTGAACGCCACCGTCGCCAGTCTCGGCGCGGCCGGTTTCAACGGTCCCTGGGACGCGGACCTCAACCGCGACATGCCGTGGATCCGCAGCCATGAAAAAGCCTTCGCGGAGTACCCCGGCATCAAGCAACTCGTTTACATCGAAGGCGCGGAAGCGACGAAAGTCCTGACCCGTGTCGCTGCCGACGGTCGGGTGCTCTTCACCGAAGGGGTGCTGGCCGGGTTCGGTGATCCGCAGCGGCGCCTTCCTTGGCGAGGTGGCTGACACCATCACCGTCGAACAGGATCGCCTCGCGAGCGAATTTGGATGGTCGGTTGCCAAGCGCTTGAATTGGAAGGAATACGAAAACTCGGTGCGCGATCTCCTGCATTTGCCCGAGATCGAACTGGCCTCCATGCTGCCGCAGGATGGCGAGGTGCATGGTTTCGCCAAGGTCGGCCAGGCGCTGGATGTCTCCCATGTGCTGATCGAGGCGTATCTGGATGCCGCCGAGTCCGCCCTGCGCGCCGCCCTCGATTTTCCAGCGGAGAAGCCCGCTTCGACGACCACCCGCTACTACGCCCGTGAGCAGGGGCGGATGTCGGCCTACGCTCCGACCTTTCTCTGGGATCGCTACTGGCTCGCTCTGGAGGACCTGACCATTGACGAAGAGGTTTCGTGGAAGCCACCGGAAAGCGTGTCGCCCGGGCTGCCTTACAGGGCGCAGTGTAAGGATCGGTTTTGGTCTCAGGGCTTGTTGCCCTAAGCTTTGTGCTTTCGAGCTTTCAGCCCGGCTTCTGCCGCCGCATTCGCTCACCTATTTTCAAGGCGATGTGCTACTCGCTGCTTTTCAGCAATTCCACCATCGCCTTTCCCATGGCTTCACCGACGTTCATGTAGGTCTCGGCATTCCCGCTGTAATGTCCTCCGGAGTTCCCACCTTTGGATAGTGGGTGGGTGTAGACGGCGGCGACGTTGTCTTTGAACTCAGGATACTTCCCGGAATTCCCGTCGACCGCGAGCATCGCATCGAGAATCTTTCCCCCACCATCGGTGGCGCCCTTTTCGGTTTGACCGAGCGATGCGCAGACGAACTTGGCCTCGGGTGCATCAAACTCCTTTCGGAGTTGGCCGATCAGGTGAACCAGATTCTTTTCGTAGCGACTCGAAAGCGCTTCGCTGCGGCTGTCCCGGTCGCCCTGCCACCAAAAAAAGCCAGCGACTTCGTATTTCTTCGCATCGGGGTAATAAGTTTCAAGCTCGTCCAATACGCTTTTCGCCCTGGCGATGTCACCGTCATACTGCATTCCGGCATACCAGGTGATGGGGTTTGGCTCGGTTCCCTTTTCCCATTTCTCGGGTGAGCCTTTGTATCCGGGATGGATCCAGGTCTTACCTTTTGAGTCGGTAAACTCAAAGCCTCCACTGCCCGGTGGTAGCAAATCCCAACCGAGCGCACGATTGCCGATGCAACTCTTGAGAATCAAAACTGGTGCCTCAGTGGCTTCACCCAGGTAATGTCCAATGCAGATCTCGGGACCGATCTTTCCGCCGCGAATCGTCATCCACTCGTTGGTGAACAGCTTGGAGCCGCCGGTGCCGCTGCCCATGACCCGGACGTTGCGGACATCCTTGCGCTCGGTCCAATTTCCGGCGTCGTCGATGAGGTAGGGATAGAGCCCTTTATCCTTTACCGCATGGGCCAATGAACCCTCGGGATCTCCTTTGCCCGGGTCGACCTTTCCAAAGCCCAGCATGTTGGACTGACCGAGTAGAATATAGACCTGAACGGGCTTGCTCATGTCGGCAGGTATTCCGTCAGGATCAGGAAGCGGCTCTGCGGTTGCGGAAACGAGGATGGAAGCCAGAATGGCGAGGCTTGAGGAAAGGGATTTCATGCCAGTTTAAAGCTTGCTTGGTAGGGGCCCTCGATGTTTCGTAAATTTCTTCGGGGAAGCCAATGGTGGCTAGTGAAACCGTTGAACGCAGTGATCGTTGACTCTGTTCGCGTTCACAATGATCAATTTTTCGCGAATTTCATGGTCACTGAGTGCCGTATCGCTTCTTTTTTTTCACCTTGCGGTGGTCTAACTAGCTCTGAAAAATTACCAAAATATAGCTTCTACTACATTCCCTTTGGTTGAGGAGTGATGCATTCGCCATGGAAAGTAAACGGATTAGGAAATTTGGGTCCATTGTTGGGCTTCTGACTCTCGTGCTCAGTGTAGCAATTTCGGTTCATGCAGATCAGCGACCGAATGTGCTGTTCATTTCGGTGGATGACCTCAACGATTTCCCGACGTTTATGCAGTCCTACCCCGACGCCCAAACGCCGAATATGGATCGACTGGCGGAGCGAGGCACGGTCTTCACCAATGCGCACAGCCAGTATCCACTCTGTGGTCCCTCACGAGCGAGCGTGATGTCGGGGCTGTATCCGACGACCTTGAACTGCATCAGCAATATTGGGGATGATGACGTCAAAAAACGCACCGAGAAAGTGGGTAGCCGAGTGCTGCACGAGTATTTCTCGGACCATGGCTATAAAACGTTGGCAAAAGGTAAGATTTTCCACAACTTTGTGCCCACGAACAGTGTCGATGTCGCTGGCGGACGGGAGCCGGGATTTTTTCAGGGCACTGGAAAATTGAAGCGAAACTGGGACCACCCAGCCACCGGAACGGATTGGGCGGTGGCACCGGACGACGATAGCAAGCTGGCCGATTTCCGAACGACGAAGTGGGCCGTCGAGCAGCTAAAAGAAACCTATGACGAACCCTTTTTGATGATGGTGGGGTTCATCCGCCCGCATGCCCCTTGGTATGTTCCCCAAAAGTGGTATGATCTCTACGATCGAGAAAAAATCACGCTACCAGTCTATAAGGCGGATGACCTCGAAGATGTTCCGGAGATTTCAAGAGAGACAAATATCCTGCCATTCCGGCCACAAACCGATTGGGCTATTGAAAACGATCAATGGCGGAGTATCATCCACGCCTATCTTGCATGCATCAGCTTCGTGGATCACCAAATTGGTGAAGTGCTGGAGGCGTTGATACAGAGTCCCCACAAGGATAATACGATCATCGTTCTTTGGTCAGACCACGGTTACCACATGGGGGAAAAAGGTGCCTTTCAGAAGCAAACTCTGTGGCAACGTTCATCCCATGTGCCTCTCATCTGGTCGGGGCTGGAAGTCGCCGCAGGGCAACGTTCTGATCGGGTTGTCAGCCTACTAGATATTTATCCCACCCTCGTCGATTTGTGCGGCCTCCCTGCCAATCCTAAGAACGAAGGGCGCAGTTTGCGGGGTCTCCTGGAGAATCCATCGCTCGAGTGGGATTACCCTGCAATTACTGCTTGGGAGGGCAATAACTTTGCCGTTCAAACGGAGCGCTTCCGTTATATCGTCTACGAAGATGGAAGCGAGGAACTCTACGACCATTCGAAAGATCTTCACGAATGGCACAACAGAGCCTCGAGTCCGGAGCTGGCAGAAGTGACGGAAAAGCTTCGTGCGCAACTGCCGGAAAATCGTTTTAAGGATATCGGAAAGTATAAATATATAAGAGCACAACGGAAGAAGGACGCGGTCAGGAAGTGAGGCTGTATCTCACGGGGGTAGTGATCGGAGTCGATCGTATGAATTCTCAGTTTCCCGCCTGAAAGACGAACAGTCGATGAGTTCCGGAAGCATCGCACCAACGTTCGCCAAGCGAGACGAGCCCGGCTTGCTCCGCCAACGCGGCAAAACCCGCAGGTGATTCGGGGAAATCGCTCCCGGAAACGTGGTCAACGATCAACTCGTACTCGCGCTCGGTCATCTCAACCCACGTTTTGCGCACCCAGCCGAGATACCGATTCAGGTAAGCTTCGCGCGATTCGTTCGCCTTGCAGAAAACGTCGTAGATGAAAAGATGACTCTCGGGATGAAGCCGGTCGCAAACGTTGCGCAGGAATGCTTCCTTCCGGTCCGTCGCAAAATGGTGGAGTGCGTAGCCGACAAAGATCACATCGAATTTCAGCGACGAGTTGGCGACGTACTCGGCCAAATCCTCGACCGCAAATGAAACGGATCTAGCCATGGCGAGCCGCGTCCGAGCTTCTTTCAGCGCTTCCTTCGAGAGGTCAACGCCGTGAAATTCGTGGAAGCGGTCGTGGCGAATGAACTTGGACGAAAGCCAGGCATCACCGCAACCAAGATCGAGCAATCGCGGACCTGCTGGCTCGTGTTCGTAAAAAAAGCGCTCCACCGCGCGGTGTAAATCCGCATGCGCCATATAGTCATGAAAGATCACTTTTTGATAAAGGTCGAAACCTTCGAGAAAGATGTCAAGGTTGGCTTCGTTAGGCATCGGTGGGCAATGGTTTCCGCGTTTGCTTCAATGGAGACGGTCACTGGCCACCAACGCGTGAATCAGCGCCCGGGCCAGCGATTCTTCCTTCAGCACAAGGACAAACTCGAATCCGGTCCGAGAACCTGGTTGATCTTTGCGACTGAGCTCCCAGATTGGATGGAATGTTTCGATCCATCACTCCCGTTGTTCTTGGCCTGCTTGTCGTCAACGTAGCCATTCATCTCGCTGCCGTCTTCATTACGGACAATGATACGTGGAATGAGGTGCAGGAACGATACATGCGCCTTCAGAAGGTGGATACCTTTGGGCTTCATAAATATGAGATGCCTCCGGGCACTCCGAAGTTTCATCCCCTCCAGCCGCTGGGGGCTTCATTTGCCCATGATCCGGTGGGGCTCTATCACATTGTGTTAAACATGCTTTGCCTTTTCTTTTTTGGCCCCTCGTTGGAGAGGCGGATGGGCTCGCTCCCATTTCTCGGGTTGTACTTCTTTTGCGCCATTGTGGGCGGATTCATCGGTGCGTATGGTGATACCGTGGCGAATCCTTCTCTCGGTGCATCGGGTGCCATTTGCGGGTTGCTCGTCGCCTTTGCCTGGTTGTTTCCCGGATCGCGGATGGGATTGATGTTCATTCCCGTGTTTATTCCTTCGCGAATTTTCACGGGCTTGTTTGCCGCGATTTCACTGGGGCTGGTGATCTATGCAATTGGGACGGGGAGAAGCTTTGGTGGAATTTCCCATTCGGGGCACCTTGCGGGAATGATCGCCGGGGTTCTTTTTATGATCGGCTACGCAATGTTTGCTAAAGACAAGCAATCCCCGGATTCAAGGGAGGAAGAACCAGAAGAGGTGATCTCTTAGCAGGAGGGCTCACTCCGCTGCCGTCTGAGGAATCGCCTTCCAGACCCGAACGTGGTCGAAGTAAATCACGCCACCGCCTCGGGTCGGGAGATTGATTTGGCCCTTGTAGATTCCGAGCCGGGGATGCTGAGCTTTCAAAACCGGACCGCCGGATACCTGCGCCACCATTTCCTCACCGACCACTTCGAGCATCATCCAATACCACGTATCCGCCTCCACGTTGAATTCATTCGTGACCAAGGTTTCGTCTTTGTCGCCTTTGATCTTGGGGTTTTTGTCCTTCTGAAGCGTCATTCCCGTTTTCGTGGTGACCGTAAAACGCCCCACGTGCTGAGTCCCTGTTTTGCCGTCGTTGAAACCAAAATGGGCTCCAGCCAGGTTTTCCGCCATCTTGAAACGAAACAACACCACGCAATCGTCCACTCCTACCATCAGTCGACTGGAGGGCGATTTTCCGCTGTGAGCTCGATTGTTCTTCGCGATTTGTTTCTGCTGATACTCCTCGGTCGAAGGCTCGCCTCGCAAAGCACCATCGACCACGGACCACCGGGTTCCATGCAAACCGACCCACTCAGGTTTGAACTCGCTGCTGTCGAAATCATCTTCGAAGACCAGTTCGCCTGTTTGGCTGATGAGCGGAGAAACATCAGGCTTAGGTTCGTTAGCAAAGAGTGCACCGCAGAAGAAAATGGAAGCGAGGGTCAAGAGAGTAGGGGAGGAGTGCATCTGAACGAAATTCGAGTTGTGGAGGGTTAAGATTGATCTGCGGAGTTCGACCGGGAGCAGGATGCCCGTCGTGGCGCTTCTGGTCAACTTTCGGTTTGTGCGGCGATTCATGGTCGACAAGGGACTGGCCCGCACCCATGATCGATCTCCATGCCAACACCCTTTCATATCGCCATTCAGGTCCGTGACATTGATGAGGCCCGCGAATTCTACGGCGGCAAACTGGGACTTGCCGAAGGGCGCAGTGATACGAACTGGATCGACTTCAATATGTTCGGCCATCAAGTCGTCACCCACTTGAATCCTAACCTTGGCCCGGAAGGGCGCGTGCCCAATCACTGCAATCCGGTTGATCGCCATGCGGTTCCGGTGCCGCATTTCGGAGTGGTGTTGACGGTTCCGGAATGGGAGCAACTCGCGGAGCGCTGCCGCACCTTTGTCGATGAATTCATCATCGAGCCCTACGTTCGCTTCAGGGGTGAGTCGGGTGAGCAGTGCACGATGTTTTTCGAAGATCCTTCGGGCAACGCGCTGGAGTTCAAAGCCTTCGCAGACATCGAAGATCAGCTTTTCGCAACGTGATCAGCATTTGTTAGGGAATGTTTGGGACGTAGTCCAATGCCGCCGCACACTCTACTCTGCTGCTGCGGTTGGATGACTTCACCGGTAACCTTTCGACCCTGGCGATTGGTAAACTCTCGTTGCTGGGCAGTTGCAGATTCTCCTGCCAAAAGGAGAAAAAACAAAGAATGATGATGCTACCCCACTGGTTCAAATTCGGTTTTCTGCCGGGTTTTTAAGACCGTGCCAATCTTTTCATAGGAAAAAGTCGATGATATACCTACTGCCAATGATTGGTGACCTAAATTGGAACCAGGGCTGTCCTTTTCCTCAATGGATAGCCGCTCCGCACCGGATCGAGAATCACTTCTCCGGCCGTCAGTTCGCCCTCTTTATGGTAGCCAATCAGGTCGATTTTCAGGCTGCCATCGGGCTTGAGCCTGTTTGAAGCGCGACACCCAGGTTCCATCGAACTCAGTAATTTCTTCCCACGGAAACAGATCGGTTTGCCCGGGAATTGACCAAGGTGATGAGGCTTTGATGGTTGAGTTAGAACCAAACAAGCGATCGATAAGAAAACTTTCTGATGACTTCGTGCGGAAGAGCGCGAAGGATAAATCGTCCCATATCGATGAAAAATCCCACGCTTGGCACACTGCTTTTTTGGTTGGCGTTCACGCCATTTTTCCTTCACGCGGAAGAACAACACCCCGAGAAACCAAACATCGTCTTCCTCCTTGCGGATGACATGAACCGCGATTGCTGGGGAGCCTACGGTAGCGTGGATTGCAAGACGCCGAACATTGACCGACTCGCTAAAGATGGAGTGCGGTTTGAGCGGGCCTACACTTCGGTTGCGATGTGTGCGCCGTTTCGTCAGGAACTCTACAGCGGTCGATCACCCTGGAGGACCGGCACCCTTGCTAACCATTCCAAATCGACACCTGAGACCAAGAGTATTCCGCACTTTTTGAAGCCGCTGGGTTATCGCGTCGCGCTGGCCGGGAAGACTCATATCGGCCCGGACCAAGCCTATCCGTTTGAATATCTGAAAGGCAAAGGTGGGCAGGATCCCAATCCAAACCTGATGGAAGCGGCCAGGGGATTCATGGACGATTGCGCCAAGGCTGATGAACCGTTCTGTCTCTTTCTCGCTTCGAGTGATTCCCACGCTCCTTTCACGAGTGGTGATCGGTCGATCTATGATCCGGCGACCTTCACGATTCCTCCGTATTGGATTGATACACCCAAACTCCGAGAAGAGTTGGTAAAGTATTTTGCCGAGGTTACCAACTTCGACAAGCTGGTTGGGATGATGCGTGAGGAACTGGAGGCGAGGGGGCTGTGGGAGAAGACGATCTTTATGGTTTGTAGCGAGCAGGGAACACAACTGCCATTTGCAAAATGGACCTGCTACGACAATGGATTGCACACCGGGTTGGTTGCTCACTGGGCTGGAGTCACCCCACCGGGTTCGGTTGTCAAGGAACTCGTGTCGATGGCGGATGTTACGCCGACTTTTGTTGCCGCCGCAGGAGGGAATCTGAAGTCAGGCGATTGCGACGGGAAAAGTTTTCTGAGCCTGCTTCGTGGTGAGAACGAGATACTGCACGACTACGTCTATGGCGCGTTCACCAACTGCAATATTATAGGGAGCCGCGACCGCATCTATCCGATCCGCGTGATCCGAAACAAGGAATTCTCCCTGCTCTTCAACCCGAACTACCAAAACCAAACCTCCAATACCACTCTCGATGAGGGGCTGACCATGTTGGAGGATGCCTCGCAACAAGGGACCAATATTGTGGCGTCATGGGTCGAGCTGTCTCGGAAGGATTCGTCGATAGTGCCTCGATTGCAGGGGCTCTATACGCGTCCGGAGTATGAACTCTATCACCTCGAAAAAGATCCCTACGAGTTGAAGAACGAAGCTGACAATCCGGAATTCGAGCACGTCTTCGCTTCAATGAAAAAGCAATTGCACGCTCAGCTTGCAGCATTGGGTGACCCCGATCCCATTGCGACTGAGACTGCTTTGGTGAGCGGGAAGAAAAAAGACAAGGAGAAGAAATGAGAAACCGATCTTGTTCGACCGCTGTTCGAGGTTGATCGGCTCGAATCCACCCTCGTGAAATGAGTTTGGTCTAACAAACTTGAGGTGGCGTGAAATTTGTTTGCAAAGAATCAAAAGGTCCCGCTATCGAGGATCAATGCGCTCGGCTGAACTCTTGATCAACAACCAAGGAATGACCTCTAGGAAAATCCACGTCACGATTTCCCTCATGGGACTTCTCTTCTTCGAAGGGGCGGCCCTTGCCGACGAGTCGGTGAACGCGACGTTCTCTGCTCGCGGCTTTGATCCCGAAAGAATCGTGCTGCCGGCGGATGGCGATTCGTTTCCGCTCGAACGCCTCGGCGAGGTTACCTTCACGAACGTCGCGAACTTTGACGGGTTTCCTGAAGGACCCTCCTACCGCCCCTCTGATGGACGGTATTTTTTCGCCGGAAACGCAGCCTTGACTCGGGTAGAGCCATCTGGCGCAACTCATCAGATTCTGGGGAAGCCGGGCGGTGGAGGGACTCATTTCCTTCCCGATGGCTCGGTCTTGCTCATCGGTGCGGCTGGTCTGCGACGGCTCTATCCGGACGGGCGAATCGCGTTGCTGGCTGATGGAGAAACGATCGGCGGGGGAAATGATCTGACGATGGGGAGATACGGAGAAATCTACTTCAGCGTCCCGAAAGAGGGCGTCTACCGATTGACTCCGGGCAAGAACGGACGGCTCGAGAAGGTGATTCGCAAAGGCTGCAATGGGTTGGAAATCGATCCGGGCGGCGAGTATCTCTACACGGTCCGGAGGCACGTGGAGCGCTACCGCATCACCGGCGTCGATCATCCCGTTGGTGAAGCAGAAACGATCATCGAACTTCCTCCGGGTGAGGGCGGTGGCGACGGTTGCACCTTTGATATCTGGGGGAATCTCTATTCGGTCAATTTTGGCAAGGGCGTGATCCGGGTTTACGATCCAAAAAAGAGGGAGCGAATCGCCGAGATCCCCGTCGGCGTGGTACCGGCAAGCAATCTCACCTTCGGCGGTCCGGCGAACACCGAACTCTTCGTCACCGCCGGTGCCCCGAAATTCAAGAACTGTCAGGTGCTCAAAGCAGAGATTGGGATCACCGGATTTTGCGGACATGCCGGGGCGACCGATTACCCTGAGCTACGTCTTCTTGAGGAGACGGCGGACCCGAAGGCTTTCGTTGCTTCCGAAAAGGACGAGTGAAAGCGCAAACTCGCGCGCTGTCCTGCTATTGGCTTTTGAGAACCCCATGAATTGCCTCAGACATTTTCGGCTGCCTTCCTACCGCTGCGTGCTCTTGATTGCGGCCTTCACTCCGTTGCTGGAGGCTGCCGAAGAGCCTCACCCGGTTGCGGTTCAGTTTTTCGAGAATCCTGCTTCGGGTGTCATGACGAGGATGTGAACAAGGGGGATCTGGACCTCACGTCCCTACTGTTTGATCCTGCCGATTCGGCCAACGTTGATCGTTGGGTGAGTGTGATCGACCGGGTCTTGGGCGGAGAAATGCCGCCCAAGAAAAAAAACCGCCCGGCTCCTGACGCTATCGAAGCGTTTGCGAAGGTCGTGGCAGAGCCTCTCACCGAAGCGAATCTTGCCAAGCAGGCAGCGCATGGACGTAGCGTGGTACGCCGATTGAACCGGATCGAGTTTGAGACTGCGCTCAGCGATCTCCTGGAGATGCCGTTGCGCATTCATGAACAACTTCCGGCTGACGCTAAGGGAAGTGGATTCGATACAGTGGGAGCGGCCCTCAATGTGTCTTCGGTGCAGATGGAAAGCTACCTCGATGCGCTTGACGTGGTTCTGGATCAGGCAACCACCCTGCATGAAAAACCGGAACGCCGAACCTGGCGATTGAGCTATAAAGATACCAATGGAATGATGCAGGAGTATCGACGCTCGAACGCGTTCAGCATTGAAGAGGATGGGGGCGCCTTTCTCGGCCAGGAGTTTCATTCCTAACTTAACTCGGTCCTCGATCATTTCACCGTGCCCTACACCGCGAAGTATCGCGTCAAGGTTTCGGCCTATGCGATTCGCAGCGAAGAGCCGATTCTCTTCACGATTCGCGCCGGTGGGCCCGGACATGCCGAGAAAGAAGATGTGCCGAAAACGATTCTCGGTTACGTCGATGTGAAAACTGGCGAACCACAGGTGTTCGAGTTCGAACAGCATCTTGAGCGCGGCCAATATTTCCGCATGTATCCGTCCGTTCTGCCGGTGATCCGATTCGACTCAAAGGATCTTTGGGGAACCCAAAGCGACTACACGGGGCCTGGTGTGCTGGTTCAATGGGTCGAAGTCGAGGGGCCTATCTTGGAACAATGGCCACCCGTTTCTCATGAGCGACTTTCGTTTTTCCTCTGGAGCTCTCTGCCCGATGCCCAACTGCGCCGACTTGCCGATACCGGGCAACTTTCTCAGCCCGAAGTTCTCAGGCAGCAAACCGAGCGCCTACTCAACGACGCCAAATCGCAGCGCTTTCTAGCCAACTTTCTCGGGCAATGACTCGACCTCTGGAACCTCGATTTTACGACTCCTGACTCGGCTCTCTTTCCCGAGCACGATCCGGTTCTTCAGTGGTCGATCGAAGAGGAAACCCTGGCTTTTTTCAGCGAATTGCTGAAGCAGGATCTCAGCGTTCTCAATGTGATCGATTCCGATTTCGCGATGCTCAACAGTCGGCTCGCCAAGCACTACGACATTGATGGAGTGGACGATATGACGATGCGTCGAGTTTCACTACCTGCCAATTCCCCGCGCGGCGGCGTGCTGACCCAGGCCAGCGTGCTGAAGGTCACTGCCAACGGCTCCAATACTTCTCCCGTGATCCGCGGAGTCTGGGTGCTCGACCGCATCATGGGTAAGCCAGCGCTTCCCCCGCCTCCGGGGATTGCCGCCGTCGAGCCGGACATTCGGGGCGCAGTCACGATTCGCCAGCAGTTGGAAAAGCATCGCAGCTCAGTCACCTGCGCCTCCTGTCACGTTGAAATCGATCCTCCCGGAATGGCGCTGGAGAGTTTCGACCCCATCGGTCAGTGGCGGGATGTGTATCGCGTGCTGGATCCTGACAAAGCGAATCTGAAGGTCATCGGCAAGGCGGGGATGACGGTGCCGATCAAGTACAATCCCGGTCTTCTGGTGGATTCAGCCGATGTCCTACCTGACGGACGGAAATTTCGCGACATTCGAGAGTTCAAGGCGCTCCTTCTGGAAGATCCGAATCAAATCGCCCGAACCGTTACCGAGAAGCTTCTCGTCTACTCCACCGGTGCACCCATTAGCTACGTTGATCGTGTCGAGGTGGAACGTATCGTCGAGCAAACCGGCGCAGCGGATCATGGGTTCCGATCTCTCATTCACGCCGTCACCGCCAGTCCGCTCTTTCAATCCAAATGAATCCAACCTCACCCTCTCGCCGCCACTTCCTCCGGGCCTCAGGCGTCACACTTGGCCTTCCATTGCTGGATTCACTCCTTCCGGGCTCCCTGCGGGCAGAGACGGTCGGGGCTGCGCCTGGATTCAACCCGGATGGCACGCCTCGCCGGATGATTTGCATTTGTAACAACCTCGGACTGCATCGCCCGAACTTCATTCCCGAGGGGATTGGCCGGAAATGGAAGCCGTCGCGCTATCTAAAGGTGCTCGGTGATTTCCGAAACGACCTCACCGTGATGAGCGGCGTCTTTCACCCTGAAGTCGATGGCGGGCACAACGCGGAGAAAAGCTTTCTCACTACCGCTCCTCATCCGGGGGGCAACAGCTTCAAAAATTCGATCTCGCTGGACCAGTTCGCCGCTGACTTCATCGGACGCGAGACGCGCTTTCCCTCACTCGTGCTCACCGCCAACGGCAACAATTCCCTCTCTTGGACCCGCGCCGGAGTGCCGATTCCAGGTGCCACCAGTCCTTCGCAGGTGTTTACCAAGCTCTTCCTCACCGGCAATGCCCAAGAAGTGGAGCACCAGGTCCGCAAACTCCGCCGAGGCGAGAGTATCATGGACACCGTGCTCGAACAGGCCAAAGCGATTGAGGGGCGACTCGATGGTGCGGATCGCGAGAAGTTCGATGAGTATCTCACCTCGGTCCGTGAGGTGGAAACGCAGATGCTGCGCCAACAGGAATGGGAGAAGAAGCCCAAGCCGAAAGTCGATGCCCAACTGCCCAGAGACATCCGTGGCCAGGCTGACGTGATCGGTCGCGCCGGTCTCATGTTCGACCTCGCCCATCTCGCCTTACAGACGGATTCCACCCGACTTATCACGATCATGATGCAGGGCTTCTTCATCGTCCCTCCGATCGAAGGCGTCGAGGAAGGCTATCACACTTTATCCCATCACGGGCAGAACCAGAAGAAGCTCGAGCAACTCGCTCTGATCGAGACCGAACACATGAAGGTCTTCGGAGGGCTGCTCAAGAAACTGCAGACGACCAAAGAGCAAGGCGACAGCCTGCTTGATCGTACCATGGTCCTCTACGGCAGCAACATGGGCAACGCCTCCAGCCACGACAACCGCAACCTCCCCACCATCCTCGCCGGCGGCGGCTTCAAGCACCTCGCCTTTGATCCGGAGGATAACTATACCCTGGGCAATCTCTACGTCAGCATGCTCCAGCGCCTCGGGATCGAGGCTGATCGTTTCGGGAGCGGTAGGACGACGATGCAGGGACTGGAGATGAGTTAGCTGAAGAGGCAACTCCCACGAAGGTCTCTTTCGTCATGAAACCGTCTGGCTTTGGGCGGGGATGCAACTTGCGTTTGTCTACGGTAAAACGAAGCGATCCTCGACGAATCTGAGCGGAGCGGCTGAGAGGCGTCCGCATTGCTGCCTAGCCCAACTTCAACTACCCACCGTTCCTCAACGTATTGTTGTCCGTCACGCAGGTAGCGACCTATGAAGAGTTTTCCTCCTGCGGACGATTTTCTCACGGATGTCGTCGGCCTAGGCCGTCCAAATAAATGGCTTTGGATCCCCGTTGTGAAATTCAAGGTATTCGGTGATCTCTGTGGTCGCGATATCGCCGACCTCCGTTCCGGTCGCGGCCCCGACGTCAAAATCGCGGAATCCAGATTCAGGGCACCGACGAAAAACTGGAGCAAACCTGCGCGGAAGTCGGCGGCCACGCCCTCGTCACCTGTGAGCAAAGCGGCCAGCACTTCACCTAGTGTAGCCCGTCCAACGGACTGCATATTCCGGTTTTTTTAGAGGTTCTGATATTTTTGCCGCTGCGCGGTTGGGTTCGGATAAATACCGCCTTTTCCACAATTTCTGCGGTGCTTGTCAGTCACGAAGCTCGCTTCGTTCTTTCCTCGCGCCTTGAACTTGGGGAAAATTCGGCATCCGTAACGCACAGTCTGCTGGACGGGATATACTAGCGCAATGCCTTCAACGTCATCACCGCCTATGAAAAGTGGCTGGCGGATCCAGCAACTGCGCGACCTCGCCATCCTCCGCCTCACCGACCTCTTCGATCGTCCCGCTGATCCGGAATGCCTCGCGGTCCTGCGCCAGGAACCGGCCATCCCCGGTCTAACCGAAGGCCTCGTCGGCCTGAGCGACTTCAAGTGGACCCTGGCCGTCAAGGACCTGGAACGCCTCAAACTCGTGACCCTTTCCGAGCCCTCCTCTCCTCCCGCCACCTCTCCTCGATTGACGCCCATCCCCTGATCCGCGAATACTTCGCCCTCCAGCTCCGCGATCACCTGCTTGAGGCCTACCGCCAAGCCCACGGTCTACTCTTCGGGCATCTCTGCGAACGCACGGAAGCACCAGCCTGAAACCCTCGCCGGGCTCCAACCGCTCTACCAGGCCGTGGTCCATGGCTGTCTCGCGGGGCGGCAGCAGGAGGCGTGCGTCCAGGTTTACCTCGACCGCATCCAGCGCGGCGGCGAAGCCTTCAGCATCAAGAAACTCGGAGCGATCGGCTCGGACCTAAGGGCGATTGTGGCCTTTTTTGAGACGCGCTGGAGCCGGATATCGCCGAACTTGAGCGAATCGGACCAAGCCTGGCTCCTCAACGAAGCCGCATTTTCTCTCCGCGCCCTCGGTCGCCTCACCGAAGCGCTTGAGCCGATGCGGGTTTCGGGGGAAATGGATGTGAAGGTGAAAGAATGGAAAGGAGCCGCAGTCAGCGCCAGCAACCTGAGCGAGTTGGAGGTGACCTTGGGCCAACTGCCCGCTGCAGTTGGGGATGGCCGACGCGCGGGACGAAGCCCGGGCCCTCTTCGCCGAAGCCGAGCAGATGCAGGTGGCCCGAACGCCGCAGTTCCCGTTTCTCTACTCGCTTCCGGGATTCCGGTATGGCGACCTGATCCTGGGACCGGCGGAGCGGGCGGTTTGGAAGGCCCTGCCTTCTGTGGACTGCGGCAGCCTGCTGCCGGAGATTCCCCGGGTGACGCCGAATCAACCGGGGCACCGGCCCACCTCCCGCAGCAGGCTGCGGCCCCCCAAAGCGGCAGCGGGCTGCCGCAGTCCAAGGGGCAAGCCCTCGCCGCCTGCGACGAAGCCCACCGCCGCGCCACCCAAACCCTTGAATGGGTTACTGGAAAACTCGGTCTCCTCGATGTCGCCCTCGACCACCTCACCCTGGCCCAGCTTCTGCTACTGGCGGTGGCGAAAAAGCTGTGCTTGAGTAAGGCATGCGAATGGCTCCCCCTTGGCCTGTCTTGAAGTGTTTCGCGCTAGCTGCGTGGTTTGGTTGGTTTTCGACCTCCGTGGCGGTGGATTTTTCCGAGCAGATTCGTCCCATCTTGACGAAGAACTGCATCGAGTGCCACGGCCCCGACGCTCACGCCCGGAAGGCGGATTTGCGCTTGGATTTGGGCATGGAACCGGACCTGGCGGCGGAGGTCATTGCCCGAATCACGACCGATGATCCGGATGAGGTGATGCCACCGCCGAAGACGAACAAAACCCTCAGCGCCGAAGCAATCGCCCTGCTAAAAACCTGGGTCGATCAAGGGGCCGAGTGGCAAGGCCATTGGGCGTTTGAGCCGATCGTCAAACCCGAGATTCCGGTGACGAAGAACGGGAAGCGCTGGGCGAAGAATCCGATCGACCATTTCGTCCTGGCCAAGCTGGAAGCGGAAAGTCTGGAGCCGAATCCCGAGGGTTCGCTGCACGAATTCGCCCGCCGGGCCGCGCTCGATCTCACCGGTTTGCCGCCCACTTGGCGCGAAGTGGAGCGCTTTATCCTCGATCTGCGGAAAAACGCCCATGAGCTTTACGTCGATCAGCTGTTGAAGTCGCCCCATGCCGGTGAGCACGCTGCTCGCTATTGGCTGGATGCGGCTCGCTACGGGGATACCCACGGAATGCATCTGGATAACTACCGCGAAATCTGGCCTTACCGCGACTGGGTCATCCGCGCCTTCAGCGCCAACATGCCGTTCGATCGCTTCACGGTCGAGCAACTCGCCGGGGATCTCTTGCCCCGCCCGACCCTCGACCAGAAGATCGCCACCGGGTTCAATCGCTGCAACATCACCACCTCGGAAGGCGGCGCGATTCCGGAAGAACTGGAAGTGCAATACATGATCGACCGGGTCGAGACCACCTCCACCGTTTTCCTCGGCCTCACCACCGGTTGCGCTGTCTGTCACGACCACAAATTCGATCCCATTTCCCAGAAAGAGTTCTTTCAACTGGGCGCGTTCTTCAACAACACCACCCAACCGGCGATGGACGGCAATCAGAAGGATTCGCCGCCTGTCATCGTCCTGCCGAAGGAAGAGCATCTCACCGAATGGAAGGCGATCGAGCAAACCCGCGCCAAGGCCGAGGCAAAAATGGTGCTGGATAACGAAGCGATTCAAACGTGGTGGAGCCGTTCCGTGGGCGCGTTCGATCGACCCATCCGCTCGGACAGCCTCAGCCTCTGGCTCCCGCTCAACGAAAAGGAATCGGAGCTGGCGGAAGGGGCCAAGTGGGCTGCAAATCACCCCGCGGGCAAGCGCGGGGTGATCTTCGAGAAGGCCGGGGAATTGGAGTCGGAACTGGTCGGCCCTTCGCGGACGGATTTGCCCCTCTCGATCAGCTTTTGGGTGCGGACGCCGGATCGCGTCGCCAGCTCGGTGCTCTTCGATCAAACGATTCAGACCGAGGACAAAAAGACCCTCGGCTGGAAAGTCACCTCCAGCGTTCAGGGAGCCGTCACCTTCGAAATGCACGATGGTAAAGGCGGCTCCATTCGTGGTCTCTTGCCCGGCGAAGAAGCGCTCCCTCCCCGGGCCTGGTCCCACGTCTGCATCCGCTACTCCGGAGCCCGGGCGAATTCCTCCATCTCCATTTTCGTGAACGGCAAACCGGGGAACCTCCGGAATGCGACCGAAAAGTTCGTCGTCGCCGCCCAGTTGGCCGAGACACCCCTCAAGGTCGCTCCGCGCCTCGAAACCGGGGGGATGAGCGATGTCCGCATCTACCGGCGTTGGCTCAACCAGGACGAAATCCGCCTCCTGGCCCACGAGTTCGAACTCCGCGACTTGCTCGATCAACGCCAACCCTGGTCCAACCTCGAAAGCCGTCAACGCCAGCTCGCTTCCGACTTCCACAACCACGTCGTCAACGACGCCTTTTTCGCCGCCGCCCGAGAAATCGCTCAGACCCAGACGCGCCGGGACTTCATCTACGCCCGCTCCACCACCAGCCTCGTCACCGAGGAGCGCCAAGACAGCGAACCCAGGGCCTGGGTCCTCCTCCGGGGCGAATACGATCAACGCGCCGATGAAGTCGGCCCCGGCGTTCCCGAGGTCTTGCCACCGATGGCCGAGGACTTGCCGCGCAACCGCCTCGGTCTGGCCAAATGGATCGTCGATCCAGCCAATCCGCTCACCGCTCGGGTCACCGTCAACCGCCTGTGGCAATCCGTCTTCGGCACCGGTCTGGTCGCGACCGCGAACGACTTCGGCGCCACCGGCACGCCTCCCTCCCACCCGCTCTTGCTCGATTGGCTCGCCGCGGAATTCGTCGAATCCGGTTGGGATCTCAACCACATTCGGAAGCTGCTCGTCTCCTCCGCCACCTATCGGCAAAGCCCCGTCATCAGCCCGGAGAAACTGGCCAAAGACCCGACGAATCGCCTGCTTGCCCGTGGCCCGCGCGTTCGTCTCGATGCCGAGGTGATTCGGGATCAGGCACTCAGCGTCAGTGGCCTCCTCGTCCCAACGATCGGCGGCCCCAGCGTCAAGCCCTACCAGCCGCCCGGCGTCTGGAAACCGGTCGCCTTTGCCGGCAGCAATACCCGCGAATACCAGCAGGATGAGGGCGAAGCGCTCTATCGTCGAAGCCTTTACACCTTCTGGAAAAAGACCGCTCCCCCCGCCTCCATGGCCGCGTTCGATGCGCCTTCACGGGAGAGCTGCGTCGTCAGCCGGGAACGCACCAATACGCCAATGCAGGCGCTCGTGATGATGAACGATCCCCAGTTCGTCGAAGCCGCTCGGGAACTCGCCACCAAGGCGATCGGCGTGGTCGATGACGACTATCTCCGCATCGCCTGGATGATCCGCACCGTCTTCACCCGACCGGTCGATAGCCGCGACGTGGAAGAGCTGAAAGCCGCCGTGGCAGAGTTTCGCGACTACTTCCAAACGGCGCCCGCAGAAGCCCTCCAACTCGTCGAAAGCGGCGATAGCGAGCCGACCGAAGATTACCCTACCGAAGAACTCGCCGCCTGGACCATGATCGCCAGCATCGTCATGAACCGGGACGACTTCGTCTACAAATAACCCTCCTCACTCCGCTTTCCGATCCACATGAACCCCGCCCGCTTCTTCGGCAGCGCCGTCCTCGCCGTCGCCTTGGCCCAAGTCACTTTCGCCGCCCCGCCCGTCGTCACGGAATTCGATGAACCCTTTCTCTTCGCCTACCTGAGCTTCGAACAGAAGATCGGCCACGAAGCTGGCGAAGTCTGGATCACGGCGAATGATGGCAAAGGCGGCGCCGGACTGGCCTTAAACGCCGACTGGAGCGCCTACGCCACTCACAGCCCCGCCATCCGGATCAAGCTGGGGCCGCAGAACCGCGCCACCCAGATCAAGTTCCAGGTGACCGATTCCGCAGAAGGGAAACGCACCTTCACCTACGACTTGGCGGCGGCCAGCGCGGATGAATTTCGCCAGCTCTTGCCCGTCGATTCCATGGCCCTCGCGGGCGAAGGATTCGATCCCAAAACCGTCAACGCGATCCACATCCAAGGAGACTGGCGCCCCGCCCCCGTCGATGTGCGCGTGGATCGGATCGATCTCGTTCCCGCGACGCCGGAAATGCTCGCCGCTCGGGAAGAAGACGCGAAAAAGCAGCGCCAGCGGGAAGAACAGCGCCTCCGCGCCGAAGCTGCGAAGCAACGCGCCACTGAAGCGCTCCTGGCCGAAGGTGCCGAGCATCCGGCGGACGGTCCGGAGCTGGTTCACATCGGGATGGCCGCTCCCCTGCTCCTCGGGATCGAGCTTCAAGCCGGACACATTGCCCCTTCCGCGCCGCAACCTTATCAGCCTCAAGCAGGCGATGTTCTCAAACCGACCGGCGAACAGAAGCTGGTGTGGAAAGGCGATCAGGTCGTCGTCGCACCCATGGGACAGGAATTGCATCGCCAGCCGGATGAGAAGAGCCGCGCCCGCAAGCTCGGTTTCGTCAACGAGAAAGCGGGCACCGTCTGGCAGCAAGTCCGCACCGGCGCGGAGCTGGATCTCGCCGCCGTGGATGACCCGCGCGCCTATCGCATCTCGATCGATGGCGGTGATCCCGTATTTCCCGCAGCCGTTTACCGCAAGAGTAAGCCGAATAGCGTCGCCCAAGGCTCCGGTGACATCATCGCGCAGCATTTCCTCTACCTGAAGCTCGCGGAGCCGCTTCCGGAAAACGCCACGGTCCGGGTCGAATTCTTCGCGCTCAACACCCGCGAACCCGCTGCCGAATTCCACTTCACGCCGACCACGCAGCGCAGCGAAGCCATCCACGTCAGCTACCTCGGCTTCCGCGGGGACGATCCCTTCAAGCGCGCCTACCTCTCCCTCTGGGCCGGGACCGGCGGCGGCCAGAGCTTCCCGCAAACCGAGTTCCAGCTCCTCGACCCTTCCGGAAATCCCGTCTTCACCGGCGCGATTCAGCTGGGCATGCCCGCCGATCAGCCGGAAGCCTTCCGCGAAGCGAAGAACCACTCGCAGACCAATGTCTACCACCTCGACTTCAGCGACTTCACCGCTCCCGGCACCTACACCGTCCACGTCCCTGGCCTCGGCGTCAGCTACCCGTTCGAGATCGGTCGCCGCACCTGGGAAAAGGCCTTCGCCGTCTCCATGCATGGCTTTCTCAGCCATCGCAGCGGGATCGAACTCGGGCCGCCCTTTACCGATTACGTCCGCCCGCGCAATATGCATCCGGAGGATGAAGGGTTCGTCGTGTTCAAGACGGACGTCACCCTCTGGGACGGCGAATCCGGTGCCATCGCCGCCAGCTTCAAGCGCTTGCTCGGCCCGGACCTCGATCCTTCCACCCTCGAAATTCACCCCGACGCCTGGGGCGGCTACATGGACGCGGGGGACTGGGATCGCCGCAGTCAGCACCTGATTTGCAGCCTCCGTCACCTGGAATTGCTCGATCTCTTCCCGGACGTCTTCGGCCAGCTGAAACTCGCTCTGCCCCCCGCCGAAGCGGAGAACGATCTCCCGGATCTGCTCGATGAAGTCCTCTGGAATGTCGACTTCTACCGTCGTCTCCAGGAAGCGGATGGCGGCGTCGGCGGCGGGGTCGAGTCCACCGGGCACCCTCGTCCCGCAGAGGCCAGCTGGCAGGAGACCTTGCTCGTCGGCGTCTTCCGGCCAGATCCGGAAACCTCCTATCGCTACGCCGGCGTAGCTGCAAAGACAGCCCGCATCCTCGGCTCCCATTCCCGCGCCACCGTCTTTCGGGATTCCGCCGTTCGCGCCTGGGACTGGGCCGAGCAAAACGCTGCCGCGGAGATTGCCGCCGCCCTCCAACGCAATGCGCCCAAGGCCAAGTCCGCCGCAGACGCCGTCGCGAAGATGCGCGCCCTCGCCGCTGCCGAACTCTTCCGCCTCACCCGGGAGCCCGGCTTCCACGCCGCCTTTCTCGAAGCCGAACCCAGCGTCCTTCACGAAGCCGACATCGCCATGAGCTACGCCCTCATCCCCGCGGCGGATTCTGATCCGGCCATGCGAGAAAAAGCCGTCGCCGCCATCGTCGCGGCTGCGGATGCCGCGCTCGACATCAGCGCGAAAAACGGCTTCAACCTCGCCCCCTTCACCACCTACCTCCCCATGATGGGATACACCTGCATCTGGTCCACGCCCGGGGCCACCGCGCCGCCGGTCCTCCCCCGCGCTCACTTCCTCACCGGGGACGGGCGCTACCTCGCCGGGGCCATCGCCGCCTGCCAATACCCTGGCGGGGCCAATCCCATGAACATGTCCTACACCACCGGCATAGGGGAGCGCACCCCGCTCGCGCCGCTTCATATCGACTACCGCATCAGCGGCCAGCTTCCACCCGCCGGCATCACCGTCTATGGTCAGAGTGATCCCTCCCTCGGCTACGGGTTCGATTCCTTTGCCCACACCTGGTTTCTCAATCGCTACGGCGGCGTCCCTTCCCAGCAGTGGCCCACGGCGGAAGCCTACATCGACCTCGGGAACTGGCCCGCGATGAACGAGTACACCGTCCATCAATCCTTCTCCCCCACCAGCTATCACTGGGGCTATCTGGCGGGCCGCGCGGAACGCCCGTGAAATACTTGCGCCCGTCTGGGGACTGCCTACCATCTGAGGATCATGATGATTCACAGTGTTTACTTTTGGCTCGATGAGTCGCTGGACGCCGCCCAGAAATCCGCTTTCGAAGCCGGGATGAAGGCGCTTGCCGCCATCGATGTCGTCGCCTCCGGAGAAATCGGCCAGCCTGCGGGCACCCCGGTCCGGCCCGTCACCAATAACACCTTTGACTACGCGCTCTTCCTCAAGTTCGCCTCGGTCGAAGACCATAATGCCTACCAGGTCCACCCCGACCACCAGGTCTTTGTCGACAGCTTCAGTCCCTGGTTCAAGACCGTGCAAATCTTCGATACCGACTACCTCCCGTGAATCAGGAAATCCGCAACCCTCAGGGGGAAACCCTGGATTACGCCTTTCACCCCGCTGCCGGTGAAGCGCCTTCCCCCCGCATCCTCATCATCGGCCACGGCGTGACCGGGAATAAAGATCGCCCCTGGGCCATCGCCCTGGCGGAAGCCGCGTCTGCCGCAGGCGTTCCCGCCCTGCGATTTTCCTTCGCCGGGAATGGCGAAAGCGGGGGCGACTTCCGCGATGCCACCATCAGCAAAGAAGTCGCCGATCTCGGGGCCGTCATTGAAGCCGTCGCCGGAACCTACCCGGAAATCATCTACGCCGGTCACAGCATGGGCGGAGCCGTCGGCGTCATCCGCGCGGCTAAGGATGAGCGCATCACCCATCTCATCTCCCTCGCCGGCATGGTCCATACCCGGCGCTTTACGGAAGTGGAGTTCGGCGAAGAAACGCCGGATACCGGCTTCATGTGGGAAGATGAAGACTGCCCGCTCTCCAGCGCCTTCGTTAACGATCTCACCGAGATCGGCTCCGTCATCGATCTCACTTCTGAAATCAACATCCCCTGGCTCCTGGTTCATGGTGATGCGGACGACGTCGTCTCGATTGGTGAAAGCCGCGAACTCTTCGCCGCCGCCCACCAGCCCAAAACTTTCATCGAGCTTCCCATGGTCAATCACGTCTTCGCCGATGAAGGCCTCCGTCCCATGACCAAAGCGGTCGTTGACTGGCTCGGCTAGACCGTCGTCGATCGGCGCGGTTGACGGAGACGGGATGCCGGGGTGAGGGTCGCTCTCATGCCGACCCACCGTCAACTCAGCTTCCGCATGCTGCGCGATCTCATCGCCAGCTTCGGATGGCGGTACCGCGCCTATCTCCCGGCCTACCTCCTCATCTCGGCCATTTACCTTCTGCCGCCCCAGCTCCTGCGCTTCTTCACGGAAGCGGCCACCGGGCTGGAGGAAATCGATGCGGCTGGGTTCTTGCGGCTGCTCATCCTCTTCGGCGCCGGAATCGCCGTTTGCCTCTGGATCAGCGTTTACCTCAGCTCGCTCCTCGGCGAATGGCTCCGCCTCACCCTCAGCATGCGGCTGCGGCGCAAGGTCATGGATGGCCTCCACCGGACGCCCCTGGAAACCCTGGACCGCGCCCAACGCGGCGACTGGCTCACCCGCATGACCGGGGATCTCCGCAATGTGGAATTCTTCGTCGCGGACTCGCTTCCGGAGCAGCTCCACCAGCTCACCATCGTCTGCGGCGCGCTCCTCCTCTTCCTCTTCCAGACCGGCCCCATTGGCCTCGTCCCCCTTGGCTTCGCCCTCCTGCTCGGCTGGGGAAACATCCACATCCAGCGGCGCATGGCACCGGTCTTGGGCGAAGCCCGGGAGCGCGAAGGACAGATCTTCCAGTTCTTGATCGAAAGTTTCGAAGGCCTCCGCACCATCCGCAGTTCCCGGGCAGAAAACGTCGTCGCGCAGCGCCTCAACCAAGGCTTGGGGGAACTCTACACCGTCAGCATGCGCATCATCCGCCGGATGGGCGCGCTCATGGGCGTCAATGAACTCGGCAGCCAGCTCGTCATCACCGGCTGCCTCACCCTCCTCGCCTGGAAACTCACCGGTGGCACCCTCACAGCGGAAAACGTCCTCGTTTATCCCTTCTACCTCACCCTCTTCCTCAATGCCGCCAAATCCCTCGTCGCCGCGGCCTATGACTGGAACCGCTTCTTTGTCGAAG
The DNA here is from genome assembly GCA_964351855.1 of uncultured Verrucomicrobiales bacterium. Lineage (GTDB taxonomy): Bacteria > Verrucomicrobiota > Verrucomicrobiia > Verrucomicrobiales > DEV007 > JBCDHN01. The sequence continues at coordinate 38,890 of CAYGQD010000042.1, forward strand.
GCGGTCGGCTCGCCCAAGTCTGCTAC
>CAYGQD010000043.1:0-38797 GCA_964351855.1 uncultured Verrucomicrobiales bacterium
CGTCGCGCTGCCGGCATGACAACCCAGGCAATTGTTCGAAATCGCAAAAACGGGGTTTGCGAGATCGTCGAGAGGGCGCTGGAAGTGAAACACGGAGCCGAGCCAGGGGTGGATACTTCCGATCTCGATTCTCCCTCCCGGCATCCAACCGAGATAAACCTCTCCTCGTTAAAGTAAATCGCTCGGGGATTCTGGGGCGAAACGGCTCTTCGTTGCAGGCTGGTTTGGGAAAAAACCATGACCTGAGACTCAACCGGGATGTCCAATTCGCGTAAAGGACGTTCCAACAGCGGGCGTCCGTGGGGCTCGGTCAGCGGAGCAACTTCCTTGCGCTCGACCTTCCGAAGCAGAACACTCATCGGATCTTGCTTCTCGGTGGAGTTGTAGTTGTGCGGTTCTTCGACGAAGTCATTGAAGAATTCGGTTTGGGCGGCCACGACGAGGCTAAAGAGAAGAAAAAGAGAGCGGATCATAGATACTGGAAGGTGTGGGCTCAGGACATTTGGAAATCCCTCAAATCTCGTGTTTTTATCGGTATCTCTTTCAAGATGAGTCGGAAAGTCTGGAAGGTTTAAGGGCTTCTGACCACGATAGTGCGGCTCCCGGCAGGTTCTCGTCCTATGACAGAAAAACATGACAGAACTCCGTTGGAACAGGAACCACAACCTTGCAATCGAAGCTTTGCGCTACGATTGATAGGGACGTTTCCTATGAACAGCCAACAAACGATTCTCATCGTCGACCCCGAGGAAGACTACCTGGCCTGGGCCAAGGGGCATCTGTCGGCTGCAACCGTGTCCGTGACGACGGCACCAGATGCCGAGCAGGCACTCAAACTTTATCAAGAGATGGGGCATGATTTGATCATTTGTGAACTTCGGATTCGGCCCTACAACGGCTTGGAACTGCTCAAGCGCATCCGCCATATTGATCCGAACGCGATGGTCTTGATGGCCGCGGGATTCCCGCCCACCAGCGCCGTGATTGAAGCGATGAAACTGGGAGCGTATGATTTTCTCCGGAAGGAATCGCTCGCCTATGAGCTGCGTCCCGTGGTGGAGACGGTTCTCCGCGCCCATGAAGAAATTCGGGTCGAGTCGCTCAAAAAATCACCCAAAGAAGACGTCAACGCGGACGATTATCACGAAAGCATCATCGGGAAGTCGCCCGCGATGCAGGAAGTGTTCAAGATGATCGGCCGAGTTTCGCGCGCCGATGCGCCAGTCCTCATCACCGGCGAGAGTGGCTGTGGGAAGGAAATTGTTGCCAGTGCGATTCACCGTTTCAGCCCTCGGGCGAAGAAAGAATATGTCGCGATCAACTGCGCCGCGATTCCTGCTGATTTGCTGGAGAGCGAGTTGTTCGGCCACGAAAAAGGGGCGTTTACCGGGGCGAGCCAGCAGCGGATCGGGAGGTTTGAGCAATGCGACGGCGGAACCCTGTTTCTCGATGAAATCGGCGACATGCCCATGGCGGTGCAGAGCAAGATTCTGCGGGTGCTCCAACTTGGCGAATTCTCCCGAGTCGGTGGAAACCAGACTCTGACGAGCGATGTCAGGATCTTAGCCGCGACGAATAAAGACATGGAAGGAGATGTGGAGCGAGGGAAGTTCCGCGAGGATCTCTTCTACCGGTTGAATGTGGTTCGGATTCATATCCCACCGTTGCGAGATCGTCGGGAGGACGTTCCTCTACTGGTGGAGTTCTTCTTGAAAAGACTGGCGAAAACCCGACACAGCGAACCGATTCGGGTGAGCGATGACGCCTTGAAGTTGCTTTCCGAATACGATTGGCCCGGAAACGTTCGCGAATTGGAAAACACGATGCAACGCGCTTGTGTTTTGGCGACGAGCAACGTTTTGCTTTCAAAGGATATTCCGTTGGGACGGGTTCCGCGACAGTCAGAACCGGCGAAAAGCTCCCCGGTCGAAAAGGCCGCGCCTCCTTCCAATTCCACGGATGCTGCTCCAGCCGCGCCAGCCCCAGTGGGTGAGATCACCAAAGAACAGGCGGTTCAGGCTCTCTTCCGCGCCGCTGAAGCCGATGACGTGCTTCAGCTTCTGCCGTGGCTCGAACGGGAAATGACCATTCACGCAATGGAACGTGTGAAAGGAAACCAAGTTCATGCGGCGCGACTCCTCGGGATTACCCGCGGCACGCTTCGCAAGCGTTTAGAGCGCTACGAGATCAGTTAATGCTCGAGAGAAATCGGCTATCGGGTCAAAAAGCGCACATTGACGGGATTCCCAACCGTGATTTCGCTTCCGGTCGGTTCCAGTTTCCCAGTGGAAGGATCAATCCGCAGAACGATTACATTATCAGAATTTTGATTCCCGACGACGATGAATTGTCCGCTCGGGTCGATCCCAAAACCACGTGGGGTCTTGCCCAACGTTGGTTCCCGCTCGATCAAGGTCAGTTTTCCGGTTTCCGAGTCGATGGCAAAGGCCGCAATCGAATTGGGGCCACGATTCGAAACATAGACAAACTTTCCGCTTGGGTGAACCAAGGTCTCCGCCGTGCTATTTCCTGCCGAAGGGGTTCCTTCTTCGACGGTAGAAAGAGTTTCCAGCAAGGATAACGCTCCGGTCTCCGAATCGTAGCTCATCGTGGCCACCTCCAGGCTCATTTCCAAATTCGCATAGGCGAATTTGCCGCCGGGGTGAAAGCTGAAATGGCGGGGTCCACTTCCCGGGGGCGTCTTGAGAAAGGCTGGATCGTTGACCGAAAGGGTCCCCTTGTCGCGGTCGAGTTCATAGATCAAAATCTTGTCCAAGCCCAAGTCGGCGGCAAAGGCGCGCTGGTTGGCTGCATCCACATTGATGGAATGAGCGTGAGGGCCCGCCTGACGTTTTGGGTCCACACTACTTCCTTCATGCTGAATTACTGAGCCCGCCTCTCCAATCGACCCATCTGCCAGCAGGGGAAACGAGGCGCAGCTTCCTCCGTAGTTCGCGACCAAGAGACAACGCCCGTCTGAGTCCACGGAGAGATGACAAGGGCTAGTGCCTCCCGATGGTTGCTGATTGATAAGGGTCAGCGAGCCATCTTCCTCAATCAGGAAACTGCTCACTGAGCCTTCCTTCCCAGCCTCAGAAACGGCGTAAAGATAGTGGCCCGAAGGGTGGATCGCGACAAATGAAGGGCTCGTGATTTTCGCAGCGAGAACGGGCGCGGAAAGCATGCCGGTCTCCAGATCTAAAGAGGATCGATAGATCCCTTCGCTTGCGCCCTTGGTGTAGGTACCAATGTAGGCCCAAGTCTCCGCGAAACCTGGACTGGTGAGCGAAAGGGCGAGAGCGAGATAGAAGAAGAAGCGCTTGGGGTTCATAAAGCGGACGCTAGTAAGTAGTAAGTTCTCACGCAACCGCAAACCGAGTCCGAAGGGAATTTGCGATTCCATCGTTTTTGTGTCTGTTAGGGCCATCGATCTGTTCAGCAACATCCCCGAAAAATCACCAAATGCCTATCGCGCGCTCCACACCGCTGATTGGCATTTGGGAAAGCCGCTTGGCGATCTTTCCCGCGCGGAAGAACACGCCGCGTTTCTCGCCTCCTTGTTGCGCTCGATCCAGCAATTCTCCATCGACGTCCTGATCGTCGCCGGAGACGTTTTTGATTCCGCCCACCCACCTCAGTCGGCAGTTCGGCAATATTTCAACTTCATCTCTACGCTTTACCGGGAAACGACCTGTGAAATGGTCGTAGTCGGGGGAAATCACGATTCTCCGTCTCATCTCGAGTCCGCCAGAGAGCTGCTTTCAGCGATGCGAGTTCACGTGATCGGGCAGCTGCCCGGAAAGGTGGAGCAAACCCTCATCCCACTTCCTTCAGCGGACGATCCCAAACTCGTAATTGCGGCGATTCCCTTTCTCCGAGATCGCGACTTGCGAACTGGAAAACCGGGGGAGTCTCCGGGCGAAATCCAGGAGCAACTGGTATCCGGAATGGCGAAGATTTATGCCAAAGCCAGTCGGCTTGCCAAACCGTGGAAGCAAAGAGGGACCGCCTTTTTGGCGACCGGACACCTCACGGCGGGGGGGAGTTTGACCTGTCCGCAAGCGGAAGGTGGGAGCGAACGGGAAATCCACGTTGGCGGGCTTGGAACCATCAGCGCCTCTCGGTTTCCGACCACGATCGACTATCTGGCTCTAGGTCACCTTCATCGCCCCCAAGTGGTGGCGGGAATCGATCATTTTCGTTATTCGGGTTCGCCGATTCCCTTAAGTTTCACCGAAGCTGCGGATGAAAAAGAAGTCCGGGTATTGGATTTTCAAGAGGGTCGGCTCACCGGCAATCATCGCGTTCTCCTGCCGCTCCCGCGTCGTTTGATCCAATGGCGATTGAGGCGTGACGAGTTGAAACTCTACCTTCAGGAGAAAACACCACCCAAATCGCCACTCACCCCATGGGTGGAGGTCGTGGTCGAAGATCCGCGGTCCGGTGAGAACCTCTACGAGCACGTCCGGGAACTGGCGACCGGGCGACCCTACGAAATCGTTCGAGTGATTGGAAAGCGGACAAGGGATTCAGCCAGTTTTGTGCTCGGCGAGTTTCGCGATCAGACGGAGGCCGATGATCTCTTGGCGGATCCGTCCCGAATCTTCGAATGTCGCCTTCGTGAAGACACAGGGACAGAAGAAGACAAGGTCGCTCTGCGCGCAGCCTTTGCCGAACTGTTGGAACTACACCAGGAGCGCGAAGGGGGCGAGAGAACGTCCTTAAGTGGCCTTCCCATCCAGACTCCCGTGGCGTCGTCTTCATGAAGATTCTGCGTATCGGCCTGAACAACCTGAATTCCCTGCGGGGACTTCACGAAGTGGATCTGGAAGCAGAGCCGCTCGGGAGTTCGGGGATTTTTGCCATCACCGGGCAAACCGGAGCCGGTAAATCCACCCTTCTGGATGCGATTACCCTGGCACTCTACGGGCGTGCAGCCCGTTATGGAGAAAGCCCGAACCCCGAGGACATGATGAGCCGGCATACCGGCGAGTGTTCCGCTGAGATTGACTTTGAAGTGGCCAAAGGAAGGTTTCGCGCAGCTTGGCAACTACGAAGAGCGCGTGGAAATCCCGAAGGCAACTTGCAGCCAGCTAGACGGTATCTCTACGATGCTGATGGAAAAGTGCTGGCCGAAAGAATCGGCGACGTCTCTCGTTTGGTCGAAGATCTCTGTGGTCTGGACTACAACCGCTTCACGCGTTCGGTTCTTCTCGCGCAGGGAGAGTTCGCCAAGTTCCTCAAAGCAAAACCAGATGAACGAGCGGAACTGCTTGAAAGCCTCACCCGAACCGCTGTGTATTCCAGCCTTGGCCTACTGTTGCACGAGGAGTTTGGGAGAAGGGAAGGGGCATTGCGCCAAGCAGAGCAACGGCAGAGCGAGATGTCGATTCTCGATCCCGACGAGCTCGAGGCGAAAACGATGGAACGGAGAACCCTGGAGACAGCTTGGACTGAAATCCGGCAAAAACGGTCCGAACTCGCCGAACAAGTGGCCGAAGCCAAGCAACTGAGAGTCTGTTTAGAAAAGCACCAGCAACTGCGAAGGGAGCAATCAACCCTCGAACAGGAACTCAAAGAAGCCACGCCACAGTTGAAAAGGCTCACGAGACATCAAACCGCTCAGCCGTTCTTCCCCGCTCTGGCGCAATTCGAGCAGGCCGAACAGCGCTCGAAAGTTCAATCCGAGCAGGTCGAAGAATCTCGAAGAAGGCTCGATGGAGCGACCCAACGTTGGATCATCACCCTGCACGGAGTCGCAGCCTTTGTTGACCAACAATTGATCGAGACACGAGAGGCCCGGGAGTCGGCTAAGGTCGGTTCGGCGCAATGCGAAGCGCTCCGGAAGGAACTCAGCCAGTGGATTGAGACCCACGCGATCGACTCCGAACTCGGCAAAGCATTGCCAGATTTGAAAGTGGAGCTTTCCCGACTGGAAGGATCTCGCCGAAACCGAGCAGAGCTTGAGCCGGACATGGCCGGGATGAAACTCCCCGGGAGCTTAGAGGAAGCGAAAGAGAATCTTGATCAATTTCTGCAAGGTGGCGACGAAAAGAGGCGCCGACAGCGGCTCGACCATCTTCTGGATCGGCGGGCTCGACTGGCGAGTTTGCAGCAGCGGGCGAAAATGTGGGAACAGTTCGCAACCCGAATTCGCCAACTGAGTGATCGGATGAAGGTCTTGGAGGGCCAAGCGAAAGAGTGTCGAGAAAACCTCAACGGCCAGCAGCAAATTCGGGAAGGCTTGGTCGAATTGCAGAAGGCCTATCGGGAAAGCCTCCTCAAGTCCCAGCAAATCGCGAGTTTGGAAGCGCATCGGGCGAATCTGAAACCTGGCGAAGAATGTCCCCTTTGTGGAGCGTTGGAACATCCCTTCGTCCAGAGCCAGGATTCAGGTTCTGAACTCTCTGATCTGGAGGAGAAATTGGCCGAAACCGAGCGAAAGATCAATGTCGCCAGTTCCACGTTTCAGTCCTTTCAAATTTCGTTGACCAAAGCCGAGGTCGAGCTGGAACAACACCGAGGCAATCACACCCAAAGTGAGGTGGAGTCGAAACAACTCTGCCAGTCGATCGATGAAGAGGCTCAGAAATTGGGATTGAGTGAGACGGATCGGGGCTCCTTGTCAGATGCCTTTATTGCCAGCGAGGATCAGATCGAAGCGCAGACCCAAGAGCTTCAAGAGTTGGAGGATTCCCGTCGGATTGTCACCTGGATGAAAGCGGAATCTGAGGCTGCAGAAGCGACTCGAGTCCTGGAGGAGATGTTGAAGCCTTTTTCCACAAGGGTCGCGGAAGCAGGTGAAGAGATGGAAGTATGGCAACGCTTGGAAGGCCGCTCCGAGCGCTTTCGAGCCCAGCAAGATGCGCTTCGCAATGCCGTTGATGGATGGAAGCAGGCTCAGGCGACGGAGAACGAACTCACCAAAAAGTTGGCGAACCTTCAAAAAGCGTCAGAACCGCTCCAGAAACGCTGCCTTGAGGTTGCGTTACCAGATCACATTGAGCTTTTGAGGGGCGATTGGCAGGATTTAGAAATGGCCCTGGTTGACCTCCGCGAGCGGGAACAGGAGGTCGAAACCTCAGCCGCTGGGCACCAAGAGCGTTCGAAGAACCGGGAAGCCATGGTTGAAGATGTAGAGAGCCGCGGAAATCTCCTGGTCGAGAAACTGGCTGGCTCTCCCTTTGCTACTCTCGCTGAGCTTCGAGAAGCGCGTTTGAGCGAAGCCGATGAAGCCACGGCTCAAGCGTTGAAACTCAGGCTGGACGAGGCTCGGGATCGATTGAAGGGAAGCCTTGATACGGTGGCCGAGCAAATCGCGAAGCTTCGGGTCGCGAATATTCCTGAAGGAGAGGCCTTTGAGAAGGTGGGCACCGAGCTGAACGCAGTGAGCCAGCGGTTTGATGAATTGAGCGAACAGTTGGCGAATCTGCGCGAATTGCTCAAACGCGATGCGAAGAATCGTGAGCTTTCGGTTCGTTTCGCCCGGCAATTGGGAGAGGAGCGAGCGAAGCTGGACACTTGGCGGTGTCTCCACGAACTGATCGGAGATTCGAGAGGGAAAAAGTTTCGGCTGTATGCTCAGGGTATCTCCTTGGATCTATTGATTCGGCATGCCAACAAGCACCTCTCCAGCCTGTCGGAACGCTATCAGTTGGTTCGCCGCGATGGGGAAGAACTGGAACTCCAGATCGAAGATCGTTTCCAGGCAGGCGTGACACGGCCAATGGCCAGTTTGTCCGGGGGTGAGAGCTTTTTGGCAAGTTTGGCTCTGGCGCTTGGCCTGTCGGACCTGGCAGGCAGAAACGTCCGGATTGATTCGTTGTTCATCGATGAGGGGTTTGGTTCGCTCGATTCCGACTCCCTGGAAATCGCCATTTCCGCGTTGGAAGGGCTTCGGCAGAGCCACAAGACCGTTGGTGTCATTTCCCACGTCGATGTTCTCAAAGAACGGGTCTCCACCCAGATCAACGTGGAGAAACAGCCGAATGGAACCAGCCGCTTGGTGCTTCGATAACGGCTAAGCGAGCGAGAATTCGGGAATACCCAATCGTTTTGCAATTCGCATCGGCCGAATGAGCGCTTCTCGCATTCGCGATTCTTCGTCACCGCTCCTGAGGTCGGTGCAGTCGGGATGAATCTCCGAAGTCGCGATCAAGCCCATCAAGTTTAAACAAACGGCGGTGCTGTGCTTGTAAGCCGCAGCGCTTCCGTTTTCATCCAAGCGAAAGACGAGGTCTTCGAACGATTGGAAGGCTTCGAAGAGCTTGTAGACTCGGGTGTCAAAATGCTCTTCCAGCCATAGCTTCCGAGCAGCGCAAATCAGCGGACAAGCCGAAACGCCCGCCCCAATTAGGAGCGGCAACCCGAGCCGAATCGCCGAGGCGATTCCAAAATCATCCCCGCTATGGGGTGCGAAAGCCAACTTCCGGGCGCCACACAGCGCTGCCCAATACAAAAAATCAGGCGCGTCGAGGGGCGAAATTTTTCCGCGGATGAACTTTTCGTGACCCGCGAGTTGGTGCAGTAGCCAGGGATCAAACGGGCTGGCCCAAGGGACAAAGGCGGGCTCAAGGGCGTGAACGATTCCTGGGATCGTGAGGTGTTCAGCGATGTTGAAATAGGCATCGCGTCTTGGTTCTGAAGAGAGCCCATTCAATTGCCGGGAAGTCATCAGCATGGCTTCGGCATTGTCGAATCGTTGACAGATGTCGACTTGGGGAAAGTACCACTCTGGATGAAATGTCTCACCCGAGGCACCAACGGCGGTCACCCCGCAAATGATTTTCGGCAGCGGAAAAGCGGCTCGGAAACGTTCAATCACCTCCTCGTAGAGTGCGAGCGAGAGATTGAAGATGTAGCCCGTGTCCGCATTGAGGACGAAAGCCATCTCCACTCCGTAACGCTCGCCGCAGCGTAGCATCCAGGCAATGCTACGTTCAAAGCCGTCCCAGTCCGGCTTCCCTTCCCTAAACGGAAGCAAGGTGGCGACACAGAGACGGGCAGGCGTCGTATGATCGGTGAGGGAATCTTCCGTCGTGTGAGCCCAAACGGTATCGTTCCAGGGGGTTTCTGGGGTCAGATCGAGTGGATCGGAAATCATCGTGGGAAGCGTCGTGATCCTAACTGGTGTGATACTCCTGAATGGCTTTAACGGTCACTTCCTGCTTCTGCAGAGCCCGAATCGCGGCGGCGCTGGCACTCGCCCCTCGTAAGGTCGTGAAAATGGGGATCCGTTCGGAAGCAGCCGCACTTCGGATCATCTTTTCGTCCTCGCGAGGTTTCCGCCCGGAAGGGGTATTGATCACCAGACAGATTTCGCCATTGGCGATCATATCGAGAACATTGGGGCGACCCTCGCCCAGTTTGAAAAGAGGTGTGACCGGCACATCCGCATCGGAAAGTGCCTTTGCGGTTCCCTGGGTCGCGAAGAGGTGAAAACCCAGTTCGGTGTAGGCGCGGGCAATCTCAATCATCGCGGTCTTGTCTCGATTCTTGACGCTCACGAAGATGTTGCCGCCCACCGGAAGGGGCGCGCTGGCTGCGCTTTGGGCTTTGGCGAAGGCGATCCCTGGATCAGAGTCAATCCCCATGACCTCTCCCGTCGACTTCATTTCCGGTCCCAAACTGATGTCAATCCCGGGGAATTTGACGAAGGGGAAAACGGCTTCTTTGACGCTGAAATGTTCTGGAATGATCTCTTCGGTAAACCCGAGTTCTTTCAGGGTCGTCTCTCCAGTCATGATCTTGGCTGCGTACTTCGCCAACGGGACTCCGATCGCCTTGCTGACAAACGGAACCGTGCGGCTGGCGCGAGGATTGACCTCGATCACGAAGAGTTCTTCGTCTTTCACCGCGAACTGAATGTTCATTAACCCACGGACCTTTAATTCGATCGCTAACCCCTTGGCCGCTTGGCTAATTTCGGCCTTGATGGCCTCGCTCAGGGAGTAGGGAGGAATGGCGCATGCACTATCTCCACTGTGAATTCCCGCTTCTTCGATGTGCTCCATGATTGCGCCAACGACCGTTGTCTCGCCATCGGAGATCACATCGACATCGACCTCTGTGGCATCCTCCAAAAACCGATCAATGAGCACGGGACGATCAGGGCTGACCTCCGTGGCGTTCTGCATGTATTGCATGAGGTCACGATCATTGTAAACGATCATCATGGCGCGACCTCCCAAGACGAAACTGGGGCGAACTAACACGGGGTAGCCGATTTCCCCGGCGATGGCGACCGCTTCGTCTGGTGAAATGGCCGTTCCTGCGGGGGCTTGTTTTAGCCCCAATTTATCGAGGAGGGCACTAAAGAACTTCCGGTCTTCGGCCAACTCGATGCTCTTTGGTGACGTGCCAATGATCTTTACTCCGTTCTCCTCCAGCGCCGCCGCCAAGTTCAGTGGAGTCTGGCCTCCGAATTGGACAATGACGCCCCAGCATTCTTCTTGCCGATGGATGTTGAGCACATCTTCAAGCGTCAGAGGCTCAAAGTAGAGCTTGTCGCTAGTGTCATAGTCGGTTGAAACGGTCTCGGGATTGGAATTGACCATGATCGTCTCAAATCCCATTTCCTTGAGCGCGAAGGCGGCGTGCACGCAGCAATAGTCGAACTCGATTCCCTGGCCGATTCGGTTGGGTCCACCGCCCAGGATCATGATTTTTCGCTTGTCGCCGTCCCGAGACTCGTTTTCGATGCCGTAGGTGCTGTAAAAATACGGAGTGGCGGCTTCAAACTCAGCGGCACAGGTATCGACAAGGCGATAGGTTGGAATCAATTTCTGCGCCTCCCGTTCTTCGCGAACCTGAGTTTCGCTCTGTCCGGTCAAATGCGCGATTTGCCGATCGCTGAACCCCAGCTTTTTCGCGTGCTTGAGACTCTCGGGATAAGCGTCCGCGATGCCTTTTTCCGCGAGCGAAATCTCCTCGAGCTGCCGCAAGAACCAAGGATCAATCTTGGTTAAGCCAAAGACGTCTTCAACACTCAACCCCATTTTGAAGGCGCTGCGAATGTAGAAAATACGTTCCGCATTGGGGGTTGTCAGCTTGGCGCGGATCTCTTCCAGCGAGGCAGAAGCGTCCTTCCCATCGGCCCCAAAACCGAATCGTCCGGTTTCGAGGCTTCGTAGGGCCTTTTGGAGCGACTCTTTAAAGGTGCGTCCTATCGACATAGCTTCACCCACACTCTTCATTTGGGTGGTGAGGGTCGCGTCCGCATCCGGGAATTTCTCGAAGGTGAACCGCGGAATTTTCGTCACCACGTAGTCGATCGTGGGTTCGAAACTCGCCGGAGTTTCCCTGGTTATGTCGTTTGGAAGTTCGTCGAGGGTGTAACCGACAGCGAGTTTTGCCGCGATCTTCGCAATGGGGAAACCGGTAGCTTTCGATGCCAGGGCGGAACTGCGCGACACCCGAGGATTCATCTCGATCACAATCATTCGACCGGTCTCGGGGTCCACGGAGAATTGAATGTTCGATCCACCGGTTTCGACTCCGATTTCTCGAATGACAGCGAAGGACGCATCGCGCATGATTTGATACTCGCGATCCGTCAGGGTTTGAGCGGGGGCCACGGTGATCGAATCACCGGTGTGAACTCCCATCGGATCGAAATTCTCGATCGAGCAAATGACGACACAGTTGTCATTGCGATCCCGCATCACTTCCATCTCATACTCTTTCCAACCAAGGAGCGATTCTTCGACCAAGACTTCCGTAACGGGGCTCAAATCCAGGCCGTGGGTGACGATTCTCTCAAACTCTTGTTTATTGTAGGCGATTCCTCCGCCGCTTCCTCCCAGCGTGTATGCAGGCCGAATAATCAGGGGAAATTTTCCGATCTCCGCCGAGATTTTCCAGGCTTCAGCGATAGTGTGAGCGACGCCGCTGTGAGGGAGGTCCAGACCGATTTTCAGCATCGCCTCCTTGAAAAGAAGCCGATCTTCCCCTTTGGCGATCGCCTCCGCATTGGCACCGATAAGACGAACGCCATGCCGTTCCAGGGCACCGTTTTCGACCAATTCCATGCTGGTGTTGAGCCCGGTCTGACCACCAAGAGTGGGCAGCAAGGCATCCGGTTTCTCCCGTTCGATGATCTTCTCGACCATTTCGGCGGTGATGGGCTCGATATAAGTCCGATGGGCAAACTCCGGATCGGTCATGATCGTGGCCGGATTCGAGTTTACGAGTATGACTTCGTAGCCCTCTTCTTTCAGGGCTTTGCAAGCCTGTACCCCGGAGTAGTCGAATTCGCATCCTTGGCCGATGACGATCGGTCCGGATCCAATGAGAAGTATCTTTTGAAGGGAGGTGTCTTTCGGCATCTTCGGATGGCTTGGCAGTTAATCCGGGCTGGCCGCAAGCCACCCATTCCTTGACCGAGAGAGGTCTCCGCTACTGAGCAGCAAGGCGACTAGCCCAACACCATTGAGCCTTGATTCCACCTCTCCACAACCAAGAACTGCGGAGTTCTTCTCGATGCCTTAGGGCTCGTTACAAAATAAGCTTCCGTGAGATGCGCAGGATTCCGACTTGTCGCCAAGGCGGATTTGAGCGGAGTTTAGTGGCCTAAATCAGCTAAATCCCAACGCTGGCGACGGGTCGGAAGGCAAGCAGATCTCGTAAACTTATTTTGTGACAAGCCCTTAGTTAGGAGCACTCTCGACTTTGCCCTGGATAGCCGTAATCGCCTTGTTGCCAGATTTCTCCACGGCGATGAAATCCAAGAGAATGTCGATTGCTTCCCGCTTCACCGGGCCAAAACCATGTGGTGGCTCCAGCGCTTTCGCTTCGGCATCTTTCTCTGCCAGATCCGTCATCATTCCACTCAACTCCTGGGCTGAAACTTCTGACAAGAGCCTCAGCTCAGCTTCATCAACCCGATCCAACGTAATGCTGTAGTTCGTAAAAAGGCCCTTTTCTTTGGCTTTGATCGCCGCAAACCGAGCCTTCAAGTCTTCCCTCCGTTGTTCGTCTCTAGCCTCTTCGTCTTTGATCTCGGCTTTTCGGGTCTCTTTGTTGAGAGAAATTTTGTTGGATTCTTTGCGTTCCAAAAACCGCTTGGTTTCAGAGGCAATCCATCGGAAATCCACATCATCCGCTCTGCGGGCCTCAGAGTTCTTGCTCAATAAATCGACCGGCAACGGATCCTTCCGGAAGAGGGCATAGTCCTCGCGCTCCATTTCGTCATAAGGAAGGGGGTTCTTCAGCGATGCTTCGCCCAATTCCATCGCATCAGTAATGGAAGGAAGAACGATGTCCGGAATGACACCCTTTTGTTGAGTCGAGCCCCCCGCAATCCGGTAGAATTTTTGAATCGTGAGCTTCAACGCACCAGCTTGATTGGAATTACCGGGCAATAAGAGGGAAAACCCACTGGTTGTTACCGGAAGAAGTTGCTGGACCGTTCCCTTACCAAAAGTGGACTTTTCACCGACCACAACTGCCCTGCGGTAGTCCTGTAATGCGGCAGCCAGAATTTCACTGGCGGAAGCACTGGATTTGCTGGTCAAAACCACCATGGGACCGTCATAAACAGGAACCCTTGCCTGCGAAACTTTGACTTCACCGTTACCACGGCTGTCTTTTGATTGAACTACGGGTCCCTTGGGGATAAACAAACCCGTGAGATTGATCGCCTCTTCCAAAGAACCTCCTCCATTCTGCCGAAGATCCAAAATCAGACCCTCGATCTTCTCTTCCTTCAACCGGAGCAGGAGTCGTTTGGTGTCACGCGTTACGCTGGTTTGACCCGACTGCATGTCACTGTAGAAGGAAGGGAGATCAATCCAGCCGAGACGGACCGTGCGGCCATCAGGAGCCTTAGTCTCGATCAACTCAGCGCGAGCCAGGCTCTCTTTGAGATCGACTTGGTCCCGTCTAATCGTGATCACGGAAGTGGCCGAAGGATCTTCACCGTTCGGGATCAATTTCAACCGCACATGTGAACCCTTTTTCCCCCGGATGAGATCAACCACGCTCTGCAGCTTCATGTGCTTGATATCAGTGAGCGTTCCCTTCTGGCCTTGACCAACTCCAATGATCTTATCGCCCACTTGAAGCTCTCCGCCCTGATGAGCGGGCCCACCGACGACTAACCCTCGAATCTCCGCATATCCTTCGTCCGTGACACTGAGCAAGGCCCCGATCCCTTGAAGGTTTTTCGACATTTGAATTTGGAAATTCTCGTACTCCGATTGGGTAAAATAGTCGGAGTGGGGATCGTAGGTGTGCGACAAGCTTTTCAGGTAGAATCCGGCGATGTCCTCGGTGGTGTTATCCTTGAGAGAGTCGAGAATTCGCTCGTAGCGCTTGCGCACGAGTTCTTTGGGATCATCCATTTGCGCCAACTCTTCCCGCACTTTTTCGTCGACCGGAATTTCCCGTCGAAGCGTTTCTTGAAGCATTTCGCCCTCCACGATGTTGAACCAAATTTGGTCAGCTTCCGCAGCATTGGTCGGCCAACCCAAATCACGTCGGCTCATCTGCATGTGGCGATCCGAATCATAGGTGAACTCTTTGGTCTTGAGAACATTTTTGATCCAATTGATCCGATCAATAACGCGATCCGTGTAGATATAATAGATGTCGAGAGCTGGCGAAATGTCTTGGAGGAGCAACTTCTCGTCCAATCGAGTTTCGTAGCGAGCCTTGAACGCGTCGATATCCGATTGGAGGAAATAAAGTCGCCCTCCGTCGAGGAAATCGAGGTAGTTTTCCAGCAACTCCCGGGAGACGTCGTCATTGATCGTCTGATCGTTGTAATGCTCGTGTTGAAGGAGAGTTGCAACTTTCGCGGCAACTTGGCCATACTCGACGGCTGTTGCGTGGGAAAGGAAGATTCCGCTGATGCAAAGGGAAGCAATCAGGGGGCGCAGTCCAGAATTAGTAGCCATATGTCGAGGTAGGGAGGAAGGATTTGATAAGCCGTTGGATGGTCAGATGCTCCTTGTGATTCGATCACTTTACACAAATCGACGCTTTTGACACGAAAATTCATTGGAGCGAAAGTTCGGTTAGACTTTGAACCCAATTTAGAATCCCAGCTGAGCGGCGAAAACGGGAAGAAACCGGCTTCGGAAGCCTATTCTGAAGCGTTGGGTGAGGAGCCGTCTAAAATTTCGCTCAGTTCGACAAACTCATGACGCCGAATCGATTCCTGGGCCGCGAGGCAGACCGCGACGCTCATGCGAGCCGATGCACCATCCGTCAGCGGCTGTCTCCCGGTTTGGCAACTTTCCAAAAAATGTTCCAATTCCGGGCGAATCCCTCGATCCACTCTCCCTGAGGAATCCACAAAATGGGCTTCTTCATCAGACTCAGGAATTCTCATCTCCTCGTGTTCCTTGGTATCGAAGCGATGATGGACCAGGCTGAGGGCCTGATTCATGGTGTCGATTCGCCCAAGGTCACCGACCGCTCCCAGCTCACAATCGCCTCCCTGCGGAGCAAAAAGACAGACTTCGAGGGTTGCCCGCTTCCCACCTTCGTATTCGATGAGGACTTGGGCGTTATCCAAGACTTCGCGGTCCAGCAGGACATTTCGACCTCCCATCGCGGCGACACGAATCGGTGGCTGACCGATCATCCAATTGAAGAGATCCAGATGATGACAGTTTTTCTCGAGAATCATCCCTCCGGTCAAAGTTTCCTGGGAGCGCCAACCCGTGCGCATGGGGCCACGGAATTCTCGACACCACATTAGCTCCAATTCGCCAATTGATCCGCCATCGATCATCGCTTTGGCTTGTTGGTACAAGCGTTGAAACCGCATTTCATGACCAATCTGGAGGATCTTTCCTGCTGCGGAAGAGGCGGCAATGATCTCGTTGCACTCATGAAGAGTGAGCCCGAGCGGTTTTTCACAGAGAACGTGCTTACCCGCCTCGAACGCGGCCAGACAAGCTGCATGGTGTTCGTGATTGGGAAGGGCGATGATCACGGCGTCGATTTCCTCAACCTGGAGGACGTCTCTCCAATTGGTAAACGTCTCCAAGTCCGATCCGACAATGGCTTGAGAGGCATGAAGGCTCGCCTCGCTTCGGCTACTGACAGCTGTCGGTGTCAGACCATCAATGCGAACCAGATTCTCCAGGTGAGCCGTTCGACCAAACCAGGCTGCGCCGAGGAGTCCGATCTTCACGAATCTTTTTGGCCGTTGTTTCCCGCCTTGGCGGTGACCACCGGCTCTTGCAGTTGGATTCCCATTCGATTGGCTCGCTTTTTCCAAAGGGTGCGCGCGAATTCCTGCATATCTTCTTTCGTATCGACCTCATCGACGATTTCGAGGCCGAGCAGGGTTTCGACAACGTCTTCCATGGTGACGAGCCCCTCGAGGCCGCCAAATTCATCAAGAACCATCGCGATGTGATCGTGGTTCGACATCATGTGTTTGAATGCCATCGTTAGGCTGGTCATATCATGAAGCGATGGAAGGCTGCGGGAGAGATCTTCCAGCTTCATTTCGTGACAGTCCTTCGCCGCAGCGAGCAAGACATCGTTCTTCAGAACAAATCCCTGAACATCGTCCAAATTTTCCCCGTAGATCGGAATCCTTGAAAAGGCGGTTTCGCCGTGGTGTTCCATGAATTCCCCGATGGTGGATTCTTTTTGGAGGGCGAAAACGACGACTCGGGGAGTCATGACGTTTTCCACGGTGTAATCACGCATCTGAAGGAGGTTGCGAAGGATTCGTGATTCGTCCTCTTGGAGCTTGCCTTCCCGTCGGCCCATCTCCGCCATGACTTCAAGTTCTTCCCGGCTAAAGGTATCTTGGTGGTGCCCCCCTTTGTTGAAGAGCTCGATCAACCAAATGAAGGGCCCCATCACGTTGGTCAATCCATTGAGCGCAACCGCGACCCATGGTCCCCAGGCGCGCCAATGCCTTGCCCCGAGATTCTTGGGAATGATCTCTGAAAGAATCAGCACCGCCAGGGTCATGACCGCCCCCGCCAACGCTTCCCATGGACCGCCTCCGGACAGGGCTGCGACTTGGGCACCCACACCCATGGCACCGACCGTGTGGGCTACCGTATTGAGGGTCAGAATCGCAGTCAGAGGGCGACTGATATTCGCCTTCATCGTTTCGAGAATTAATCCCGGGGCAGGGCGCTGGTTCTTCAAATTCGCGATATACGGCCGCGTCACACTCAGTAAAACCGCCTCCCAGACCGAGCAAAAAAACGATACCCCGATGGCAAGGACGAAATAGGTCACAAGCAGGGCCCAGGAGCCGTTTTCGGGGACGGACATCGAGCCAGCGGCAAAGGGTATCATTGGGGAATGTGGGACAGGTTTACGCCGCGCTCAAATTCAGTATTCGATTTCTGCTTCACGATTCGCCCAGAGTGAGTTCGACCGGGCAGTGATCTGAGCCCAAAACGGTGTCGAGAATACCGGCCGCAGTGATTTTTGGCTTGAGCGCCTTCGAAACACAGAAGTAATCGATTCGCCAGCCGATATTGCGTTCGCGGGCGTTGCTTCGGTAGGTCCACCATGTGTAGTTGTCAGGTTCTGAATGGAGTTCTCGAAAAGAATCATGGAAACCGCTGTCGAGGATGCGGGTTAATCCAGCCCGTTCCTCCATCGTGAATCCGGCATTTTTTTTGTTCGACTTGGGATTGGCCAAGTCGATCTCTGCATGGGCGCAATTGAGGTCTCCGCAAAAGACAACGGGCTTTTTTGCTTCGAGGGCCAGAAGATAATCGAGAAAGGCTTCATCCCAACGCTGTCGGTAATCCAACCGGGTAAGACCGCGCTGCGAGTTCGGAGTGTAAACATTGACCAATTGAAAGGAGCCGAGATCTGCCGTGATCACGCGGCCTTCCGTATCATGCTCCGGGAAGTTGATCCCTAGCTCGCTAGAGAGGATTTCCGAGCGACTCCAAATGGACGTTCCGCTATACCCTTTTTTTTCCGCACAGTTCCAAATGCGCTGATAGCCCAGCTCATCCGCCCAGCCCAAATCCACCTGTTCGGGGGTGGCCTTGGTTTCCTGGAGGCAGAGAACATCGGGCGGGTCGGCTTCCACGAATTCGCGAAACCCTTTATCCATAGCAGATCGAATACCGTTGACGTTCCAAGAAACCAAGCGCATGGGAAGTCTTTCCGATGGACTTGTGCTTTGTGCAAGTGCCAGGAGAAGGGGATTTTTTGCTTGAAAACGATGGGAAGATCACTATTTCTTCCAGCGCTGCTTATTGAACTTGAGTTTTGGCAATTTCCTTTTCACCACTGTGAAAACTGCGTTTTGCTAGAATGATTGAAGTAAAAAACCTCACGAAAAGATTCGGCCCCAAGGTCGCAGTCGACAACATCGCGTTCGAAGTTCGCAAGGGCGAAGTTCTTGGTTTCCTGGGGCCCAATGGTGCCGGAAAGTCTACGACGATGCGGATGATCACCGGTTTCATCCCGCCAACCGAAGGATCTATCACGATTGCGGGCGTCAGCCTTTTTGATGACGAAATCGGTGCCAAATCGAAAATCGGATACCTTCCTGAGTCGGCACCTCTCTACAATGATATGTCCGTGCGTGATTTCTTGGCCTATTCGGCGGAGATCCGCGGATTAGACGGTTCTGCGAAGTCGAAAGCGATCGACCACGTTGTGGAACTCTGCTTTCTCCAACCGGTTTTCCACCAAAGTATCGATACACTCTCCAAAGGCTTCCGGCACCGCACCTGTCTGGCCCAATCATTGATCCACGATCCACCGATTTTGATCCTTGACGAACCGACGGATGGTTTGGACCCGAACCAGAAGCATGAGATTCGGAGCCTGTTGAAGCGATTGGGAGAAACCAAAGCGATTATTTTTTCGACCCACATTTTGGAAGAGGTGGAAGCGGTTTGCTCACGAGCGATTATTATCGACCGCGGTAAGGTGATTGCGAATGGAACGCCAGCTGAGTTGAAAGCGCGTTCCGCAGATGCGGGTGCCATCGTTCTCAGGGCGCGTGGCAAAGGTACGGACGGACTACGGGATGGGATCATGCGGATCAAAGAAGCAGACTCCGTTGACGTTCTGGAATCGAAAGATGACTTCCTCGCGCTGCGCATCCATCCCAAAGCAAAATCGAACGGAGCCCTCTCGCCCGCGGTTTTTCAGCTTTGTGTCGAAAAATCGTTAACTGTCGAGGAATTGTCGGTCGAGCAAGGGCAACTGGATGACGTCTTCCGGAGTCTGACGACGACCGATGTTTCCAAGGCCTGATTTCAGCCACCATTCTCAAGCTGGATTTTCATCATGAAAGGAATTCTTCTCATCTTCTATTTTTTGGCGCCGGTCGCGATCGTGGCAGGAATTGCCCGTTATATCATTTGGAACGTTCTGCCTCGCGGGATTAAGACAACGTTTGTTCGGGAATTGCAGAGTTTCTTCTACTCTCCCATCGCCTACGTCTGCGTATTCGTTTTTTCGGTGCTGGCGATGGTGCTATCATTTACGTTGGGAGGGTTTATCGAACGCGGTGACGCGTCGTTGACTGACTCGTTCTTCTCCTTCCATCCCTGGATTTTTATCTTTGTTGCGCCTGCAATCGGGATGCGGTTGTGGTCTGAGGAACAGCGGCAGGGAACGATTGAACTCCTGAGCACGATGCCGATCGCCACCTGGCATGCGATTGTTGGGAAATTTTTGGCAGCCACGGTGGTGATCTGGGCCGCCTTGTTTTGTACTTTCCCTGCCGTGTTGACGATGGAATACCTCGGCGATCCTGATTGGGGTCCGATGTTGAGTGGTTATGTGGGCAGCTTTTTGCTGGCCACCAGCTGTCTTGCAATCACTTCTGCGGTTTCGGCCTTCACTCGTAGCCAGGTCATTGCGTTCCTGATTGCCGTGCTGATCAGTGGGATGATGATGTTTATCGGGTTCCCTCCGGTTGCGGAATTCGGAGGGTCCATCTTTGCGAACTTTCCGGCGCTTGGAAACCTGCTTTCAGAGTCCCTTACCAATCTGGGTTTCTGGAACCACTTCAGAGAGATGAATAAGGGGATTATCCTGGGAGCAGACCTCTTCTATTTCCTCTCGATTATCGTTTTTTGTCTCTTCTCAACGGCGGTGGTTCTGAGGCTCCAACGCGCCTAAATCAAAGTATCTCGAACCTGCACTTACCATGAATGAAATTCTAAAAAACATTCAATCCGCTCTGGGGGATCCAAAACGGGACGACGTCCTTTCGTTTGCCGGAATTTTGGTCGTCTTGGCGATTATTTTGGTTTTGAATGGGCTGGTTAGCTTTCTTCCGGTCCGCTTTGACCTCACCGAACACAATATTTACACGCTGTCGCCGGGGACGAAGGCGATCGTTCGCGAACTGGATACACCGGTAAAGATCCGCTACTTTGTGACGGACAACCGGGACATGATGACTCCTGTCGAGCGAAATTTGGCGAAAGCCGTCGAGGATCGGCTCTTGGAGTATAAAAAACTCGGGCGTGGTAATATCATCTTTGAAAAGCTGAACCCAGAACCGGATACGAACGCTGAGGATGCCGCTGAAATGGCAGGCCTTCAGCCCCTACGTGGTCAAAAAGGCCAGCTTTACATGGGGTTGGTAGTGGAGTGTATCGACAAAAAGGAAATCATTCCCTACATCGACCCTAACCGGGAAGAACTTCTCGAGTATGACATCACGAACGCGATCGCGCGGGTCTATCAAGACGAAAGGCCGAAGCTTCGGATCATGACTGGGATGAACATCGCCGGAGGGTTTTCGGGCGGCAATTTTCAGGCCGGGCCAGCTCCCGCATGGTTCTTTTATCGGCAACTGGAAGCCGACTATGATGTGGAGACCATCCCGGCAAGCACGGAGTCCATTCCTGAAGATACCGATGTGCTTCTCGTCCTCCATCCATATGACATCACGGAGGTCGGTGAATTTGCGATCGATCAGTATCTGCTGGGAGGTGGTACGGTCATTGCCGCCGTTGATCCACTGTTCTATTCAGCGCGTGCTCTGACGCCTCCTCAGCAGCAGAACCCGTTTGGCGGTCCGCCACCAGCAACGGGGCCGCTTCCATCGTCTGATCTGCCGACGCTTTTCGAGGCTTGGGGGGTTGAGTATCAGAGTAGCCAAGTTCTCGCTGATGCGGCGTTTCGAACGGAGATTGACCAAAATCGGTTCTTACCGACCCTTCTTTCTCTCGGGCAAGAGGCGATGAACCAGGATGATGTGATTACCTCTCAAATGGTCGATATCTACATGCCTTTTCCCGGTGCGTTCAGTATCAGTGCGCCAACCGGGTTGAAGTTGGAGTCGCTCATCCGTTCTTCAGCTCAGACCCAACTGGTAAACTCGTTCGAGGCAGAGCCGTCAGGGCTCGATCAATTGGAGAGAGACTTTCGACCAACTGACAAAGCCTATGATTTGGTTGCGAAATTAAGTGGTTCTTTCAAATCTGCCTTTCCGGATGGAAATCCCAATGCAGCCGAAGTTCCGGAGGAAGAGGGAAACGAGGCTGAGGGCTCTGAAGAAAAGGAGGAAACAACCCTGAAGGAGTCCGTGGAAGACGGAATCGTCATTCTGGTAGCGGATGTGGACATGATTTTCGACCAATTCTCTGTCCGTCAATTGCCGATCCCAGGGTACGCTCAGCCTCTCAACCAGAATCTAGGGCTCTTTCAGAACCTGATCGAGGTCTTGTCGGACGAATCAGGCCATTTGATCAGTCTTCGCAGCCGTGCATCTACTCGGCGGCCGTTTACCAAATTGAATGAGATGCAGGCGAAAGCCGAAGCCCAGATGATTGAGCGGATTGAGAAGCTCGAAAAGCAGCGCGACGAAGTCAGTCAGAAGCTTCAAGAGGCCCTAAGTATTCAGGACACCGGCGACGGTGGCGGAATGATCGTAATCGACCAAAGCGCGATCGACCAAGACATGATCGCGAATCTTCGTGAGGAAGAATACAAATCGAGTCTTGCCGTCAGAGAGCTGCGCAAGGAGTTGAAACGGCGGAAAGAAAGTTTTGTGACGGTCTTGAAGATTCTTAATATCTCCCTCGTGCCCCTCGCGGTTGTGGCTGTGGGACTCATTCTCTACGGAAAGCGCCTTAGTAGAATGGCGGCAAAGTAGAGCACCATTCATTTCACTACCTAACAAGCACCGTACATCGTGAATTCTAACCAACTTCTAAAACTCGGCGGCGTTTTCGTGGTCTTGCTGCTGCTCGTGCTCGTCTTCCGAGGGGCTTACGAAAGCAATATTGAGAAACCGGATCGGACGTTTGGGAAAGACCGGATGTTCAAGAGCTTTCCAATCAACGATATTTCCCAAGTGAATCTCATTACGCCTAAAGGAGAGTTGAATTTGGACCGAGGAGAGAATGGATGGAGTGTTCGTGAACGGAACGGGTACTTAGCGGATCCCAAAAAGGTTGGTGAGTTGTTGCGCTCGGTCTTTGATTTGGGAATTGTGCAGGAAGTCCCGGTTGGTGAGTCGAAGCTAGGGAGAGTGGGATTGCTCAGCCCGATCAAAGAGGCGGATACAGACGAGACCAACGGAGAGGGGACAATGGCCTCAATTCTCCGTTTCCAAAAGGGGGACGAATCGGTCGGCGAGTTGTGGGTTGGCAAAGAATATCAGAAAACGGAGAATGGGCAGTTTGGCCCGGTCGAAACTACGGTTGGTCGATTTGTGAAACGCGGCGATACCGCAGCGGTCTATGTAGTCGATGAGAATTTTGACACTGCCAAACCGGAAGCGGAGGAGTGGCTCAATGATCAGTTTTTCAAAGTCTCCAAAGTGAAGACGATCGAACGGATTCCAGCGGAGAAACCTGAGGAGGCCTGGAAGCTTATTCGTGAGGGTGACAAAGCAGACTTCACCTTGGTGGACTCCAAGGAAGGCGAAGAGATAGACTCGACAAAGGTAAGTAGCATGAAGAGCGCGTTTGCCAATCCCAGTTTCGAAGACGTGATGGTGGAGGAAGGGATTGAAAAGCCTGCAAGTGTTGTCTTCAACATCGAAACGTTTGAAGGGTTTACCTACCAAGTCTCTTTGAATGAAAAGAATGAAGAGAATGAGTATCTGTTGATGGTTGATGTTTCCGGCGATTTCGCGAAAGAGCGCAAGGAAGAGGAAGAGGAGAGTGATGAGGACAAAGAGGCAAAGGAGAAAGAGTTTCAAGAGAACCTCGCCAAGCAAAAAGGAAAACTGGCGACCGAGAAATCCTTGGTGGGCCATATTTTCAAAGTTCGCGGATTCGTCGCGGACAGCATCAATAAGGATCGCTCTGAGTTGATGAAAGAACCCGAGGAGGAAACCGCCGATGGGGCCGAAAACCCCGGTCCATCGATCCCTGGTCTGGAGGGAATGATCCCCGGTCTTGGAAACTGAAGCCCAGGCCAAAATGGCCTAGGCAAGGAGGTCAGGATAGCACCGTTGAGCCATTTGCCGGCATTGCGCGAGCACTGCGGCAGAATCTTCAGCGCCCTCAATATCTCGAACTAGTTGCTCGCACTCGGATTTATCGAGTCCCCGGATGGCTCGTTTTACGAAAGGGACCTGGCTGGCGCTAACGCTGAGTTCGGTAACGCCTAACCCCACCAGAAGTGGTGTGGAAAAAATATCGCTCGCCATTTCGCCGCATACTCCCACCCAAATTCCATGGCGACCAGCGGCTTCTGTGGTGAGACGAATCAGTTGGATGATGGCTGGGTGAAAAGGGGAGTAGAGGTTGGCGACTCTTTCATTCACCCGATCGACTGCGATCGTGTACTGCACCAAATCGTTGGTTCCGATGCTAAAGAAATCGACTTCCTTAGCCAACGTGTCCGCAATCAGCGCTGCGCTCGGGATCTCAATCATGACACCGACCGGGATTTTATCCGCGAAGGCAACCCCTTCTTGCCGAAGCCGGTCTTTGGCTTGTTCGAGAATGCCTTTGGCTTCGCGAAGTTCCCGCAAACAGGAAACCATTGGGAACATGATCGAAATCTGTCCGTGGGCGCTTGCTCGGAGGATTGCTTTCAACTGGGAGATAAACATTTCCCGTTCCTCAAGGCAGACGCGGATTCCTCGCCAACCAAGAAAGGGGTTAGGCTCTTCTTGAGCCAAAGAACCTGGAAGTTTGTCTCCGCCCAAATCGAGCGTTCTTACGATCATCCCATGGGGATTCGCTTCCTGAACAGCGTGCGTGTATTCTTTGGCCAGTCGCTCTTCATCCGGCATGGTTCCCTGATTCAGGTAGAGAAACTCGGTTCGGAAAAGGCCGACGCCTTCACCCCCCATTTTTGCGACCTGATCTGCCTCGTGAGCAAACTCGATATTGCAGGAAAGGGTCAGTCGAAATCCATCCGTGGTCGTGGCTGGCTGATCAATGAGTTCTTCCAGCGTCTCCTGGAGCCTCCGCTTCTCCTGTTGGATGCGATCGTAGTGGGCAATGGTTTTAGGAGACGGGTGAAGCACCAAAACGCCATCATATCCGTCCAAAAGCACTTCGTCACCCGTATGCACCAAGCTGCTAATATCGTGCAGGCCAACGATGGCGGGCAGATTGACGGATCGGGCAATGATGGCGGTGTGAGAAGTCTGAGCTCCTGTTTCCGTGGCAAAACCCAGAATAAGGCTGCGGTCAAACGATGCTGCCTCGGAAGGACTCAAATCGTGGGCGAGAAGAAGATGGGGATGGTCTGTTTTTGATTCGGTGGGAGCTCCCTTTGATCCGCCCGGTTTCAGATTGCGTAGAACCCGTCGGGTGACATCCTGCAGATCATCGGCACGCTCGCTGAGATAAGGATCACCGACTTGACGAAGTGTTTCCATGTACTCCATCAGCACGGAATAGAAGGAAGCTTCGATATTAATTTTCTCCGACTCGACCCGATCAAACACTTGCTTGAGCATGCTGTGGTCCTCAAGAACCATCACATGAGCCTCAAAAATACTGGCATTGTCCGCTCCAATGGTGGATCGGACCTGCTTGTGAAGCGAAGTCAGTTGGCGGCGCGTTTCGACGAGGGCTTGCTCAAATCGGTTCCGCTCATTTTCAATGTCCTCATCCATGATGGAGTATGCCTCGGGCTCATCAAAGGAAGGCCCACGGACGACAGCGATGCCGGAAATGATACCGGGCGAAACGGGAATTCCTTGCAGCTTTTGTTCGATTTTTACTCTCTCTTCCATCTTTCAAAGGAAATGCGGAAATCCTCAGCGATCAAAGAACCTCCACACGCCTGATTCCCAAGATAACGCTCAGTCCTCCAACGGTAAGAAACCTCTGATGACCAGCTGCTCAATCTCTGCCATTGCCTTTTCTTCGTCGTTTCCCTCGACCGCGACCTCAATCACTTCTCCATGAGCGGCTGCTAGCATCATCAGGCCCATAATGCTTTTCCCGTTCACCTCCTCACCGTCTTTCGTGACCCAAATTTCGGCGTCGTAACGATTCGCGATTTTCACGAACAGGGCGGCGGGGCGCGCATGCAGACCTTGTTTGTTAGGAATAGTGAAAGTCTTGACGATGGCCATAGCGTTGGTTTAGCCGGGAGGCTTCCTTGGACTACGCTGTTCCGCCGTCGCAATCATTTGGAAAACCTGTGTGTTTCAGAGTGGTTAATTAATGCGGCGCTCTCGCATGATTTTCAACAGTTTCTTGTTGAATTCCACGGCGGAGTTGTAGCCAAAACTGCGGAGTTTCTGGTCTAAAGCAGCGACTTCGACGAGTTGAGCTAAGTCTCTTCCTGGAGCAACGGGGATTTCGACCTCCGGAACTCTTAGTCCAAGCAGTTGATACCGCTTTTGTTCGGTTCCGAGCCGATCAAACTCGCCCATTTCAGAGGCAATACGCAAGGTACAGACTAAGTTTAGCCGCTTTTCCAGACGAATGCTTCCCACTCCGAAGAGGGCCCCGACATTGATGATTCCAAGACCCCTCACTTCCATGTGGGAGCGGCCCAATTCCGGGGACTCCCCAACGAGTTCCCGATTTTCGATATTTCGAAAGAGCACCATGTCATCCGCGACTAAGCTGGAACCGCGCCGGAGCAGGGAAAGAACGCACTCACTCTTACCGGTCCCGCTCTTTCCGCGAATGAGCACGCCAATTCCCATCACATCGACCATGCAGCCATGCACGGTCGCGGTTGGGGCAAATTCCCACTCCAATTGTATCGTGGCGGCATTGATGAAATTCATCGTCACCATGGTGGTTCGGAACACGGAAACGCCTTGTTGATTTGCGATCTCCAGAAGTTCGTCGGAGAGAGTGTCTCCACGGCTGACCACAAGACAGGGGATGTCTTGGCTGCAAAACTCCTTAAAACGGTTCAGGGACTCCTCAGGAGAAAGCTGCTTCAAGTAAGAGCGCTCTGCTTTCCCCAAAACCTGAATGCGCATGTAGGCAAAGTAATCGTAGTAGCCGGAGAGCGCCAAGCCGGGCCGATTGATCGTCGGTTCACGGATGGTGCGCTCAAAGCCACTGCGATCGCCAATGAGGCGCATCCCGAGTTCTTTACCGTGGCGCTCAAAAAAATCGCCTACCGTGATATGCTCGACAGACTTACTTTTGGGCGTACGATCGGTTTGCGACATCGAGGTTCGTTCTGCTGGTCGCGACTACGTTGGTAAATCATTGGAATGGAGGTCAGGCTCGACCAAGCCGTAGTCGCCATCTGGCCTTTTGTAGATGATCGCAAGCTTCTCGGTCTTCTGATTCTGAAAAATTAAGAACGGGCGCTCGTTCATCTCCATTTCAAGAATGGCTTCATCCGTAAAGAGAGGACGGATATTGAAATTTTCTTTGTGGACAAAGTGAGGTTCCAAATCGGGAGTCGCTTCGTCGGTCTCCATGTCCGGGAGATCAGCGGCAAACACCTGCTCAGAAATCGCTTTCGCCTTGCCCTTCCGTGGACGGTGGGAACGACTCAACATCCGCGTCTTGTACTTTCGCATCCGTCGGGCGATTTTGCTAATCGTCTCGTCGATCGAAGCATGAACGTCTTCGCTCACCGTGCTTGCCTCAATCGTGATGTGGTTGGCGCAAAAGAGAATGACTTCGGCAAAGTGTTGGAAGCCGTTCTCAACATCCAAAATGACTCGTGCTTCGATAATTCTCGGGTAGTCGAGATGTAGCGTTTCCACTTTCTTCCGGGCGTATTCGCGCATCTCCTCGGTGATGCTGTTGTGACGTCCGGTTACGGTAATTGGAAGGTTAACATTTGCGGTTTGCATAGATCAACTCGTACACCAATCTGAAGAAGGATTCGACCCAAAAATGCGGCTCTGGGGTCGAAAACCCTTGTTAGCTGACGATTGCCCGACGGTCACATGCTGAACCGCTCACCAAGATACAATTCTCGGCTCACTGGATCGTTGATCAGGAAATCACTGGTCCCCTCTCGAACGACTTTACCTTCTGAGATGAGATATGCGCGATCGACGATCGAGAGCATCTCCCTGACGTTGTGATCGGTAATTAAAATCGCTAAGCCGGCGTCACGCAGACTCAACACAATTTCCTGAACGTCATTCACCGCAATGGGATCCACCCCGCTGAAGGGCTCGTCCAGCATGAGAAGACTAGGCTCCGTGACCAGGGATCGAGCGATGGTAAGCCGTCGCTTTTCTCCGCCCGATAGGGTCAAGGCGATACTGTTTTCAAGATGAGAGATGCCAAAACGACGCATCAGAGCCTCGGTCCGTTCGACTTTCTCTTTGCGTTTGAGGTCGAGCGTTTCCATCACCGCCATAATGTTCTCTCGAACCGTGAGTTTCCTGAAAATCGACTCTTCCTGAGGCAAATAACCCATTCCTAGTCTCGCGCGTTGATACATCGGCATCCGAGTCACATCCGCATTGTTGAAGATGACTCGACCCGAGTGGGGTGGGACAATTCCGACGATCATGTAGAAGGTCGTCGTCTTGCCAGCACCATTGGGTCCAAGCAGTCCGACGATTTCACCAGGCCTAACCGTAATATTGACCCCATTGACGACCGCGCGCCCATCGTAAACCTTCTTTAACTCATGGGTGTGAAGTAAGAATTCGTTCTGATCAGAAGAAGGGGCTGAGGATGGTCTGGGCACTGTCGCCGAAGTGGTCATAAGATCGGAATGTCAGGAAGATTGCCGAAAGAGCAATCGTTGTCCCGGCAATTAGCGGAGGGTTTAAAGTTAATCCCGGGGCTTGAGTTTGAGAGGGTTCGAATCGCCAGGAGTTACCAGCTTGAACTCCGCAGGTCCCTCGACGTTGTACTTGCCGTTTGGACGCAGGAAAATGCGCGTTGCTTCGCTCGTTCCTTTGATCAAATTTTCACCGTCCTGCATTTGGGGGAAAATCATCAAGACCACGTTTCCTGTCGCAGACTCATAAACGGCCCGACGCGCTTTCGCCACCTGGGTCTTGCCCTCAGGTGTCAGTTTCTCGATTACCACATACCCGGAAGCCGTGGCCCGTTCAATCCCTCCGGAAGCCGCACGTTGAGTCTGTGATTCCGCAGACTCTTCCCCCGTACCAGATTGCTTCTTCAGCTCGGCCTCCAAAATGTCGCAGGTGAGGTCAAATTCCGGGTGATCCAATTCGACGTTATCCTCGAAGGTCACCAAATTCGTATTGGCGTCAAATTCAGCCTGTTCCGCCGTGATTCGGGTGATTCTGGAAGGGTCCAAATTGGGTCTCGGAATGGGAGTTGCCACGGGGTTGGTTGGAGCCGGAACCCTGAGCGGCGAAAGTCCTTGAGGGCGCCCTGAAGAAGTCAGGTTGGCCGCAGCGGATTCCAGAGCTTGGCGTTCCGTTCCTCCGAGCTTTGCAGAGGCAGAACGGAGTGTTTCCGGATCAATGCCGGCTGCGGCTTGCGTGGCGGCCTTCATCAATTCCTTATCCCCCGCCATCTGCTGTCCTCTGGAGATGGCTGAGTCAGGATCCTTTAAGAGTTCCATCCCCGCTTTGAGAAGCGCATCGGCATCTTCTTGGTCGGAAAGCGCCGCAGTGGCTTCTTTCACGGCTTGTTTGGCTTCGTCCGACTCGAGCAGTTCTTTTGCGGAGGCTTCTGCTTCTTTCTTGGTCTCCGAACTGACGTCGTTTTGGGCCTCAAAGATCCGATTAAAAATTCCCTTTTTCTTACCTTCTGACTGAGCATGCGCAGGGGGTAGAGTCAGCAATACCCCAGTCAGTAGGGCAATGAGAGCGATAGAGGTCTTCATGAATTAGGGGCGGGATTGAGACGAAGTGGTGGGAGAGGAAGACTGAGCCAGTGGGTCAATCTCAGGCACGATTTCAGGGAGCGGAACAGTAGGGATGGGCATCGCTGCCCTTTCCATGTCGTAGATAATCATTTCGACATTTCCATTCAGAGTTCCATTTTGATCCTTGGTGTTGAAAAGCATCGTGTCTCCAGTCATATCAAATTGCGGGTGTTGTATGAAGGTTTTCTCGCGACTTTTCAAATATTCTTCGTTCACATCGTAGACTCCACGCTCCGTCACTAATCTGAGGCTCATGTCTCCATTCTTCTGAAACATCACCAGGGTTAGGCCGTCGAGGAGGAGTAATTCTTCACTTTCACGCGTCAGTTTGACGGTGTGCATGATCGAAGTGAGAACATCATTTTCATCAAAATTCGGGACGCGGACTTCGGACCAGGGCTTTCCCACCGGAAACAAGTCGAAAGCGCCGTCGGCCATGGCCCCATCGGAAAGGGGCACCACGGTTGGCGTCTCCGACTCTTCCTTGTCCTGGGAAGAGAGGCTAGCCGTGAGAGCCAAGCCGAAAATCCCACCCACCAAGGTAGTTTGAATGCGTAAAAATCGAAAGAACGTCATGATCGGGGGTTATCGTGGAGGCGTCACCAGTTCGTGAATTTGTTTGAGCTTCTTAAGCACCGCCGGTAACTCACTGAGAGGGATCTGGTTAGGGCCATCAGAGAGGGCTTCCGCCGGATTCTCGTGGGTTTCAATAAACACGCCATCGCATCCCACCGCCATCGCGGCCCGAGCCAACACCGGAGCAAGAACGCCATCTCCCCCTGATGAAGACCCTTCGCCACCAGGCCGTTGAACGGAGTGAGTTGCGTCAAAAATAACGCGGTGGCCAGCTTCCCGAATCCAATAAAGAGAGCGCATATCGGCAACCAAGTTGTTGTAACCATGAGTCACGCCCCTTTCGGTAAAGAAAAAGCGCTCGTTTCCAAAATGAGCTAGCTTGTCAGCAATGGGCTTCAAATCCCATGGTGCCAAGAACTGCCCCTTCTTGATATTGACCACTCGACCGGTTTTTGCCGCTGCTTCAATCAAATCGGTCTGTCGGCAGAGGAATGCCGGAATCTGGATGATATCGATAAACTCGGCGGCGATGTCCGCCTCTTCGGGGGAATGGACATCGGTCGTCACCGGCACCCCCAGTTGAGCGCTTATCTCTCCCAATATTCGACACCCTACCTGGCAGTCCGTGCCCCGAAACGACGCATGGGAGGTTCGGTTTGCCTTATCGTAAGACGCCTTGAACACCATTTGAATCCCGATCGTTTCGGCGATGCGTTTCAACTCTTTCGCCATGTGCCAGACGAAGGTTTCGCTTTCCATCACACAGGGGCCAATAATGAAGACAGGTCTTACGCCGTTCATGACGACGTTTTGAGAAATGCTGATGTCAGGAGGCGATGTCATCGATGAAACAAATTGGAAGGTGTGAGGGCACTTGCCGCAAGCTTTTTCGCATTACGGATCAGTCATGCTGCCCTTAGCTGTATCTAACAAAGCGCGCAAACGCTAAGTTTTCTAAGCATTTCAACTAACTTTAACGGTCAGGAGCGTGGTGTCGTCGGTTCCAGCAACTGCAACCGCTTCATCCAACATCCGAGTCGTCGTTTCTTCCGCCGTCCAATTCTCCGCGCTCGCAGTTTCGAGAAACTGCCGAATGTTCTTCTCCCAAAGGCCATCGATCAGTCCGTCGGAGCAGAAGAGAATCCAGTCTCCTTCTTCCAGAAGCATCGTTCCCACCTGGGGTTGAACGCTTTGCACATCTGCTCCGATCACCTGATTCAAAATGTTGCGCTGCGGATGACTTCGCGCTTGGCGTTCGTTAATTTGGCCTTCACGAAGCATGCGACCCACCCGGGAATGGTCGGAAGTCATTTGGCGGAGTTCTCCCTTTCGATATCGATAAATCCGACTGTCCCCGACGTGAGCAAAATGCATCTCCGTACCGACGACCAATCCGCAAACGAGTGTCGCTCCCATACGCTCCAGTTTTCGCTTCTTCCCGGATCGAACGATGTATTCATGCAAGTCTTCTACTGCCGCGACGAGGGTATTGAGAGGGGCGGCAGCCTTTCGGAAATCTCCGATCCGCGCGGGAAGAAAGCGGCGTAACTCGGATACAGTCAGACGACTTGCGATCGCGCCGCCCTCGGTTCCGCCCATGCCATCGCTTACCGCGAAGACAATTCCTTCCCCATTGATCTGAAGTTCCCCAACACGATTCCGCTCGAGGCCCCAACCCTCATGGGAACTAAAAATGGCTAAGGAATCATCATTTCCGGGGCGCTTGGTTCCGGGGCGACTGCCTCCAGCCCAAGTGATCGAGAATTTTCGCTCATGATCTGGTTGATCAAGAGGAAGGATCTGCGCGAGTTCGAAGTCGATGATACAAAAGCGGCCAAGTTGGGAATGATAGGTGATATTGCGTTGATAGGGGTCGTCGTGAACGATCCCAAATTTCTCAGTCAGCTCGGAAAACAAGGACTGGATCTTCTCTTCACTCATGGGACCAATTACCGGATTCCCGCAATTGGTGGTGACGATCGTCAGGGTTTCAGGGTCTGAGTCCAACAGCCGGGGCACGAATTCGCATCCACGGTTTTCGAGCGCTTTGAGAACCCGGATTTCATTGGTAAACCGTTTTTCGCGATCGGTTCCCCGAAACGTTTTGTGCACCCTCCCGTCGTAGCCTACCCGAACGATCGAACGAATTCCATCTTTTGCGATCTGCATTCTATCGAAGTCTGAGGGATAAAGGCGATTTAATCAATCTCTACCATGATTTCGTCATCAACCACCGTGATCGGAAAGGCTCTTGTTGGAAGGACGGCAGGGAGACTGAGCGCTTCCCCGGTTTTGAGATCGAACTGAGCCCCGTGCCAAGGGCAAGAGACACAGTGTCCCTCCACCCAACCCGCCGAAAGCTGAACCTCAGCATGGGTACACCGATCTTCGATCGCGAAAAAGGTGCCATCGACATCGAAAACGGCGATTTGAAGGTCGTCGCAGACGAAGGATTTCACGCCTCCGCGAGGGATTTGAGAAACTTTTGCCAGCAGTCTTGGTTTAGGCATTGACTCAGCCTGTCTAGTATTCCCTCGACGGCAACCCTGAAAGCTCTAGATTCTACCTCAATCATGAATCCTTTGACCGGTTTGAAAACACACCTGCTCCTTCTTGTCTCCTCGCTTCTCATCTCTCATGCCTATTCTCAGGTGGTGATTTATAACGTGGAGTTTGAGCAACTTGGAGACAGCGCCAACTATCGCCCGTTCGATAAAGGATTCATCGTGATGCCCTTGGCCGGTGGAGAAGTGGACTTCATTTTGCAGTTTCAGGAGGGAAGCCAGAGCTTTTTCGTCACTTCTCCGGCTTTTGGTGAGTTTTACGTGACGACGGAGGGTAACGATCGGAAGGGAGTCATCGCCAATGCTTCGACCGAGGACACTCCCGTCAATTTTTTCATGATTCTCGGGGATCTGGATACGCCGATCAGGGCAGAAGTTACCTCTACGGACGAGGCCACAGGCACGTCAACCATTCGTCAAGAGAGTGGTCTCGTGCCCAGCGAATTGGAAGGGGTCATTCTGACGGCTGATCCCAGTGGGGCTGGCATCTTTGATGCCAATTCCGGAGCTGCAGGGGCGAGCCAGATCGTGGCGAAACTGGATCGCGTCCGCACGAATACTTCCAATCTCCAGCAGTTCAGCGTTGAAGGCACGATCGCTGATCTCATCACCGGACTGGAATCCATGGGCGCAAAGGAATTTATCATCGAGTCGGTGGAACCCGCTGACGGTAGTGAGGATACGGGGTTGAATTAGGCACCGTCGAGCCAAGGGATTCCTAACAAAGTGCTGTTTTTTCTTTGGTTTCGGCATCAACCTTGCTAACAGGTTCGGTATACGCCTATCCTTGGCGCTTCAGGAAGATCCACTATGTCAGTAGTCCCTAAAGAACTTGCGCGCGTCGAACCGGCTACGATCGAGGATTTGCCTGATCTGGTCGAATTGGTCATGGATCTCTTTCAGATGGAAGAGGATTTCGTGCCTGATCGGAATCGCCAGGAGCACGGCTTGCGATTAATTCTCGAAGATCCCAGCCGCGGGCGGATCATGGTTTTGCGGACAGATCACCGGATCATTGGCATGGCCAATCTCTTATTTACGATTAGTACTGCATCGGGGGGATTCGTGGTTCAAATGGAAGACGTCATCGTCCATCCGGAGCATCGGGGGCATGGTTATGGCTCACAGTTGATGACCTACATCATTGATTTTGCGCGTAAGAAGAACTTCAAGCGGATTACCCTGTTGACGGACCGAATTAGTGCTGAATCCCAGCGATTCTTTCAGAAATTCGAATTCCAGTTTTCTCAGATGATTCCAATGAGACTGAACCTGGAGGGCTAATACGCGAAGGATGATTGCCGCAATCTATCGAGAACATTTCGGTCAAGGAACGAATGATTTGGTTGCGACGGAGTCGATTTTTGTCGTCTTTCTTCTGGGTTTGATTTGCGGCGTACTACTGATGGGTGCCTTTTTCATTTGGAATGCCCGGCGTGAGTGTCGACGGCGCAAACTCCCCCTGGAGACAGAGGAACTCTTCAGGGAGTTGCGAGATGACAATCGGGCTCAAAACGATCCACCCGCTGAACAGGAACCCTGGAGCCGAGGGCCTGATTGGTGGAAGGAATAGTTGAAGCCAACTTCAGCCAAATTGTTCTAGAAATTCAATTACTATAAAATATCCAGCTTTCTTAATCTGAAGAATAAGTAAAAATGCTCTACATTCTAGATAAAAGTTTTACAAACGATATCAATGAATGCAAATTACTGACTATTCACTCCTCATGAAACCGGGGGTGTTATAAAAGCCATAAACACAGACTCACAAACTCATGTTATCCGGAAGACTCTTCACCATCCTTATTTCAGGCTTCTTTTGCGGGACCGTTTTCGCATCACCCCCTGATTACAGCACCAGCCTTGAAGTTGTGGAGGTTCCCACCTCCGTTAGCGTTGAGAAGCCACGGAGGTTCTTGTTCTTCGGGCGCCGCAAAGCAGAAGAAGCCGCTCAGCGAGAAAGCGCAACGCGTCGCAGCCTCAGTTCCGTGATGACCCGAAATGATCGCACTCGCCGGAACCGGTCGGAACCCGTCGTGACGGATCCGCGTCTGGCTCCGGATTTTAAGGTTTTTGTCCGCAGCAGTGTTCTCGCTCAAAGCAAGCGAGGCAACAACCGGGTCGTCATTGATCTCGCGGGGCAACGGGCTTACTTGCTCGTTAACGGGGAGATTGGCCTGGAAACGCCGATTTCCAGCGCTCGCTCTGGAAAGTACACCCCTACTGGGACGTTTACGGTTCATGATCGCGTCCGCAGTGGCAAAGTTTCGAACCTTTACGATGTGCTGATGCCCTACTGGCAGCGTCTCGGAGGAACTGAGTTCGGTATCCATGCCGGTTATCTCCCCGGACGGCCTGCTTCTGCTGGCTGTGTTCGGCTTCCTCGTCAGGCCGCAGAGATCATTTTTGATCATACGAATTACGGTACCCAGATCAGCATCCATCACAACTGGTCTCCCCAATCCGGGATGATGACCGTTTCTCGATAGGCTCTCGGTAGCTACTATGGAACGGATCTTGTTCCGTCTTTTTCGACCGCGTCTTTGGCTTGCCAAAGGCGCGGTTTGCTTTTGGATGCGAGGCGATCAGGCGAATCGAACCGCGCCCTAGATTGACAGAGCAAAATCTAGGCCCATGTTGGCACCCTAACAGATACCCTACTTTAGCATCCCTCCCTACAGACTATGGAAATCAACGTTTCTGACTACGAAAAGCTCGGCAAATTCTATCTCGGTCGCACCTACGACATTGCCAAGAAGGAGATGCAAGATGAGTTGGTGATGTATGATTCAAAGGATCTCGTGACTCACGGAGTGGTGTTGGGGATGACGGGATCAGGGAAGACGGGGCTTTGTCTCGCTTTATTGGAAGAGGCGGCGATTGACGGAATTCCGGCCATTATTATCGATCCCAAGGGAGATATCCCGAATATGATGCTTCAATTTCCCGATTTTCAGGGATCGAGCTTTCGTCCTTGGATCAATGAAGACGATGCCAAGAAAAAGGGACTTACTCCGGACGAGTTCGCCCAGAAACAAGCTGACTTGTGGAAGAATGGGATTGCGCAGTGGGGGCAAACTGGAGATCGGATGCGCACGTTACAGAGCAAGGTCGATATCAATGTCTTTACCCCGGGATCCAGCGCGGGAATTCCCGTTTCGATCCTGAGCTCTCTCGATGTTCCGGAATTCGAGATTCTGGATGATTCAGAGCTCTTTTCAGAGCGAATCGAAAGCACGGTGTCCAGCCTTCTCTCGTTAATGGGAGTGGACGCAGATCCGATCCAAAGCCCGGAGCACATTCTTCTTTCCAATATTTTTAGCCACTGCTGGAACGCGGGTGAGAGTTTGACATTGCAGTCACTCATCGGGCACATCATGCAACCGCCCTTCACCAGCATCGGAATCGTCGGAATCGACGAGTTTTACAGTGAGAAAAAGCGGCAAGCCTTGGCAATGAAGATGAACAATCTTCTCGCGTCCCCCGGTTTCAGTACCTGGCTGAAAGGCGTCCCGTTGGACATCAACAAGATGATGAGTGCGCCGGATGGGCGAGCACGAGTATCGATTTTTTCGATCGCGCACTTGGGAGATAGCGAGCGGATGTTCTTTGTTTCCTTGCTCCTGAATCAGATGCTGGGTTGGATGCGGTCGCAATCCGGGACCAGTTCTCTCCGGGCGCTCCTCTATATGGATGAGATCTACGGGTATCTTCCTCCGACGGCGAATCCTCCGTCCAAAAAGCCGATGATGACGATGCTGAAGCAAGCGCGCGCGTTCGGGCTGGGGGTTTTGCTTGCGACTCAGAATCCCGTTGACCTCGACTACAAAGCGCTGTCCAACATTGGATCCTGGTTTTTGGGGCGGCTCCAAACGGAGCGGGATAAGGCGCGGGTTTTAGATGGATTAGAGGGGGCGGCTGCATCGCAAGATGCCCGTTTCGACAAAAACCGTATGGAAGAGATCCTGGCCGGATTGGGGAGTCGGGTGTTCCTGCTCAACAATGTTCACGAAGAGGCCGCCATCACGTTCCACGTGCGGTGGGTTCTTTCCTATCTGAGAGGACCACTCGCGCGCGGCCAAATCAAACAGCTGATGGATCCGAAGCGCAGCCAGTTTGAAATCATGACCCATGAGACCGGGCCGACCACCAGCCATTCGAAGGCTGGGGTGGTACCGAATTCCGGAGCTGCGGGCAAACCGGCGATTTCGAGTCGAATCGACGAATACTTCCTTCCAGTGGCAGGTGAATTCCTTGAAGAGGAGATCACCTACATGCCTGCCTTGCTGCGCTCGGCCGATGTCCGGTTCGCGGAGGCAAAATATGATCTCTACGGGGACAAGACCATTACCACCCTCAATGAAATCGATGAGCGGGGTGATGCCGTGAATTGGGACGAGACCATTCAGTTGCCTGAGGGAATGAATCTAAGTCACCTCCAAAGCAAGCCTCACAACGCGAAAACGTTCGGAGGCCTGCCGCCAACCGCGACCGATTCAACGAACTACACGTCGTTGAAGGACGAGTTCGAAGACTGGCTGTATCACAATGAGAAGCTGGCGTTGCTCAAAGCTGAGGTTTTTGAGATGGTGTCGAAACCCGGTGAGCCGGAAGGCGAGTTTCGCGGTCGGTTGCGGCATCGCGCCCATGAATTACGGGACGAGGCGATCGACAAGGTTCGGGATCAGTATGATACCAAGATTGGGAAGCTGGAGGACAAGATTGCGGAACAAGCGGCACAGGCCAGTTCTGCCAAAATGTCTGCGGTCGTCTCGATTGGTAGTTCGATTTTTGGTGCACTCCTTGGTGGGCGAAGTCGTTTTTCCGCCACAAAAGCGCGATCCGCTTCCAGCTCCACGTCCAAAGCTTGGAAAGAGGGGCGCGATGTCGCTCGGGCGAAAAAGGAATTGGAAAAGCTAGAGGACGAACTGGATCGGGAGATCATCCGCTTGGAAGAGGGGTTTAATCCCGATACCACGCCGCTTAAGACCATCGAAGTGACACCCTTGAAGAAAAACATCGATGTCAAAGCCTGTGGATTAGCCTGGATGCCTCACATTGATGGTTCCCGCGGCGAGCTGATTCCGGCGTGGTTGTAGTTTCGGATGATTTTAAAGACTCTTCGAAACTAACACGCCCAAAATCTACTTTTCAATTGGGCGAACGCCTCTACCATCCCTTCGTGTAGGTTCTGAAAAACCCAATCATGAAAGGCAAACTCGCATTCATTCTTCCCCTCGGCGTGGTCCTTGGAGTTCTCTCGTTTGGTGGCTGTGCAAGTGTCAGTCAGCGGGCGATGGCGTGGGAAGCAAAACTCGGTCCGGTTCCCTCGACCCCCATTTCTCCGGATGAACTCTATCGGCAGGCGAATGTCGCGATCGATTTGATCCCAAAGAGCGCCTATGGTCGGCGAAACGCGCTCCCTCTTAAGCCGCGCTACATCACGATTCACAGTACCCAGAATTACTCCGGAGATGCCTACGCACATGCTCGCGCCCTCAAAAATGGCAAGCTTCGGGGAGGACGCCGCAGCGGCTATCTTTTCTGGCACTACACGATCCAAGAGAATGTCTCCATCCAGCACCTTCCCACGAATGAGGCCGGTGAGCATGCCGACTTGGACGGCCCTGGAAACCGAACTTCAATCGGGATTGAGATGGCGGAACATCGTGGGAACGATTTAGCTCGGACGATTGATCGGACGGCAAAGTTGACAGCTTGGCTCGCCTGGCGTCACGGGCTTTCCGTGAACAAAGTGGTGCCTCATTATCATTGGCCACGGGAAGGCTACCAGCCAGCTCACAAGAACTGCCCGCATTTCTTGTTGGACAACGGGAAGCCGCGAGGCACGTGGCGTTGGTTCCAGAATCGAGTCAAGGCCCATTACGACCGCATCCAGGCCTAAAGCTCACGGATTCAGCTGCCGAAGTTCGAGCCGATGTTCAGGGGCGAAGTGTTTCAAGCGCAAGAGAGCTTCGGCTTTTCGAAGTTCCAGATCGGGTTCTGTCGGGTGGGGGACCTCGCAGCAGGTTGTCGAAGACTGCCGATCATGAGAGCGTCTCAACGGATCAAACTCCTCGAAAAACCGCTCCAGTTTGGCAAAATCGCGAGCTGGCGGAGCCCCAAAGATTCGGGTGAGTCGTGTTTCCAGTCCCCTAAGTTGAAGTTCGAGGGATTTCAACCCGTTGACTCGCGAGTCCAGTAGCCACCCCGGGCGTAGCAAGGAATCGAAATGTTCCCGGCAATCAGAAAGCGAATCTTCATAGCCTGGATCCGAACGCTGGAGGTGTTGCCCGATTCCCTGAGCGAAACGGAGGATGCGACGGAGTGATTCACAAGCGATTGCACCAGCGCTCCAGAGCTGAGAATCCGCATGGGAGCAGGCAGCCCGAAAGGCGGCGGGACTGCGCGGTGCGGGAGAGCCAAGCCATTCGACGCAAATCACTAGGAGGAATTCAGCCCGGATCTGTCCGCGA
>CAYGQD010000044.1:0-38307 GCA_964351855.1 uncultured Verrucomicrobiales bacterium
TAACTTTCATATCATAAGAAACGCCTCGCTTCGCTTGGCGCACAACGTCCGAGGCTCTGAAGTGCTGAGCGCCGGCGGAACCCGGATCGCCAGCTACCAGCTTGCCAATGCGGTGCATCACCACACGTTGAATGCGTTGCAGCGACCACCCGCCCTCAATCGTGGCATCAAAATGTGCAACCTGCGCAATTCCTACGAACTACCCGTAATTCTGACGGAGCCTGTTTTTGGGAACAATGCGGTAGATGCCAGTCTACTTTCCACTCGGCGAAGCCACTGCGCAAAAGCGATCGTGCTGGGCTTTATGGACTTCCAGAACCAAAAGAAATTACCCCAAGCTCAACGAGTTCTTCCGCCGGAGATCACGGACCTGCCGGAACACATCACGTCGTGACAATCCGAGTTCCATGATTCGCCGACTTGCAGCCGCATCGTGTCGACTTAGAATGGCCGAATGTTCGATCAATTGCTGACGCTTCTGCGGGAAACGGTGGAACCATCCACCAACGAATGGCTGGATAAGTATCTGGAGGAACAGAACGCGGAGTTCCATCAACGGAAATTTTATTACGCCTTCAGCGGTGCCACGCGTCAATTCCCCAAAACCACCGTATCCTCCGACGCGTTGCCAACCCGAGATGACAGCTTTCAACTTGCCAACTGGACGGTCGATCAACTGGCGCGTTCCGTTCTTTTGCAACATCTCGGGCAACAAGAAAACTCAACCTACCTCAATTCGCTGTCTGCCCTGACCGAAACAGCCGATATCCGCGAGAGCGTCGCCATCTTCTCCACCTTTCCCCTCCTCCCCACTCCGGAAGCGTTAGTTCCGTTAGCTCGCGAAGCGCTTCGGACCAATGTGGTTGATATTTTTGACGCAATCGCCCTGCAAAACCCATTCCCGGCGGCACATTTTGACAACGAGGGTTGGAATCAAATGGTCTTAAAAGCGTTCTTTCTGGCTCGTCCGATCTATCAGATTTTTGGCTTGGATGCCCGTTGTAATCCTGATTTGAGCAACGCACTTCAAGACTATGCCCGAGAACGATGGGCTGCCGGGAGAGCTGTCTGGCCCGAACTGTGGAGGTTTCTCCCAACCCCATTGGAAGAATCCTTTGCCCCTGACCTTCAGCGACTCATCGATTCAAAGGAACCGGGGAACCGAGAGGCTGCAACCTTGCTGATCGCTTCTCACTCCGACTCTTCTTTTCTTTCTCAACGTGAGAAGCTCTCAGATTTGCTCCCGCAAGCGCAGCGTGGTGAGTTAAGCTGGGATACGCTAGGTGCCAAACTTCAGGAAAGGCCTTGAGAACGAATCGTGATCGGGAAACGCCATCGAAGTGGCGAGAAAAGTGAGAAAAATCTCAATTTTGTCTTAAATTTATGGTATTTTTCAAAATTCCCTCAGATATTTGCACTATGAAACCTCTGT
Source organism: uncultured Verrucomicrobiales bacterium (assembly GCA_964351855.1). GTDB lineage: Bacteria > Verrucomicrobiota > Verrucomicrobiia > Verrucomicrobiales > DEV007 > JBCDHN01. Next base: position 1,433 of record CAYGQD010000044.1, read on the forward strand.
CTTGCCTACTCCCTTTCGTCGCCTTTTGCATGAGCAGTTGTGTCGTCATGGAAAACGCGGCCACCTCGCTAAAGCCAGTCGGCCGTGGAATTCGCGATGGATTGACCGAAGTTGGACAGCAAAGCCGCAAGGGAGTTGCTTGGATTGAGTCACGGGTTCAAGAACGTTCCAAACAACGGCAGACCACACCGCGCCGAACGTTCACACCGGCCCCACCTTCAGTCTGGTCAAGTTCCAGTTCATCGGACGCACGGAGTCGTAGCCAATTGGCATCGAATCGACCGTCAACTACGAACAACAGCCAACGGACCGTATCCGTTCCAAAACCGCCCGTGAGCAAGCCCGCTCCTACCTCCTGGAATCAAGGCTCGGTGGGCGGATCTAAAAGCTCACCCCCGAAGCAATCTATGGGTCCGCAGCGCGAAACCTCTGCGCCCGTGAACGACCAGTTTAAGAACCTTCCCTTTGCCGTCGCCGTTCCTGGAAAATCGGGATTTGTCACGCTTCCCAACCGCAACTTACCGGACATTGACGTACAGGGAATCGCCCCTGGAACGCCCGTGGAAATTCAGGATCCGGAGCGAACTGGCGAAACCATCCAGTTCAAGGTTCCCTGAGGTTCAAGTCAGCTTCATCTTGATTGAGCGCGGCCAAGACCTCAGGATCGCGCACGTCCGCCCAATCTCCACTGAGTTCAACGGCTCGAATCTTTTTGCCGTCCCGAGCCATATCCCGAATCGCATCGGTCAACTCATATTCGCCCCTCGGCGAAAGGATCAGCTTCGCAGTGTAATCGTAAATCTCAGGACTGAAGGCGTAGATTCCGGCATTGTAGTAGGGGCTGGTTGGCTGCCCGGCTTCCGGCTTTTCAATCAGGTTGGTGACATAGTGATCCTCAATAAAAACCGCCCCACCTTTTGAGACATCTTCATTCACTTTCACCGTCATCCGCCCATCATCGCCCTCCAGTTTAACCAAGGGTTCATAGCTTTCCGGCGAAACCAGAATGTCCCCATAACTAAGCACGAAAGGCTCCGTTCCCGTGAAGGTTCGTCCCAATTCGACGACCTTGCCGGTTCCGTCCTGAGTAATCTGTTCCACGTAATCGACCTGAACACCAAATCGGGAACCATTCCCAAAAAAATCGGCTATCACCTCTTTGCGATAGCCCACAACCATCAGAAAGTGGTCCACTCCTTGAGAAGCAAGCCCTTCAACGATGTGCTGGAGAATGGGTTTCCCCTGAACGGGCAACATGGGTTTCGGAATGTCATCCGTGAGAGTCTTCATGCGGGTGCCGCGTCCAGCTGCAAGAATGACGGCTTTTTTCACTTCCTGGGTCATCATGGGACGGCATCTAAACCATTGGCTCCTGGTCCTCAACCGGATTTGCCGAGAGCTTCTCGCGAATACCTGCAATTTTCTTCCTTTTCGCCCGCAAAATCTGATAGACTCTCGTCTAAATCCCCAAGTGGAAAATGCGTTAATGAACTCGGCAGGAAATTTTGATTCGTGGGTTACGAAATCGTCTCGTTTTTGTAGCGATGACAATGGATTGGCTTCAGTCCAACCGCTCACTGATTGCTCGCCTCTGCGTCCCCCCTCCGTTTCCATCTTTTGAAAGAATTCTCCAGCTTCCATCGTAAGCCTTTGAAACTCCGCTCGAACCTTGTTGCTATCATGAAAACCCGAATCTCTCTTGCCATTCTCACCCTGTTCTGCGTTGCCTTACCCGCCGGTGCCCAGGATGCACCAGCAGAGACAGAGAAGGCTGAATCCCTCACCATTCAGCACTATCCGCGTTACTTCTATAACGCTTCCCGAACCCCAACCTTCACGATCCTTTTCAACGATCAAGTTTCCGTGTTGAAAGCCGGTCGAGAGTTCTTCTTTGAGGATCACGATGGAAAAGCCGTGAATGCTCGCGTGCGCCAAGCAACTGAAGAAGAGATCGGAAAGTTTTGGCAATATTATGGAGGGGGGAACACGGTTTCGCCGGATCGGGCTCTTTTTTTGACCGTTGAACCCTCTCGACGGCTTCCCGTTGGTAAGAACTGGAGACTCGTCATTCCCGAAGGATTTCAGAGTGAGACGAAGAGTCTTGAGATTGCGAAGCGCAATACCATTGGTGCCGGAACGATTCGGCCTTTCACCGTTCAGAACGCAGACGCTCAGAACCCCTACAATTCTGAGCCATTGATCGGCGTGTGGTTTTCCAAAGACATCGATCCATCTTTGGCCCAGAATCTCGATCGCTTTATCCAACTCTCACCACAACCGGAAGATTTCAGCATGAAAATGCTCCAACGCGGGGTGGAACTTCGGGGCGACTTCAAATACGGACAGAAATACGATCTTTTGGTCCGGGGCGGAATGCTTGGAAGCGACGGATTGGAGCTGGAGGAACCCTATCGGAGTCAGATTGCATTTCAGCCGCGAGAGGGCTTCATCACCTTACCGGATTTTGATATCGCTCAACCATTGAGTGGCGAGGGCACGTTCAAGATCCTGATGGGCAACCTGGAGAACATTCAGATTCGGGTCAAAGAACTGAAGGAAGATTCCCTCATCTATGCCCTACGCGGCTATGCAATCTATGATCCTGAAAAAACCGATTGGGAAGTAGGCCAGAAATATCCTGCCTTCGAGATGGTACCGGGAAAAACGATCTATGATGAAACCATCCCAATGACCTCAAAAATGGACCAGAGTGAAAGCTATGAACTCCTCTGGTCTACAATTGTTCCCGAAAATACGCCCGCAGGACTTTACATTAGTGTCGAGGGAGATTCGCGGGATCACCCCAGCCTTTCGAAGCATCGCGTCGGAGCATCCAGCATTGTTCAACTCACCGATTTGGGAATTGTCTGGAAAAAAACCACCGGACAAGCGCTCGCTTACGCGTTCTCGCTGAAAACCGGGAGACCGGTTGCGGGAGCCTCCTTGGATCTGATCGACGCGGATAACCACACCGTTTCCACCTACCTGACCGACCAGGATGGAGTGGCCAGTTTTCCCTTAAGCGGCGCGAACGAAACGACTCGCTACCTCGTTGCGTCTAACGGGAATGATCGCTATGCGACAGACTTCGACCCCGCTTCAGATCGAGGCCTATCGACTTGGCAATTCGACATTCGACAAAAGTATTCAGGAACGCCAGACGACCGACTTCGCGCGTTCCTCTTTAGTGATCGCGGGATCTACAAACCCGGAGAGACGGTCCACATGAAGGCGATTGCCCGAATGGCGAACGGTGAGAAATTGCAAAAACCCAACGATGGAGCTTCCTTTGATGCGAAGCTCACGGTCTTTGATGGGCGTGGCCGTAAGGTCCTCAATCGGGAGATCGACTTCAATCACCGGGGAACCCTCGATCTCTCGTTTCCTCTGCCCGTAGAATCGACGGGAACCTACCGAGCCCAGATCGACTTTGACGAACTTCTGGGCAAAAACCCGGAGTATCCTGATGAAGATCATTACGATCGTTATGCGAACCTTTATTTCACAGTCGCAGATTACCGACCGAACACCTTCGAAGTCCATACGAAAAACCAATCGATTTACGATCCCGAAAGTGATATCAGCATTCCGGTTGCGGCGAACTATTACCGTGGAAAACCGCTCTCAAAAGCCTCGCTTCGCTGGCATGCCTCATATTATGCAACTTCTTTTTCCCCTGACGGTTTCGAAGGCTACGTCTTCGGGGAAAGAGACCATAACATTCGTGGACACAAAGCCGGAGAAGCGAGCCTCGACGATTCTGGATCGAGTGACATTCTTTTGGATTTCATCCCAACGGATAGCTTAGAGCAGCCGGTGCAAGTGAGCTTTGGCTTGGATGTCACAGATATCAATCAGCAAACCATTAGCAAAGAATCGGTATTTTTGGTTCATTCCTCCGACTACTATCTAGGCCTCAAGCTTCCGGCTGGATGGTTAGAAGTAGGGGGACCTCTATCGATCAACTTGTTACCTGTGACCAAGGACGGAAACGTTCTCGAGCGCCCCATTCCTGCAAAACTCACGATCGAGAGAGAGATCTGGACAACCACGAAGATCCAAACCGCAAGCGGCCAGATCCGCCACAAAAACGAGTGGGTCTTCCAAATGGTCAGCGAAGAGGCAGTCACCGTTGCAAAGGATGTCTCTCATTCGGTGACCTTGAACGAGGGAGGAACCTATCGCTTCACACTTGAGTCCACAGCCGAGGATGGGCCTGCCCTAAAAACCGTCACCAAGCGCCATATCTGGGGTGATGGAGACGTCTACTGGGCTCACCGCGATGGGGATGCGATTGAACTCGTTGCCAACGAAGAAAGTTATCTCGTCGGCGATACGGCCAAAATCATGGTGAGATCGCCCATTCTCGGGACGGCTCTCATCACGACCGAACGAGCTGGCGTTTATCGCACGTTTGTCCGCGAGCTGACCACGAAGAATCAAACCATCGATCTTCCCATCACGGACAACGACTCCCCCAATCTGTTTGTTAGTGTGCTGGTCGTTCGGGGCTCTCAAGACAGTCCCCACAAGTTCCAAGATACCGATTACAAGTTAGGCTATTGCGAACTTAAGGTGACCCAACCAGCCAATGCGCTTCAGGTTTCGGTGGATACGCCTTCTCAAGAATCGCTTCCAGGTAGCATGGTTGAAATTGCGGCCACGGTCACTGACTGGCAGAACCAACCTGTCCGAAACGCTGAAGTAACCCTCTACGCCGTCGATGAAGGCGTCCTCAGTCTAACCGGTTATCGAACTCCGGAACCGGCCACTACCTTCCATCGACCCTACCCGCTTTATGTGAAAACCTGGCACACCCTTTTCGAAGTCTTGCCGGAAAATCCGGACGAACGCACTTACAGCAATAAAGGCCTCATGATTGGCGGCGGCGGAGATTCCCTGTCGATGCTGCGCCAGAACGCGCGGAAGGATTTTCGGGCGACAGCTTTTTGGGCCGGAGCGCTCATGACCGACGACACCGGGAAAGTCCGGGCAAGCTTTCGCGCCCCCGAGAACCTGACGGAATTTCGAGTGGTTGCCGTAGCGGTGGGAGAGGATCTGGAACAGTATGGATCAGGCACGAATAAACTCACGATCAATAAACCACTCATCGTCGAGCCTGCGCTTCCTGCGTTTGCCAATGTGGGCGATCAAATCCTGATCCAAGCGGTCGTTCACAATACCACAGAATCGGCTGGTCGATTCGAAGTCACTCTAAAGGCGGATGGTCACGTCCGGATGCTTGAGAAAGACTTTCAGATTGTTCCGGCCGCATTCCAAAAGCCGACTTCTCCAACGGAATGGAGTTCGGTGATCGAGCTTGGAGCCAATACAACAGACGCTCTTCCCATCCCGATCGAATTCGTAGCGACCGGAGAAACCAAATGGACGTGGACGATTCGTGATATCAACAACAGTGATCCCACTCGCACCGACTCGATCGAGACCAAACTGAAAATTGGCTTTCCCGTCCCTCTTTTGGGAGAAGCCCATCACGTTAAAATCGATCCACGCTCTTCTGGGAATCTCCTTGCCAGCTTCGGGAAGGATCTCATGAATGGAATCGGGGACATCGATATCACGCTTTCCAACACTCGTATGTTGGAGGCGCTCGACGCCTTGGATTACAATCTGAAGTACCCTTATGGCTGCGTAGAACAAACCACTTCATCCACCCTGCCCTGGATGACGATGAATCGTTTGGAGAAAGTGTTTCCTTCCTTGAAACAGGACGAAGCGGCCAAAACGAAAGCGATCAATTACGGGTTGAACCGCCTCTTGAGTATGCAAACAAGCGCAGGGGGACTCAGCTACTGGCCGGGAGAGAACCAACCCATGATCTGGGGCAGCGCCTGGGGAGGCCTGGCCTTAGCGATGGGGAAAAATCAGGGTTATGATCTCCCCGAAGAACGGCTCGACGCACTCTGGACCTGGTTATCGTCTCAACTACGCAGCGAGGAGAAATCCACCAATCAATGGTATGACAATGATTACTATCGTTGTCTCGGACTTTACACTCTTGCCTTAGCCGGAAAACCGGAACCCTCCTACCACGAAGTCTATTATCAGCGTCGCCTCACTATGAAGGAAGACGCCAAAGCCCTTCTTGCCCTTGCTATCCTTCAAGGCGGAACGGCGGAACAGCGGGCCTTGGTTCCTGAACTCCTCAGCGGAGAACAAGGCGCCCCCACCATGAAATGGTATGGACGGGGTGTCGGCCTTTCCACTCGATTGATTGCCCACGCGAAATTCAACCCCAGCGGTGACGAAGTTGATCAAATTCTGGTCGAGTTGCTGAAGAATCGCAAACCTCCTTATGGCTGGGGAAGCACTTACGCGAACGCATGGCCTCTTCTCGCCCTTTCGAATGTTGCCGAGTTAGAAGCGATCTCGCCGAAACCCGCGACCCTCCAACTCGCCTGGGGCCAAGAGACACCATCCCTTTCTCTAGCCAGCCAGTTCGACAGCCGCGTTACTCAATTCGGGTTCGCGGGAGATGTCCGTGACCGGGATCTCAAATTCGATAATCCCAGCGACCAACCGCTCTTCGCCCACATCTCCGTGGCGACACGTCCCGCTGAATTGTCGATGCAACCCCGAGATCAAGGATTCAAGATCCGTCGCAGTTATCATCAGTTGGCTCCGGATGGCACCATGACTGAAACGAACGATTTTGAGGTCGGTGACTTAGTTGTCGTGCATCTGGAAACGACGATCAGCAATAAGGACGAGTCCTTTCTGGCAGTGGATGATCCGCTTCCTTCCGTTTTCGAGGCAATTAATCCCGCTTTTGAAAATCGAGCGAACGCGAACGCTCCACTGAATCGCTGGAAGCAGTTGCCGCGCGACTTTGAAGAAATCCGGACGGACCGCGCCCTCTTCTTCTGCAATCGCCTCTGGAGCGAGGGCACCTACCGCATTCAGTATTTGGCGAGGGTCGTCGCCTCAGGGGTCGTGACCGCCCCACCGGCGAAAATCGAAGCAATGTATGAGCCCCAACGGCACGGACTCAGCGCCACCACGCGGGTAACGGCACGTTTGCCAGGAAAGCCAAATCCCAAAGTAGCGTCACGCTAACTTCGGCTGCCTCCATTCAGAGGTGAACACCGCAGCAACAACTTCGTCCAAATCAAGGTTGCAAGGCGATCTTGCGCCTCGGAAGGTCGATGGTGTCTGGTGCATGAAAAAGCTCTTCAAAGTTCTGGTTTGGTTAGGTGTCTTCACCGCGATTAATTTGGTTTCGTTTCTTTGGATCGTGCCGCTGTTTATTCCTCTACCCGGGGATCTCGCCAGACCCAATGACCCCTCGACGATCATCACCGATGACGAAGGCAAACCGTTGCGACGCTTCCTGGTCAATGGTGAAGAAGTCATCAGCGATTATGCGAGCCTGGAAGAGATTCCAACCGATTTTGTCAATGCGACGGTCGCCGCCGAAGACAAACGATTTTGGGTGCATCGCGGCATCGATTTCATGGCTATTGGTCGAGCGGTCTTGGAGGCGGTGGAAGCTGGCCGCCCCATCTCGGGGGCATCGACGATCACCCAACAACTGGTCAAGATCACCGACGTTCCCCGCCCCCGAGGAGTGCGCGCCAAGGTCATCGAAATGATCACTGCACGGAAGATCGAGATGTTTCATTCCAAAGAGTGGATTCTCGAGAATTACATCAATCGCCTTCCTTACGGAAATATGCGAACGGGGTGCCGCGCCGCCGCACAAGGGTATTTTGGCAAGCCGCTAGTCGATCTCTCTCTCGCGGAAACCGCATTGCTGGCAGCTCTCCCCAACAAACCGACACGCTTTAATCCTTACCAGAATTTTCAAGGAGCCCAGGAGCGTCAATTCTGGATTCTGGATCGGATGCTTGAGGATGGCTACATCGACGAACGCTCTTGGGAACGGGCCTATGCCGAGGAACTCGTCCTGACTCGGGGCCCGTCTGCCTTCCGCGCGCCCCATGCCGTAGAGTTGATGCTCACGCAACATCCGGACCGAATTGGACCAGGCGAAGTGCGCTCTACCCTCAACCTCAAGCTGCAGAAGCACGCCGAGCAAGCCATCGATGAGCACCTTCAATTCATTTCTCTGCACCGCTCTACATCGCCCTATCTCCATGCCGCTGCCGTCGTCATCGAAAACGCAAGTGGTCATGTCAAGGTCCTGACGGGTTCCCGAGACTATTTCGATAAGAATGGTGGCCAAATCAACGGGGCCTGGACCCCTCGTTCGCCGGGTTCAGCCTTGAAACCGTTCACCTACCTGCTAGCGTTGGAAAACGGGTTCTCCACGTCAACGATCTTGGCGGATGTCCCAACCGAATTCCCCACTTCAACGGGGGTATACCGCCCCGTAAACTACGATCGAACCTACACCGGCCCTGTAAGCATCCGCCAAGCACTGGGCAACTCGCTGAATATCCCCGCCGTTCGGATGCTGCAGCAACTCGGCGGTCCAGCACCGCTCCAGGAAGTGCTTCATCGTTTGGGTGTCACCACGATTCAAGAAAACTCTTCTCAATATGGACTCGGGCTTACGATTGGAAGCGCTGAAGTGCGGCTTCTGGAGCTGACCAATGCCTACGCCTGTTTGGCCCGCCTCGGCGTCTACAAGCCCTATTCCTTTTTCCCGGAAGACGATCTTGAGAGTCAGCGAATATTTTCCGAGGAAACCTGCTATATTCTGGCAGATATATTGAGCGACCCCGCCGCACGTGCGCAAAGCTTTGGCTGGAATAATCCACTCCACCTTGAAGGATTACAGGTCGCTGCGAAAACCGGCACCAGTTCCGACTACCGGGATGCCTGGACCCTCGGTTTCACTCCTGAGTTTACGGTGGGGGTTTGGGTGGGAAATTTTGACAACAGCCCTTTGGATCGCTTCTCAGGAGTCGCCGGAGCGGGACCCATTTTTCACGCTATCATGGAACACCTCGCTATCGAGCGCGGTGCAACTTGGTATCAACAACCTCCGTCTGTCATTCAACGCCAGATCGATCCCCTAACCGGGAGATGCGTGCCTCCGGGAATAAGGATCAATCGCCCAACTACCGTGGAGCTCTTCCTCGAATCCTCTCCCCCCATGGCGGCCACCCCTTCAGACTATGACACCCTGGGTAGAATCTATTTGCCCGGCGTTTACGCAGCTTGGTTGGAAACCGCCCCCAGGCAAATCAAAGAGCGGATGAACGTTCGAACGTCAGCGGAAACGTCCCCGTTTCATATTACCAGCCCGCTTCCCGGAATGGTTATCTTCCTTGATCCTGACCTACCCAATGGCGGTCGCCTATTGCGCCTATCCACCGATCAGAATTCCCCGATCATCTGGTCTTCGAATACCCTGTCCATAAATCCTGCCGATCAGACGGCTCACTTGGTTCCGGGAGATCATTCCCTCGTCGCAGAAGATCCTGAAACCGGACTTCAGCAATCCGTGAAATTTCGGGTTGATGAGATCTAAACCTGCCAGCTATCCACCCATTTCGAATCGGTAACCGAACTCTCGAATCGTGCGAATGAACGTGGGTTTGGCGGGATCCATCTCGATTTTTTTGCGCAAAACCCGGACGAATCGATCAATGCTTCGGGACGTGACGCGGCTGTCGAATCCCCAGACAGAGTTCATGATTTCGTCACGACTCAGCGCTTTTCCGGCTTTTTTCACAAAAAATGCCAGCAGATCGTATTCTTTGGGAGACAGCTCAATCGTCTCCCCGTTTCTACGCAACTCATGCGCTACGAGATCAAGCTGCCAAGGGCCGAACTCACGGACGGCCTCATTGGAATCTTCAGACTCCGTCCGCCGTAAAACCGCTTCGGCGCGGGCCATCAATTCACGAATACTAAAGGGTTTCGTCATATAGTCATCCGCCCCCAAGCCCAGCCCCAAAACAATGTCAGACTCATCGTTTTTGGCGGTAAGCATAATCACGGGAATGGCAACCCCTTCCCGCCGCAAGGCTTGGCAGAGTTCATACCCATTGACGATGGGCAGCATAATATCCAGGATCAAGAGATCTGGTTGCAAGTGAAGCGCTTTTTCCAATCCGGTTTTCCCATCTGAAGCAATTTCCATTTGATAGCCGCGCTGAGCAAAATTGTCCGCTAGCGCCTTGAGGAGCGTGGCGTCATCTTCGACAATGAGAACAGTCTTCATCGAGGCAAATTCACGGTGATTTTGGCACCTCCCAGATGGGATTCGCCGATTTCCAATTTTCCACCATGAGCTTGCACGAGGGAACGACAAATGTGAAGCCCCAAACCACATCCATCGACGCGTCGGCTCAGTCGCTGATCGATCTGGTAAAAGCGTCGGAGAACACTCTTTCGCTCTTCCGGCGGAATACCAGGTCCACTATCTTCCACGGTGAGGAGGGCAAGCTCATCCCCCACGTTCGCGGTAATCCGAATGGTTACCGGATCCGGGGAATGCTTGACGGCGTTGTCGATTAGATTGGTAAGTACAGTCGTGAGAGCATCTGGATTCCCGATAATCTCACTTTCCGGTTCACTTGGAAGCTCGACCTCGATCTTCGATCCACTTTCGGCAACTAACGGTCGCATCACTTCTGCCCCTTCTCGAACGATCTCGCTCAAATGGAAGGGGCGTTTCGCGGTCGGCAACCCTCCTCGCTCCAGTCGATTCACCGTCAGAAAATTATCCACGAAGCGCATCAACCGCGAGTTTTCCTGCCTAAGCAGCTCGTAGTAGTCCCGACGCTTCTCGATCTCGTCGTCCGGCAGCGTCTCGAGTGTGTCGGTAATGACTCTCAACCCGGCAAGCGGAGTCCTGATCTCATGAGAGAAAATCGAGAGAAGGTCACTTCGTAGGTCCTCAAGCCTCAGTCGGCGCAGCAAGACCCATCCACAAGCAGCCGCCATCGTCAGGGTCGCCAGAAACAGGATGACAGGCAGCCGCCAGATTTCCACACGATCACTGCGTTGGCTTCCCGGTAGATTTTTCCCCGCAAACTCGGAGATTTTCACCCATCCGTGAAGCGGGGGAGCATCGATCCTAACGGACACCGTTTCATCTGACTGGGAGCCCCCCAACTCGCTCATAAACTCGATCCTCGGCGCATCCCCGAAGATCTGATGGAGTTGACGAATAAGAAAGGTCTGGGGATCCTCCTGCTGAGCAGCCTGTTCACCCAACTGATCAATCGAGCGCACCAACGCGGATTGATAAACTTGGCGAACCGCCGCTTCAGCCTCAGTTCGATCCCGCTCCAGCAAGACCATTCGTTCTCGAAGGAGAACGGCCGTCGGGATCAGGGGCAAAAGTGCCAGAAGAGCAAGCATGGCATGAAGCTGGCGGCGCTGAACTTGAACTTGGCTTGACACAGGATGAACTTCGGAGTCTTGAGGATGGATTTCAATTCACTTCTCAGCCGGCTCCAGAAGCTCCACTCCCTCCGGCATGTAGGCTTCGAGATCGAGGGCATTTTCACTTTCGTCGTCAAGACGCGGAATATAGCGCTTTTCCCCATCCCGTTTCAGACGCTTCCGAATGACCGAACCATCGACGCGAACCACAATGGCTTTGCGTCCTTGCCACGCGCCCCCTTTCTGCCCGGCCTGAGTGCCATAAAAGCCGGTGCCATCCGTTCCATCCACAATCAGCGGCCAGTAGGAACGTGACGTGGTCAGCAAGCCCGATATGTAGGCAAAGTGATTTTCGCCGGGTTCCAAGGCATGATCGTCGTCCATTTTGCCATCGGCTCGTTGCCCCCAAGCTGACGCCGATACGGCAAAGACCAGTTCATTGTCAATGTAGTCCGGAATCAATTGGCGAAAGACATCATTTGAAGAGGCCACGGAGATATCCTCCGATTCCAAGAGTTGGCGATTTGGGTAAATCCCATCGAAATCCTGCGCATAAGAATTCAGGGCCAGGCCGATTCCTCGAGCGTGTTGCGCAGCTTGGGTTTGCCGAGCCGTCTGGATACCTGCTTGAATTCCAGGCATGGAAGCCGCACCGAGAATCGCGATGATCGTCATCGAGGCAAGGAGTTCAAGGAGTGTGAATCCCTTCTGATTACGGCCAAGTTCGGGATTCGTTGATGGGGTAGTTAGTAACGTTTGCATGATCCTGAGAGGCTCCGTGATGCGAGTTACCAGGAAGTTACCGGGTCGTTTTATCTTGGCGATGAAGCACCACGTTCATTTGGGTGCCCTCTGTCGCGCCACCGCAGTTGCAATCCCTCTCCAACGCGTTTACGACGCACCGTCTGACGCCTTCTGAAATCACACAGCGCACTTTTCGATGGGAAATCCTCCGTGCCGCTTCCTCGGGGATTCTCGAAACTGCGGTCCTTACGTTTGCCTTACTCATTGCAATTGAAGCGTATCAGAGCGGGAACAACACCAAGGCCTACCTTTTAGCCAGTCCTCCACTCGGCTTGGTAGCAAGCCTATTTGTAATCCCTCTTATCCGCCGACTTCGGAAAACGGTCACCCGGATGGCCGTGGAAATCAATTTGGTCGGTGCGCTGGGCTACTTTATGTCCGCTTTTTTCCATGAAACACTGGCAGCTTACGTAGCGGGTCTTTCCATCGGATTCTTTTGTTCCTCCGTTCAGATTCCACTCCAAACCCACTGGCTGCGAAGCAATTATCCGAATTCGAATCGTGGCAGACTCTTTGGCGTGGCCAGCTTGGTCCGGGCAGCATCCAGTATGGTGTTTGGGATTCTTGGCGGTTGGCTCCTGGAGAAAGACTTCGGGAATTTCCCAATGATCTTGGGGGTTTTCGGAGGTTGTATGGTGTTTTCTGCGTTTGCGATCTCTCGACTTCCGATTCCGGCCGTAAGCCCCACCGCTCGTCCCGGCGTTTTTCACGCCATGCGTTTTGTTCAAGAAGACGCCCGATTTCGGTGGGTCCTGATTTCCGCAATGACCATGGGATTTGGAGTGCTTACCTCGGCAGCGCTACGAGTGGACTACGTGGCGAATCCGGAATTCGGGCTGGACTTCAGCGAAACTCGCGTCGCCCTCCTCACTTCGACACTCCCGTCGATGATGAGGCTTTCGACGACGTTTTTCTGGGGACTTCTCTTTGACCGGATCAATTTCATTCTGCTCCGCATCGTACTCAACGCCTTGTTTGGACTATCGCTTTTCCTCTACTTCTGGACCGAGCAATTTTGGATCATCGCAATTGGAGCGGCATTGGGCGGGGTCGCTCGTGGAGGGGGAGAGATCGTCTGGAATCTTTGGGTGACGAAGTTGGCTCCTGAAACGCATGCGGCCGACTACATGTCGGTTCACACCTTTCTGACTGGCCTGCGCGGTTTTGTCGCCCCATTTTTAGGGTTCTACGTCGTCGCCTTCCTTTCGCTCCAAGGCATGATCTACCTCTGCTTGGGTTTCATCGTTCTTTCGATCGCGATTCTCGTTCCGCTTTATCGGACATGGCGAGATTGACCCAACAAAAAAATCGACCGAACCAAAAGGCTCGGTCGATTCTAAAAATTCCGTGGAATTTCGGCGGACTTTACGCAGCCATTAGCTTCGCCGCTAAAAATTCGAGGGCGGTGCTGTTCTCAACCAACAGATCAAGCAGTTCATCGCGTTCCGAGTCATTGCTCTCTCCATTGGCAATCCGTGCCAAGGCTTTCTGGGTTTCTTCGTCAAGGGCAGCCGCCTCTCGAGCTTCAATTTCGGGGTTCATTGCGCCCAAAAAGTCGCACATTAGGTTAAATTCGTCGGTTGCAGTCATAGTTAGATCAAGGGGGATGAGGAGTGGTATTGTCTGTTGTCGTCTGAGACGCCCCTTCAGGTGGTTCTTGCGATGATTGTTCCGTGATTCCTAAAGATCTCCCTCTTCCGCAACAGAATCGCCATGAAGTAGGCGTGGATAGCTTTCGAAAACTTTGAGGTAGTCTTCCCATTCCAGATCCAAAAAAGGATCGACAGCACGAACGTAATCCTGAGCCGAACTTCGAATAATATCCAGCGCTTTGCTGATCCGACGCCCCGCTTGGGCAGGGTCGCGATCCCATGCCTGGGCCAACCGTTGTTTCTGGATTCCGTGAAGGCTGGAGAGGCGAAGGAAAACGACCCCCAGCCGTTCTTGCTGCTGCGCTTGTCCAAAAGCGTACTGCAAGCCGTCACGCAATACTTCGGCGATGGCCGGTTCGACGTTGCTACTTTCCGCAGCAGCAAATCGGGTTTCCAATGGCTGGCTATCGTCTTCCGTCGTGAGAGTAGACTCGGTTTTTTCCGAACGATACTCCAGACTCCGCCACCAGCTTATCAGCCGGCAACGCGCCGATCTGCGTAACCATCCCTCCAGAGAGCCTTTTCCGGCAAACTTGGTGAGCAGTGGCGGCTTCTTTTTTGCCAAATCGCCAGCCACGCATTCCGCGAGCAACTGGTCCACGACTTCGATCGCCTTCTCCCGAGATCGACCATCCTTGGGGTCACATTTTGAGCACAGCCAACTCACCAAGCTGTCGCGGAAACGCTCCGCAAACTCATTTCCGGCATCGGTATCACCTTTGACGATGGCTTGAACCAGTTTGAAATCTTCTTCGATCGCGGTTGCGTTCATTTTTTCGGCGTTGGCCAATTTTTTCTGAATAAAGCTGCAAGTTGGCCTCAGGGCTACAGTCTTTTCAAGCGAACTGCTGATTGAGGCGGCTCACCCACACACATTAACTTAAGACTTGAAATTTAAACCGTTTTCTGATCCAATGTCTAACATGTCAACGATAAAGGTTCTTGTCAGCGGATCGATGTTGGCTGCGTTTGCGATTGTTGTTTTCGCATCCTCCGGCAACCCCGATGGATCGAACCTCAACGGCGCTCAAAACTCCGCCTATGTTGGATCTCACTTGTCTGATCCAGGCTCTCTTGCACTCTTGACGCATGGGAAGTGGATTTGCCCCAACGCGCAATGTCAATACATTGCGATGTCTGATGGGCAGCCATTTCGCTCCGCGTCTTCACAGGGATGTTCTCTGTGTCGGAGTCAATTGATCCTGAGTCACCCCGGAGACCCTCAAGAAAACAGCGGGTTTTAGGAGCGGCACATCCGCCCCACAAGAAAAACAGTAGCTCTCCCCGGCTTGCGGGTCTGAAAAAGACGATTGCAGGTCGGGGAGGCTTTTTTTCGACAAGTGCTCCTGATCGATTTCCGCAATCGCCGTTTTCGCCCAATCCTTCTAATCCAAGGAAAGGATTTTCACGTCATCGAACCAAATGGGATGACCAGAATACGGAGTTCCGACGATCGCACCTTTTCCCTGGAGTCGACCTTCTTCCCCAATGTAGTCAATTAGGGCCATCTCCGGTTCCTTCGAAGCTTCGGCCCAAACCCAACCGGAAACCGACCAACGTTCGTCGTCTAATTGGCGAACCCGCAACCGCAGGTTGTACCACTGATCCGTGGTCCATTCGAAGGGTGTGGTCTGGATGATTTCGTCATTTTTCACCAGTTCCAGCACTCCCTGGGCCGGGACAACCCGCAGTTTGTAACCGGACATCCCATGAAGCGCGACGCCAAACCGTGGATAGCTGCGCCGCTTCTGGGTTCCTTTGATGCGGGCGGTGACTTCTCCTCCACCTTTGAGAGATTTTCCAAGCTGAATCACACCTTCCGCCAAGGGATCGGGCGAAAGCTGCAAAACCTGGTTCTCCGCATCTTTCTCAACTGTAAAGTTGCCATCTAAAATGAACAAATCCGGCTCTCTTCCGGCCGGAAAACCTTCGAAATCCTCGAGGAAAGGCTCAGCGCCGTCCTGCGCAAACAGTGCTGGAGCCAATAAAAGGGTCGTCGCAAGGCTCAACAAAGAGTTTTTCGTCATAATCGCACTAATTTTCGGATTCCAGCCCAGAGCAACACAATTCTAGCGTCCTTCTTCGACGGCGCTGCTAAATCCGGCATTGCACTAAAATCGCACATCTTTGAGCAATTTTCGCGAAGTGGCACCTTTTTTGGGAGATAGAATCGAACCTTGCCCTACGCTGCTCTCAACGGGAGCACTGAACAGTGTCCAACGAATTTCTACCGGCGTTCAACTCGGGTAGGTCTCTGGCCGTTTTTCGATCAACTCTTTCTTACATTCATGTCGAACTCTCAAATGCCCAACTCCGAGGAAGTCGTCAGACTGGTCCTCGAAGCAGGGCCTGACGCGATCGTGGCTGCGGACAAAACGGGGCGGATCGTGTTGGTCAATGAAACGGCGGAGAAGCTTTTCGGATACGGAAGAGCGGCGTTTCTTGCATTGAAAGTGGAAGACCTGGTTCCGGAACGCCTCCGGAATGCCCATGCGAATCACCGGAAAAACTACCAAACGGATCCAATTCGAAAACTAATGGGTCAAGGGCGTGATCTCTACGCGATCCGCCAAGACGGAACGGAATTTCCCGTCGAAATCGGAATTACTCCGGTTGAAACTCCCAAAGGCCGCTGGGTGGTCAGTTCCATCGTCGATATTACGAAACGGAAGCAGGCCGAGGACAAACTGAACGCCTATGCTGAAGAGCTTTTGAGAAGCAACGCCGCTCTCCAAAAACAAGCGGAGATTTTGGAGAATATCCACGACGCGGTGTTTTTGCTGAACGATGAGGGCATCATTCAGAGTTGGAATCGTGGTGCGGAGACCATCTACGGCTACTCCGCGAACCAAGCGATCGGTCAACGAGCCAGCATGTTGCTCCCCAGCGAAGACCACAAACGCTTTGACAAAATCTTGGCAGCTCTGAGCGAAGAGGGACACACCGAAGAAAGCTTCTGGTGCCAACAGAAGAGCGGGGATCGAATTTACGTAGCCGTCCGAGCAACGATCTCTCGGGACAAGAACGGAGCCGTCATCTGTGCTAACGACATCTCGGAACAGAAGCATCTGGAAGAACAAGTTTTGCAGGCCAGCGAAAAGGAGCAGCGTCGAATTGGACAAGACATTCATGACGATCTTTGCCAGCAGCTAGCCAGTATCGGCTGTTTGACCAAGGTGCTGGAACAGCGACTGCGCCAAGTTTATGATGAGGGAGCGGAGCATCTCGCCCAGATCGGCGATATGGTTTCCCAGGCGAACGTTCGGGCGCGTGAGATCGCCAGAGGTCTAGTCCCGTCGGTATTGGAAGCCGATGGTCTCATGGGTGCTCTGGAAGATCTGGCAGCTAGAACGGATCAAATCTACAGCCCGGTCTCGTGCAAGTTCGAGTGTCCGGACCCGATTGTGCTCGACGCAACCAAGGAATCCGTTCAACTGTTTCGCATTGCTCAGGAAGCGGTGAACAATGCGGTGAAACATGCCGATCCGGACACGGTGACGATCGAACTCCTGATAGAAGCCCCAAACTTGCTCCTGCGCGTCCACGATGACGGCAGAGGAATGGCGTCCATCACCGCCCGGTCCAGTTCAGGGCTTGGCCTTCTGACCATGGCACACCGAGCCAGAGCGATTGGCGGAGAGTTTAACGTTCACACGGGCGAGAAGAAGGGAACTACGATTGAGTGCCTGGTTCGCTACCAACCGAATTCTTAAATCGATGAGTCGTATCTTTATCGTAGATGATCATCCGGTAATGCGCTTTGGACTGGTGTCTTTGATTGGCACCGAACCGGATCTGGAAGTCACCGGACAAGCAGGAACCGCCTCCGAGGCCTTCGCCGCTGTCGAGAAGGATCCACCCGATCTTCTGCTGATGGACGTGACGCTTCCGGACAAAAACGGACTAGAGTTGATCAAGGATCTCCGAGCGATCCATCCGAAACTTCTCGTTCTTGCGATTTCGATGCATGATGAGAACACCTATGCGGAGCGAGCGCTGAAAGCGGGTGCCCGTGGCTATGTGATGAAGGAGGAAGCTCCGGATAAGCTGGTGCAAGCCATTCGCCAAGTCCTCGCTGGAGGAATTTTCATCAGCGAACAAATCTCCGCCCGCATCGTGCAAAACTTCGCCAGCGGGAGTCAATCGAACAGCTATGGCGTCGGACGACTTACCGATCGGGAGTTGGAGGTCTTTCAACTGCTCGGTGAGGGAAAGGCCAGTCGGGAGATTGCAGGCGCTCTCAACATCAGCATCCGGACCATCGACGCTCACCGCACCCACATCAAGGAGAAGCTAGGACTCCGAGATGCGGCTGAACTGGTTCACAAAGCGGTGAAATGGGTCGAAACCGGGAAAATCACCTGAGAATCCTTCAGGAAATCCCCCCAAACCCCTCGTACTGGATTTTCGTAAAGCAGGTAGGTAGCTCAACTAGCAACCGATCACGCTCTTCACGAATATCGCGACACGATCCCTCAATCTAGGATGAGATCGTTAATTCAACACGAACCATCCAATGCCCGCCCAAAACCTTCTCACCGCCGAAGACCGAGCTTTCCACAAATTGGCTGAGTCTCCGCTCTTCCAAACCTATCGCGCAGCGTTTCGCCTTGCAACGGGACTCGATGTCGAATTGCGACAAGCTGGCGATGAAGACGATCCGGATACTTCACCCGGGCAATTGGACGGAAACGCCTTCTGTCGCGCATTGAGTAATGACGCGGGCTGCAATTCATGCGTGATGGCCCGGAAGTGCCTTTTTGAATCCGCTTCGCATCAAGCCCGCACCATTCACTGCTTTGCCGGTTTAAAGGAGACCGCCATTCCGATTCGATCTGGTAACGTGTTGATCGCGTTCCTCAGAACGGGCCAAGTGTTTGAGAAAAAGCCCGGTCAAGAGGCCTTCGCAAAGGTGGAAAAGGAATTAGTGGCGGCGGGGATTTCCTCGGAAGAGGCGGACTCTCTGGAGCCACTGTTCAACAGCGGTGCAGTGATTGAGTCGAAACGCTATTTGGGAGCGGTCACTCTTCTTGCCGCCTTTTCCCTCCAATTGGGCGAAGAATTTGGCCGATTATTAATTGCAGATGAAAACTCAGATCCTCCGATGGTGATTAAAGCGAAGCAATACATCAACGCTCATCTGGAAGAAAAAATCGCGCTCGATGAAGTGGCTGCCTATTGCTCGGTAAGTCCCTATTACTTCTGCAAGCTCTTCAAAAGTTCGACCGGGATGACGCTCACCGAATACGTCAACCGGCGCCGGGTCGAATGGGCTAAGCGCAAGCTCTTGAATCCCCAAATCCGCGTGACGGAAGTGGCCTACGATGTTGGGTATCAGTCCCTGTCTCAGTTCAACCGGAGCTTTCTCCGCTACGTTGGGGAATCGCCCACCCATTTCCGGGAGCGGACGTTCACCGATTCTCAGCTTGCAGCTTGAGTTCGAAGGAAGTTGATCGAATCGCGGGAGACCACCCGTGTTCAGTTCCATGAAAACCGGTTCTTCTCGTCGTCGCTTCCTTCAAACCGCCCTCGCGACTGCAGCATCTGGTCCCGCGATTCTCCGGGGCCAAGGCTCTCCGAACCAGAAACTTCAGCATGCTAGCTTTGGAGCCAACGGAATGGCGGGAGGCGATCTGCGAGCAATTGCCCAGCACCCCGATGTGACACTCGCGGCCGTAGCTGAGGTGGATTTGGCCAGAGCCGCCAAGGTGCGCCAGGAGTTCCCGGAAGCTCGGATTTACCAGGATTGGCGAGAATTGCTCGAAGCCGAGGGAGACAAAATTGATTGCTGCAATGTTTCGACTCCCGATCACATGCACGCGCCGATTACGATGCGGGCATTAAGCATGGGCAAGCATTGCTACACCCAGAAGCCATTGACTCATGATGTCTACGAGTCCCGGCAACTTCAAATGGCTGCAAAAAAGGCTGGTGTCATGACGCAAATGGGCACCCAACTGGCTTCCGCGACGCCGGATTTAACGATCGAAAAATGGGTTCAATCTGGAGTTGCTGGTAAGATTCGCGAGGTCCATACCTTCAGCCATAAGACGTGGGGAGATCCCAAACCTCTGCCGGTATCGGGAAGCGAAGGACCACCGGAAAGCTTGGACTGGAGCCTCTGGAATGGAATCGTGGAACCGGTGACCTACTTGAAGGGATACTATCACCCTAGCAACTGGCGCAAGCGGATCCCGTTTGGTACCGGCACCCTTGGAGACATGGGCTGCCACATGTTCAACGGCTGGTTCCGCGCCCTTTCCCTCACCGCACCGCTGTCCATTCGCAGTGAAGGACCACCTCCAGGTGACAACTGGGCCATCGACGGCGAAATCCACTACACCTTTCCGGGGAACGACTTCACCAGCGGTAAAACCATCGAGGTCACGTGGTATGATGGTGCCAAACGCCCCCCCGCTGACCTTACTTCCCTGCTCGGAGAAGCATTTCCGAAGCAAGGAAGTGTTTATGTGGGAGAAGAAGGCGTTCTTGTTCACCCTCACGGAGGCAAGGTTCAATTCTTTCGCAATGGCGTCGCCACGGAACCCGGTCAACCCGAGATCGCGGGTTCGGCCTCGGACCATTGGAAGGAGTTTGTGGATTCGATTCTCGGCAGAACGGATGGTCGCCCCCCGAAAAGCAACTTCGATTTCGCCGGCCCAATGTCAGAGACGGTCCTTCTCGGGAACATTGCCGCCTTCTATCCCAAGGAAGAACTTCAATGGGATGCCGAGAGCCTTCGCTTCCCCAATAAAAAGGAGGCCAACCAGCATGTCCGGAGGACTTACCGGAAAGGCTGGGAAATTCCAGGCCTTAGCTGAGGTCCCCCGGTTTACCGATCTGGAAAGGCGGCCTCGGGTTCTACCAGTTCGATTCCAAATAGCTCGGAGAGGTTTTCCGGATCAAGAATTTGATCGCCGGGCTCCTCCACTGGTTCTGAAAGTAGATGTGCACTCCCCGCAGCGTTACCAATCAGCTCGTGGTGGTCGATATGCCGGAGTTGAAACAGGAGATGGGGCTCGGTGTCGAGCTGAACCCCAACCCCATAGAGAACCGCTGCAACATGCTTGCAAAGATGTGCCCAGTCCGGGCAGCTGCAGGAAAAGTGAATCTCGTCCGGCGAGGGAAAGAGCCCACTCTCTTGACTCGTCACCTTTTCCATCACGCTGGGACCCAGATTCCCGGAAAGCAGATCCAAGACCGACGAAACATTGCCGCAACAGAGATCTTTGAACGGTTTCCATCGCTCATCGGGAAACGGATCAATCCGAATCAGTACTTCATAGATCTCGGCTCCGGTGACGTAAGCAAAGATTTCTCCTTCAGCGATCTGAAGGTCAAAGACATGGCCTCCACGGAGATACGTCCGGCCACGGGGTAACCTCGCCTCATAGTCGCTGTAACTTTCCAGGTTGCTACCCCAAGCTTCTCCCCAAAACGAAGCGGCAACGGCCCCTTTTTTTCGCGTCACCACCAAAGGCTCAAACGGCTCGCCTCTCTCTCGGCGTCGCTCGATCTCGCGCTCAATCCGAGCAATTGTCTCCGCCTTCGATTCGCGCTGAAAATCTGAACTCACCCCGGCAGTTTGCAGGCTATGCTCAGGATCTGCAAACCCGAGGTCCTAATAAGCCTGAAACAAAACGGGATTTCCGGTTTCAGCGATTCCTCGAGTCGCAAAGTGATAGTCAGGATGGAGGTCCTTCAAAAACTCTCGCATCTCCACAAAGTGATTCGTGGAATGGTAGACGGTGAACGAAATTTTGGGCCGGTTCTCCCGAATCGTCCGCTCCGCTCCGAGAAGCGTCTGAAATTCAAACCCTTCCACGTCGGCCTTGATAAAATCTACCGGACGCTGCTGCTCGAAAAACAGGTGATCGATCGTTTCCACCTGAATCACGAGTTCTCCGTCTGCGCTGATTCTCGCGCAAATCTCATCATCGGTCATGCGAAGTTCCGCTTGGCGATGCCCCAAAGCCACGGGAATCACCTCGACGTTAGGATGGTTTGCAAACGTCTTGGAGAGACTCTTCTGCCATTTCGGAACTGGCTCGATCGCAAAGACCTTTTTGGCTTTTGGCGCGGCAATCAAGGTGAACAATCCTTCCGCAGCCCCGCAATCCAACACCACATCCGTTGGCTCGATCTTTACCTCGTTGGAAAAGAAATGATGCCAATTCTTCGGATTGAAACACTCGTCAATCGTCTGGCAGAGATCGATCCACCGACAAGTTTTCGGAAAGTAGAATGGAGTATCCTCCAAGCCACGGAACTGGATTCGGTAAAATTCGCCCTCGTCAATGCGGTCAACGATGAACCGGTTCGCTCGCCGTTCTTTACCAGGCTGGAAAAGCCAACGGGCAACTTCATCCACACCAGGCCGATTAAAAGTGGTGTGGAGGAAACTCGCGAGATAGGGACGGATGACGCGAAAACGAAGCGGAATCATAGGATCGGCGGACCCTACAATGATCCTAACACGTCCGCCACAACTTCACCGGTTTTTGCGATCGCTTCATCGTTGTGCGCCAGCGAAATGAACCCGGCCTCGTATTGCGACGGCGCGAAATAGACACCGCCCTCCAAGCATCCCCAGAAGAAGCGACTGAAGAGGGAGAAATCAGCCTTCTTCACATCCTCGACACTCCAGACTTCTTGATCCGTGAAGAACAGACAGAACATGGAGCCAACGCGATGCAGCGTGAGTTTTCTGCCCGACTTCGCGATCGCTTCCCGGGTTCCGGCTTCGAACGCGGTGCCAACTTCTTCCAGATGAGCATAGCCCTCCGCGCGTTCCAGTTCCCGGAGTTGGGCGAGTCCCGCCGCCATCGCCAGAGGATTTCCGGAAAGGGTCCCTGCCTGGTAGACCGGCCCGTCCGGTGCCAGTTGATCCATGATTTCTGCTTTCCCTCCAAAGGCACCAACCGGTAACCCACCCCCAATCACCTTCCCCATGGCGGTCAAATCCGGGGTGACTCCTGTCAGTTCCTGAACCCCTCCTCTCGCCAAGCGGAAGCCAGTCATGACCTCATCAAAGATCAGAACCGTTCCGTGCTGGGTGGTGATTTCCCGGAGAAACTCCAAATAACCTTCCCGGGGAAAAATGAGCCCGGCGTTGGCCGGATAGGGCTCTAAAATGACTGCTGCAATCCGATCTCCCTCGCGCTCAAACACTTGGCGCACCGCGGCTTCGTCGTTGAACGGAATCGTAATCGTCAACGCCGCAAAATCCGCCGGGATTCCAGCACTGTCCGGCTTTCCATGAGTCATCGCACCGCTTCCGGCGGCGACGAGGAGTGAGTCAACATGGCCATGATAGCAACCAATGAACTTCACGATCAAATCGCGACCCGTGTAACCTCGAGCCAGGCGAATCGCTGTCATCGTCGCCTCGGTTCCGCTATTCACCATGCGGACTTTCTCGACTGACGGCACCCAGTCGACAATCAACTCAGCCATCTCCACCTCCAGCGGATTGGGAATCCCGAAGCTGACGCCAGCCTCAGCCGTTTTTGCAATCGCGTCTAAAACGACCTTCGGCGCGTGCCCCAAAATCGCCGGTCCCCAGGTTCCGACGTAGTCAACCATCTCGTTCCCGTCCACGTCCCAAATCCGACACCCGTTGGCCCGGTCCACAAAAAAGGGATCGCCATCGACATTTCGGAAGGCGCGCACGGGAGAGTTGACGCCACCGGGGATGACTCCTTTTGCGGCACGATAGAGATCTTGAGATTTGGCGGTCTGGGACATTTTTTGCACTCTTGTTACGCATGTGGGGCCAGTCAAAGCGTCTAATCTTGTTTTGCGGCTTTCTTTTCGCCCCCACACAGCTTTAAACTTCGAAACCACTCATGAAAGCGCCACACCGCTTGCTTCTTGCGTCCCTGCTCCTGGCCTTCCCCAGCCTTAGCCCGGGAGAACTCAGTCGAGAAACTGGAGCCATTTATCTGGAGGATTTTCTCCCCCCTTCACAGACGGTCATCCTCCGCGTCATTCACCCCGCTCCCATCTTTTATCAGATGGATGGCAAACGACGGCTTGGAACTCTCAAGGTCGGTTTCGATGCCGAAATCATCGCCATTGGGAACAAGGCCTACATGGTCCGCGCCAAAGCCCAACACGCGAATGTTTCTGGATGGATATCGCCCCAAGCGCTCCAAGCTCACAATGGAGCCGACTTCGTCAAAACGATGAACGATCTCTATCAGCGCCAGTTGGTCGTGCAGGAAATCATCAAGCAGAAACAAGTCGCTCTCGGGATGACCCTTCGTGAGGTTCAGTTGTCACTCGGCAAACCCGACCGCCTCAATTCATCGATCGACGGCGAAGGGAAACACGACACCCTGGAATACATCACCTACGAACGCGTTCCTCAAATCCTCACCCTGTTCGACGACTTTGGATTTCCCTTTACCGAAGTCGTGCATGTCTCCGTTGAGATTGGGAAGGTCAGCATCAGTCTTAGCAACGACATCGTTCAAAGCATCAAACACGAGGAAGCCGCCGGCAACTGCGCCAGCACCGTCGTCCTCTCCCCGCCTCCACCGCTCATTTTCTAAACGACACGAGTCGTTCACGCGATAAAAGAGAGTCAGGTTGGCACATCCAAAGGGTGTCATTGCGCGCCACGTTGGCGCATTTTTTCTCAAATTCCCAGATATCCCCCGTCCATCCTCTTGGAACGAAACGTGCTCTTCAACAGGTGAAAACCACCTACTGCTGCTATGACTCTCAATAAACTCACCACGAAAATGCAGGAAGCGCTTCAGGAAGGGCAGGAAATTGCCAACTCCTACGGCCATGCCGAAATTGCGCCCGCCCACGTCATTCTTTCGCTGACTCGACAAGAAGGCGGCTTGGCCGGCTCGCTCTTTGCCAAAATCGGAGGACAGGCAACGAATTTGCAACAAGCCACCACAGACTTCATCGACCGCCTCCCAAAAACCCAAGGAGCGGTCTCTCAAGCTCAGCTCGGACGGGATCTTTCCGAGACCCTGCAGAGCGCCGATAAGGAACGCACCCGACTCAAAGATGAGTTCATCAGCGTTGAGCATTTCCTCCTGGCGGTGGCCGATTCCAAGTCCACGGCTGGTGATCTTTTGCGAAACGATGGCGTTACCAAGCAAGCGCTCGAACAAGCCCTCAAAGAAGTACGTGGAAGCCAGCGGGTAACCGATCAGGACCCTGAAGGAAAATATGAAGCGCTCGAGAAATACGGGACGGATCTGACTGCGCTCGCTCGGAAGGGGAAGATCGACCCGATCATTGGCCGGGATGAAGAGATTCGGCGCGTCATGCAGATCCTCTCCCGACGCACGAAGAACAATCCGGTCCTTATCGGCGAACCCGGCGTTGGGAAAACGGCCATCGCAGAGGGGCTCGCGAGACGCATTGTGAGCGGAGATGTCCCGGACAGCTTGAAGAACAAGCGGCTCGTCGCCTTGGACCTCGGAGGGATGATTGCAGGCGCAAAGTACCGCGGTGAATTCGAAGATCGGCTCAAAGCATTCCTCAAGGAAGTCGTCTCCAGCGAAGGGCAAATCATCCTCTTCATTGATGAGTTGCACACCATTGTGGGCGCTGGAGCTGCGGAAGGTGCCGTCGATGCCTCCAATCTCCTGAAACCTCAGTTGGCCAGGGGCGAACTTCATGCCATTGGAGCGACCACCCTCGATGAATACCGCAAATACATCGAGAAAGACGCAGCCCTGGAGCGCCGTTTCCAGCCCGTGACCGTCGGCGAACCCAGTGTTGAAGATACCATCGCCATTCTCCGCGGAATCAAGGATCGCTACGAAGTCCACCACGGCGTCCGCGTGAAGGATTCCGCAATTGTCGCGGCCGCCAATCTCTCGAACCGATACATTTCCGATCGATTTCTCCCGGACAAAGCGGTCGATTTGATGGACGAAGCTGCGGCGCGCCTCAAAATCGAGCTCGATTCGATGCCGACCGAGATCGATCAGCTTGAGCGGCAAGGCATGCAATTGGAAATGGAACGCCAGGCTCTCGCAAAGGAGAAGGATGCAGCCTCGAAAGAGCGTCTCGAACGCGTCGAACGGGAATTGGCTGAGATTCGCGAGCAAGCCGACCAGCAGAGAGCGCAGTGGCAGGGTGAAAAGGGGGAGATCGAAGAAGTTCGCAAGGCTCAAGAAGCGATTGAAAACGCGAAGAACGAATTGGAGCAAGCCCAACGTCTCGGCGACTTAGGTCGCGCCAGCGAGATTCAATACGGCATCCTCCCCGACCTGGAAAGACTGCTGCAAGCACAGAATGAGCGTCTTCACACCGAGGGGCGAATCCTCAAAGAGGAAGTCACCGAAGAAGATATTGCCAAAGTCGTTGCCACCTGGACCGGCATTCCGGTTTCCCGCCTTCAAGAAGGTGAACGGAGCAAACTCACGCAGATGGAAGCCCGAATCGGAGAACGCGTCATTGGCCAACACCAAGCGATTGAGGCAGTTTCCAACGCCGTTCGTCGGGCCCGAGCTGGATTGCAGGACGAAAACCGACCGATTGGCTCGTTCCTCTTCCTCGGACCGACCGGAGTTGGCAAAACGGAATTGAGCCGCGCGCTCGCAGAGTTTCTGTTCGACGATGAGAACGCCATGATTCGCATTGATATGAGCGAATACATGGAGAAACACGCCGTTTCCCGACTGATCGGCGCTCCTCCCGGCTACGTCGGCTATGAAGAAGGCGGCCAACTCAGTGAATCGGTTCGGCGTCGCCCCTATTCCGTGGTTCTGTTTGATGAAGTCGAAAAAGCCCATCCTGATGTTTTCAATGTGCTTCTCCAAGTTCTCGACGATGGACGAATCACGGATGGTCAGGGCCGGACCGTCGATTTCAAGAACACCGTCCTCATTATGACCAGCAACATCGGTAGCCAATATATCATGGCAGAAGAGAATGCCGAGCAGCGTGAGGCCAAGGTAATGGACGCGCTGCGGGGCCATTTTCGCCCTGAGTTTCTCAACCGCGTCGATGAGACGATCATTTTTGACCGTCTGAGCGAGGCTGATCTCAAGCAAATCGTCACGATCCAAGTCAAGCGGGTGGTGAAGCGACTCTCAGACCAGAAGTTGAACCTGGAATTGAGTGACGCGGCGCTCGAGCTCCTCGCCAAATCCGGCTACGATCCGGTCTATGGAGCGCGACCTCTCAAGCGAGCGATACAGAAACTCGTGCTCGATCCATTGAGCCTCCAACTGCTCGACGGAAAGTTCCGAGAAGGCGACACGCTTCGTGGAGACGTCAAGAATGGTGAGCTGATGTTCACCGTCGCCTAAATTCCAATCTTGAGCGGAGCCGCGACTTCGTTCGCGGCTTCGCTAGCTTTGTCAGGGTGCCGGAATTTGCTGAATGCGCTCAAACGGTTCGGAATCGACCTGCTCCTCCCGGATCGCGTGATAGACTCCATACCCTTTCCCCTCTTTCATCACATAAAGAACCTCGCCGCCCCCGGCCCACCAACCCATACAAGCTGCCACCGCATCGTTCGGGACGTCCCATTGTCCAGGCTCGATATTACCAAATCCAGCATTCACGTCTTTTCGAATCGCGTGCGTGGTCCCATCGACCACTAGATGAACATTGGTCATTGGACCATTGGGATCATCTTGAGGACGGGTGGTCTCGAATTTCCAACTAACCGGGACAGAATCACTGGAAGTTGGAGCAGCAGATTCCGCCTCTTTGCTCGAAGCGGGAGCTTCCGTTTCCGGTGGCGTACAGCCGATCACGAAGATCAAGGCTGAGAAAAGAAGAAACCTATTCGTCACAAAAGCATTCATGGCCCGAGACTAGAGCCACAGATTCATGCCCGCAATCAATTTCCCCCTCACCGCAGCCCCACGCCGCCAGCGCGATTGCCTGAATCACTCCTCCGTAGCCTCGAGATCAAATCGCCGAGAATTCAGCCAACACACTCCAATCAAATCCTCCGTGGCTGGTTTTGCGCGCTTCAAACCAGCCCCATATTTGCTATCACCGTGCTTCCGAGCCCGATGATTGACCGGTTCTTCGATCACGTTGTATCCTGCATTCTTGATCAAAGCGGGAATGAATCGATGCATGCCGGTGAACGGGATTAACGCTTGGCGACACTCTTGACGCATCACTTTCAACGTGCAGCCCGTGTCCCGAACTCCGTCATGGGTAAAGTAATTCCGGACGCCGTTCGCGATTTTGCTTTGGATCCGTTTGAAGCCGGTATCTTTCCGGTTCGCCCGATATCCGCAAACCATATCGGCCTCGTGACGCTCTAACGAGGCCATCAACTTGGGAATATCCGCAGGGTCGTTCTGGAGATCTCCGTCGATCAAGGCGATCACTTCACCTTTCGCCCGCATCATTCCGGCATACATCGCCGCACTCTGGCCGGAATTTTTCTTCAAACGGATCACCCGGACTCGGTCCTTGCGCTCAATCTCGCTGACCGTGTTATCGCTCGATCCATCATCCACCAGAATCAGTTCGTAATCGATCGCTTCGAGAGCCTCTCCGATTTCTTGCTGAAGGGGCTGAACATTACCTTCCTCGTTATAGAGAGGGACAATCAACGACAATTTTGGGAATGATGCTTGGGGCTCGGACACTCGAGGCCAGATTGGAGAGGTTTCAGACTTCGGCAAGTAAAGTTTTGTCAGGGTGATCGGTCCTTTGAAACGTCAATTGGCAAGCCCGCTGGTTGTGTTTACCAACCGGTGCCCTCCGCCCTCCGCCCTTCTCCCCTCTCACTCAAAGCCAAGTCGATGAAAAATCACATTCCTACCACCCGAATCCTCATCATGGTGAAGGCGGTTCACGGCAGTAAATCGGGAGTCCACCATCATCCGGCAAGCAAACTACGAAGTCCTGAAAGCGCGCCATCAATCGATCGAAGGCGTTCGCGAATAGCTCTTTTCCTCGAAGTATCGGAGGCCTTTCTCGAACTTCGTTAGATCAGTTCCAATCCCCGCATGGTTCCTTTGCTCGTCGCAAACCGATCTGTTTCGACGCCGAGCCGCTGGAGCGTGCTGACAAAGAGATTCGGCAAGGGATAATCATGACGGCCACCGAGTTTGATGTGCTGACTGTGACGAAATCCACCACCGGCGATAAGGACCGGAAGATGGTGGTTGGTATGCGCATTCGCGTTCCCCATGCAGGTCCCGTAAATCACGGAGGTTCGATCGAGCAGCGGAGATCCTTCTTCTTTCGACTCTCCTAGTTGGTCGAGTAGCGTTGCCAATTCTTGGAACTGCGCTTCCTCGATCCGCCGCAACTGCTCCAGCTTCTCTTTCTGATTCCCGTGATGCGTCAGTGGGTGCGTGCCGGTATCGACACCTGGAATATTGGGCTTCGCGGCGTTCTGATGAATGTAAATGGAGATGAGCCGAGTCGAGTCCGTTTCCACCGCAAGTCGAGCCAAATCGAACATGACCCGAGTTCGCTCGATCAACGCGCCCGGGTCCTTGAAGTCCCTCAGAATCGGCGCATCCACGCCGACTTTCGGTTTCAGCTCCCATTCCTCGGACTTGTGGAGCCTTTGCTCCAGCTCCCGAACGCCAGTGAAGAATTGATCGAGCTTATCCCGGTCCGCCGAGCCAACCCGACTACCCAACTGCCGCGCGCGCTCGCCAACGGAATCGAGAATACTGCGCCCCTGACGAAGCTTCGTGACTTGGCTCTCCACTTCTTGAGCGGATCCTTGGATGAACAACTGCCGGAACAGGGCCGACGGCGAATCCTGCCCCGGGATCTGAACGCCTGATTGGGTGTAGGAAAGGCTCTGCTTGGTCCCCACGGATAGGGCCAGCGATGGGAACCGATTGAGATGACCGATCCGATCCGCCGCGTATTGATCGACCGAAATCGAATTCCGAAACCCGCCTCGCCCCGGATGGGGTGCGGCCGTCAGGAAACATCGCTCCGCGCTATGTCCGCCATCGACCTCAGGGTGAGAAACCCCGGAAAAGATCGTCATTTTCTGGCGATGCCGGTCCAGCAGTTTCAGATAGGGCGAAGCCTCGTAATCGCGGCCCTCACCTTTTGGGAAAAAGTATTGCGGAAGGATTCCCTGATTGGTCTGGATGGCGATCAATCGTTGAACTTCCAGGTTTTCGGCGGCGTGGGCTGGACGCGGCAGCATTGAATCCAACAAGGGAAGGGCGAGGCTAACTCCGAAACCGCGAAGCACGGTCCGGCGGCTCAAGGGCGAGAAAGAAGGGCGGGTTTTCATGTTCAACATTCGGCAACGAAGGGTTATTTGGATCGGAAGGTTTCACTGAGAACGACTCGCTCCAGCAGGCCTCTTACGGGGAATCCGTCAGGCTCAGTCGCATCCAGGATCGACTCAATCTCAGGGCGATCCGCAAACGAAATCCCAGCACCGGTCGCAAACGTGTGCAGGCGCTCAGTGAGGTTGCGGGCCAACTGACGCTCTTCGCGGAGCAACAGCTCACGGTATTCGAAAATGTCTTGAAACGGCTGACCATCTTCGGTCATACCTGACGCATCGACCGGCAAACCTTGTTTGTAACGCACGGTACGGTTGGCAACTTGAAGCTCGAGGGGCGTTCCTTCCCCTAGTGAGCGATAATGGTCGCGCCAAGCCCCCATGACATCGAAGTTCTCCAAGGCAAAGCCGGGAGGGTCAATGGAAGCGTGGCAACCGGCACACGATTCAGAGCGACTGTGCAATTCCAGCAGCTCTCGGATCGATTTTGCGCCCTGCGTATCCGGTTCAATCGCTCCAGCGTCCGGCGGAGGAGCGGCGGCAGGTGTTCCCAAGATGCGTTCGATGACCCAGGCTCCACGAATCACGGGCGAAGACGTCAATCCATTCGCGGTGACCTTGAGAACGCTGGATTGCGTCAGGAAACCACCGCGTGGAGAGCCCCGCGGCAAGGCGACACGTCGAATCTCCATTCCCTGCACGCCCTCCAAGTCGTAGAGCTCGGCGAGCCGCTCATTGACCATCACAAAATCGGCGTCCACGGCAGTCCGCGAAGGCAAATTCGCGCGAACCATCTCCGCGAAGGTGGCGACGGCTTCGTTCACCCCCGAATCGACGAGGTGATAATCGCAGAAGTATTCGGGAAAGAGGAATCGATCCGGCGAGGTCTCATGAACGTGGCGAAGTTCCAGCCATTGCCCGGCGAAGTCCGCAAAGAATCGCTGGGCTTTCCCGTCCGCCAAGAGACGGCGGAGTTCGCTTTTTAAGCCGTCCGTGGTTTCCAACGCCCCGGATTCAGCGGCTGCAATCAGTTGAGCATCCGGCATGGACCTCCAGCAAAGATAGGATAAGCGCGACGCCAGCGCATAGGTATCCAACTGGCCCGGCTCTTCCTGAAAATAGAGAAAATCCGGAGAGCAAAGCGCCGCTTTGTAGGCTTGACGCATCGCATCCTGAAAGCAGGCTTTGTCGTCTATCAATTCGCGGGCGAACTTCAAACAACGTTGAACTTCACTCTCTTCCGGCGGACGGCGATAGGCGCGCTCCATAAAGTCTCGCAGCAGCCTCTCCGCGTCTTGGTGAGGATTCGTGGAAACGACCATCATCATTTCCGGAGGCAGTTGAAACGTTTCGCGCAGCCCCCGCTTATTGGCCGTCACATCGGGCAAATTGAGTGCTTCGGGTAGCCGCAACCCACTTGCTTCTGTCCAAGGAGCGGTCGGAAGATCCCCGAACAGCCGCCGGTAGCTCTGTGGCGGCCAGGCTTCCTCCTTACAATCGGGATCCGCGAACGGTCCTTCGATCTCAAACCAATCGACCGCGATGGCTTCCCCTCGATAATTGGGATCTTTGACCGTGCGATCATCCAGGGTAGCACAGAAAAACTCGAGCAATTCATCCTGATTCTGCCAGGCCACAAACTCGACCACGCCGCCGTCGGGACCATCCGGAACATCGAACTTCCCAAGCGTCCGTTTGGCCGCCGTATTGATCCATGCGACGTGTCCCCGCTGCGGGGCGGACATCTGTCCCGTCGCCTTATCGAAGGTAAAACTGCGGCAGCGAGTGCGGAATCTATACCATCCCGCAATCTTCGGAGAAGTGTTTCGGATTCTTCGCGGTGCCTGAGCGCTGTTCGGCTGTCCCAGGAACGGCACCCACTCCGGCCTCATCTCTCCTTGCGCGTGACGCTCTTTCCAATCCTTGCCCAGGTAGCGCCCCTCTTCCGTGAACCACGTCCGAACGTTCTCCGGTTTCATCGGCGGCCGAAGCTGCATCGCCCCATCAATCGCCACTTCAGCGGCATCAAGAAACCGGCCCAGTTGGATGTAGGACACCTCCTGAGCCTCGGCCACATTATCAAATCCGTGCACCTCGGGATCCGGTGGCAGCATGTTTTTCAGCTCGAGCCACGGTGCCGCGAGAAGATCTCGAAGGGTGTTCTCGTATTCGGTGGGATTCAGTCGCCGCCCGCCAACGCGTCCCTGCTCGGAATAGCGGGTCTGCCATTCTTCTTCCAATGTCGTTGCCGTGACTGCGACAAAGGCACCCAGGTCCTCTCGATCCGGTCGCCGCTTCTTCTCCGGCGGCATTTCGCCCGACTTCGCGCGGTCACGCACCTTCGTCCAGATCGCCAGATTGTTGATATCGTCAGGATTGAACTCCAGCTCGAGCAAATTCAATCCGCCGCCCTTGGTCGTGACATCATCGTGACACTCGATACAATGTTGGTCGAGAAAGCTCAGGATGGGCGGCGATTGCAAGTCAGCAACGCTCTTGGAAGCAAGGAGCAGGACGCTTCCAATAAGCAAAAGAAAAGGGTTCCGACGTTTCGCCATCGATGGTCGATAGCGAAACGAAGGGGGAGTTTGCAAAGTATTTTACCTCCAGTTTCAAAATGCCGCCCTCTCGAGAATGGTCTTTGTTCTTGAATCCAGCGTGGAAATTTGGAATGAAACCTGCTTCGCATATAAGCTTGGCGCTAGTTTCCGATCCTTCAATTCAGTCATTCCGATTTTGGCCAAAACCACTGATCCTCTCCGGCATCTCAAAACCTGTGGCTGGTTACTGGTCGGGCTGCTCGCATTCGGGACCTTCGGTTTCGTTCTCGCTGATCCGGACCACAGCTTATTTCATGCATTCTATCTGACGCTGATCGTGCTGACCACGGTGGGCATGGAAGCCGCCGAGGGGGACGAGCGGATCGTCGCCATCATTCTCATGGTTGGAGGCATTTTTACCACCATCTATGCCGCCGGCACTCTTGTCGCATTCCTCATCGATGGCGACCTCGCAGAAATCATCAAAAAGAAAAAATTGAAAGCAACTATCGCTCAACTCAAAGGACATTACATCATTGTGGGATTTGGCCGCATGGGCAGGGCACTTTGTGAGGGCTTGTCCGAAAAAGGCGTTCCCTTCGTTCTGGTGGAAATGGATAAGCAAAGAATCGAATTTTCCGAGGCCTTGGACTATCTCGTGGTCGAAGGAGACGCTCACGACGAAGAAGTCTATGAAATGGCCGGGATCGATCACGCCCAAGGGCTCGCGACTTGTCTCCCCGGGGATGCGGACAATGTGTTTGTGACCTTGACCGCCCGTGGTTTCAATGAAGACCTCAACATCATCTCAAGAGCGGAAGACGAGCGGACGCATCGCAAGTTGATTCGTGCCGGTGCTGATCGCGTCGTCTGCCCTCCCCTTCTCAGTGCCAGCAAGGTCATGGCGATGATGATCACTCCAACAGTAGACCATGGACTTCATGCCGACGCGACGGACACGTCTACCCCGATCGAACTTTTCCACGTGGATATCAATGAATTCCCAGCCTTGATCGATCGGCCACTCGCAGAGAATCACGTGCGAACCCGAACCGGGATGACAGTGGTTGCAGTGGATCGTGGAAACAAACGAGATCTCAATCCGACGGCCCTCTACTCTCCGCTGGCTGGAGACAAGCTCGTCCTGGTGGGCCCCCCTTCTGGCTTAGAAAAAATGCGGGCCAATTTTTGCCGAGCTGCGGCAGCAAATTAACTCACTCGCTTAAGAAGTAACCGCGTCCAACTCCGGACGGAAATCTGCGGCGTGATAGGAGCTTCGCACCAAAGGCCCTGAAGCGACATGAACGAAGCCTTTGCTCTCTGCGACCACCTTAAATTCGGCGAACTGGTCAGGATGAATGTATTCGACAACCGGCAAATGGGATTCCGAAGGGCGCAGATATTGTCCCAAGGTAAGAACGGTAACGTTGTGGGCCCGAAGGTCATCCATAGCCTGGAATAGCTCCTCTTCCGTTTCCCCTAATCCAAGCATTAGACCGCTCTTGGTGGCGACTGTCGGCATCATTTCCTTGGCGCGTTGCAGAACCTCCAACGACCGTGAATACTTGGCGCGAGAACGAACCAGGGGAGTGAGGCGCTCCACGGTTTCCAGGTTGTGATTGAAAATATGCGGCTTGGCATCCATCACCACCTGGAGGGCGTCGTTTTTTCCGTTGAAATCAGGCACTAAAACTTCGATCGCGATCCCTGGGTTTTGCTTCCGCACCGCTTCAATTGTTTGAGCGAAGTGTTCCGCTCCGCCATCCTTCATATCGTCCCGGGCCACCGCCGTGATCACCACGTGATTGAGGTTCATCCGCGAAGTCGCTTCGGCAACGCGTTGGGGTTCATCGGTTTCCAAGGCGAAAGGTTTCGCCGTTTTCACCGCGCAGAAACCACAGGCTCGGGTGCAGCGATCCCCGGCAATCATAAACGTGGCGGTTCCCTGGCCCCAGCACTCCCACCGATTGGGACACTGCGCTTCCTCGCAGACCGTGTGGAGCTTCAAATCAGAAATCAATGACTTCGTTGACCAGAAAACCGGGTTGTTGGGAAGGCGAACCTTGATCCAACTCGGTTTCTTCGATTGATGAAGTGCGGAATCGATTTTGGGAGGTCGGGCGGACATTGCTAATTCAAAAAGAAGGTCAAAACAGGGGAGTTTCCAACGCTATCTCTGTCATTTTTATTCCCGTTGCGGCTCAAGCCCGGAAAGGATCCGGTTCGACGCGGGCCCAACTACCGCAATCGTTGAATCGTGGCCCGAGCCCTGGCCACATCCATGTTCCGCAACTGGGCTTCGATGTTGTCCTCGCCCGTGAGTGCTTCAAGGCTCGCAATTGCTCGCTCCGCCGTTACCGGTCGAAATTGGGCCAAGGTGGCCACAAATCGCGCCGGCATGCGATTCCCGTTTCGCTTGATCAGATCGTGCCAGAAGACGAACGCGAGCGCGTAACCTGGGCTGTAGCCATGCTTGGCGATTCCTCGGTCAAACTTCCGGCGATGAAACGCACTGCCGGGAACTGCCTGGAACGCACTCAGGAGATCGACCTTCGCCTGGGGAACCAAGGCCGGAGCCAGGCGATTTTGATAATCTGAGCCTAAACCGTAGAGACGCCAACTTGCGTATTCGGCCAATCCATCCCCAATGAAGCGGTTTCGAGGGTCTTGATAGAGCGACAGCCGAGATTCGATGGTCGATTCGACCCACTCGTGAACGTTCGTCCGCATAAACTCCCCGCTCTCCCATTCTTCCCGAAAACACATCCACGTGGAATCGTATCCGGAGGCCGGAACCGTCATGTAAAGCACATCTCGCTCCCGTTTCGGGCCAACAATGACCGCCCACCGCTCCGGCTCCAGGCCGAGCAGGTTGCGCACTTCGGTCCGCGCTCGCATCAATTCCCGCAGCACTTTTTTCGCCAAGGCCGCATCTTTCGGTTGAGAAAACACGGCGACCCGCTCGTCACCAATTTGTTGCAGATCCAACGCGGAACTGACCTCCACCTCCTCAATTTGGCCATGAATCGTTGCGGTGAGGCTGACGACGGTGTCAATCCCCGGAGGTTCGGCTCGCATGATTGGATTCACCGTTAACAGATCTTGCCTGACGGGAACCATGACTTGGCCCGCAGAATTACTCCGCAAAACGATGGGCTGAGGCTTGGTTTCGAGAATGAGTTGGCCGTTCGTGGCCGGTTTGCCGGTTTGGCGGTCGACCAGGGCCACCGGAAATTCTTTCAGTACGCTCGCGGAGACATTCATCCGGTCGAGCGGTTCGAAAAGATCTTTGTAGCGAGGTGTCGTCGCACAACTGACTAAACAGCAGCTTACGGCGAAAATGAGGAGAATGTTAGGGTATTGGCGCGACACGGTGGCAAGGTTAGCGACATTTTGACGGAAGCAAATGGGGATTTTGTTCGGTTTTCCCGTTCCCCGAAGGCTTCCTTCAACTTCTACACTCTCAAACGAACTAGTGTATCGCCTCCAACGGACTGCGCCTTCCGGTTATTTTTAGAGGCTCTGTCTATTTTTGCCGCTTCGCGGTTAGGTTCGAATGAATACCACCTTTCCCACAATTTCTGCGTTGCTCGTCAGTCACGAAGCTCGCTTCCTTCCTTCCTCGCGCCTTGAACGCGAGGAAAATTCGGCATCCGTAAAGCACAGTCTGCTGGACCGGATACACTAATGGAAGCGAAATCGCAGTTGCCCGAACTCGCAGGATGCCGCACGATCCCCTTCCCAAACTTATGATTCGCTGGCTGCCATTTCTCGCCGTTTTTTTCATCCTCACTCAGGCCCAGGCCCAACTGCCAACGGAGCCGGTCCATGGCTATGTTTACGTGGAGCCGTTTGAGTTGCGCAAGGAATTCGCCGCCTACCTGACCGCGTTCCCAAAATGGCAGGCGGCAGCAGAGCTGGGGCAAACGATCAGCGATGAAGATCGCCCCGCCCTACTGGAGGAGTTCACGAAACGTTTCACGGAAGCCTGCCCCCTCCTCGTCGATGGCGAAAACCTTCCGCTCAAACTGGACCGGATTCGATTTGTCCGAATCGCGGACGAATTGGGAGTAATTCCGGAAGATCGAACGAGCATTCCGATGAGCGAGGCGCTGATCGCAGCCGTTTTTGCCGTCCCCATGGACGGTTTTCCGAAAGAACTTCAGCTCACGTGGGACTTTTATCCGACCCCGGATTTGCAGGTTCCCGTCGCGTTTGTCTCCAACGCCGGACGCTCTACCCTCACATTCAGCGCCGAAGAAGCGACCCAAACCTGGACCCTGCATTCGACCGCGACGATGCCCACCCTCGTTGCGGTTCCGGCGGTGCTGGCCA
>CAYGQD010000045.1:0-38267 GCA_964351855.1 uncultured Verrucomicrobiales bacterium
ATCAGACTGCGGGGTTTGCGAACCTCAGCGTTGCCGGTGTCGCGATCATCGCCAGCCCAGTCGATTTCCAAGGCTGGCGCATCCGGCTTTTCTGCAGGAGGTTCCAGCTTCCTTGGGCGGCGGGCCTTCGGAGGTGGGCCTAAATCCACGGGACGCGAGGTGGATGCTTGCCGGGCCTTTCCCGGTTGCGATTCCGGTTGAAGCGGTGGCTTCGCCCCAAGTTTCGGCTTTGGCTCTGATGGGGGCGGTTTCGGACTCGCTAATGGTTCAGCCGGAGTCTTGGGCTGAGCGGGCGGAGATTGAGGCGGAACGGCGTTCGGTTGCTTCTTGGGCAGCTCTTGCGGAGTTGCTGATTTTTGCAGAGGAGGCCGCTCTTTCAGCTCGACCGGAACCGGCTGGAGCCGATCAATAATCCGAATGACCTTGATCGGCGTAGAGCATTCCTTCGCGTCACTGGATGCGTTGGGCTGAGATTGGCTTGGATCAGACTCGTTGGCCATAGATGGAAATCCTCCGCAAAATCATCATCTTCACGGGAAAGGGTCAAAAGAAGATTCTCCACCTAATGGAGACCATTTCTTTCCGTGCGACGAATTGATTTTTCGTATATAACTCTCCTTCGAATGGACTGCGATGG
Source organism: uncultured Verrucomicrobiales bacterium (assembly GCA_964351855.1). Classification (GTDB taxonomy): domain Bacteria; phylum Verrucomicrobiota; class Verrucomicrobiia; order Verrucomicrobiales; family DEV007; genus JBCDHN01. The sequence goes on from CAYGQD010000045.1 coordinate 638, forward strand.
CTCCGAACTCAAGTTTCTGCTTCGACTTCTGGATGACGAAAATCCGACCGTCCGGGAAGCGGTGAAGCGTAGGCTGGCTGCTTTCGGGCCTGAATTAGTGGATGCGATTGATCGCGTGGCACCAGAGATTCCCCTCTCCGTTCGGGAAGAGGCCATTGCCCTGCAACGTATCCAGGAAGAGGATACCTTCCGGAGCAATTGGGTGAAATGGCTACAGGAACCGAGTGGCTTGGAAAAATTGGAGAGAGGTCACTGCCTGCTTTCCAACCATTTTGCGAGCCCCGATGCCAGAACCGTTGCGATCCCAGCCCAGTTGGACGAGTTGGCCGATTGTTACGCGGATAACTACAAATTGGCGGATTTTCGGAACTTGGCGAATTACCTCTTTTCACCGGGAATGTTTCAAGGGGACACCGAACGCTACTACCACCCGAACAACAGTATCTTGGGTGAAGTTTTGATGCGGAAGCGGGGTAATCCAATCAGTTTGGCCAGTGTTTACATGCTCGTAGGGCACCGATTGGGTCTTGAGGTCGGAGGTTGCAATTACCCGGCCCATTTTTTGGCGAGGGCTGTGTGCCGACGCGATGAGAAGCTCTACCTGGTGGATTGCTTCAATGGAGGGCGGATCATCTCGGCGGAGGATCTCATTCAACACCATCCTTTGGCCTCCCATGAAGTTTCTGGTGTGGTTCTGGAAGAATGTGGTGCCGAGGCGATCATCGGGAGGGTCATGAGGAATCTGGAAGCCGCCTTTGGTCAAAACAACCTATTGGAAGAGGAGGCGTTTTTGGAGAGCTTGGAACGGCCGAATGGGGGGGCGGCCAATTGAAGACCAGACAAGAATCGGAGGCGGTAGAGTTTGGACAAACCGTGGAACGGTATTGGTACGAACCAGACGGGGTCCCGAAAGGAGGCCTGGTGATGGTTCATGGACTCGGTGATTACCTGGAGCGCTATGAGCACGTTGCCAAACTCTTCACCGGTCTTGGTTTCCTTTGCGTGGGCATCGATCTGCCGGGCCATGGCCACTCCAGTGGACAGCGTGGCCATATCCCGGCGTTTGAGATGATCGGCGATCTTTTAGATCACCAAGTGATGCTCCTCACCGGAAAGCTCCCCGATCAAGCCCCTCTCGGAATGTTTGCTCACTCCATGGGAGGATTCGCGGCCTTGGATTACTTGCCCCGGCGTCCCAAGGTATTCCAGTTTGCTTGGATAAGTTCTCCCCTGATTGAACCGGGCGTTAATCACCCACCACTTCTCAAAGCGCTTGCGGGTGTGCTAGGTGCGATTCTGCCTCGACTTTCGCTGGATACCAAAGTTCGACGCGACCAACTGAGTCACGCTAATCCCAAAACTGGTGAGCACTCGCGAGATCCCCTAAAACACCACCAGATTTCCGCCTCATTGGGTGCTGAACTGATGGAGAAAGGCTCCCAATTGCATAAAGTCACCCGAGGTTTTGATCCGGACCTCCAATTGCTCATGACCCATGGCAGTGAAGATCCCGTGTGTTCGCCAGAGTTGAGCCGCAAACTGTTTGATTCGCTAGACATTACCAGAAAGGTCTACCTAGCTGTCGAAGGAGCGCTCCATGAACCCCTTCATGATGACCGCGCCGATTGGCTTTTGGAGTGGGTTGGACGTTGGTTGGCGGAGATGGGTTACCGCTGAGGAGTTTCAGCGGAACGAAACGAGCATCAACCGAGCAAGCAGCGCCTCCAACGAACGTTGTTCATCAACTACGTTAACTTGGCCAGAGCCATAGAGGCGAGATTCAAGACGAGAAAGAAGCCACACATATCCGTGCAGGTCGTCAAAATCGGACCAGAAGCGAGAGCTGGATCGATTTTGAAGCGCTTCATCAGCAAGGGAACGAGGCCGCCCAGGAGAACGGAGACCACCGTATTGAAAGCCAACGCGCAACCGACCACCAATCCCAACCATATATTGTCTTTCCAAAAAAAGGCGACCATTCCAAGAAGCAAGCCTAAGACGCACCCGTTGACCATCCCCAGAATCCCCTCTTTCCACACCACGCGCAGGTACTCGCCCGGACGAATCAACCCGAGCGTCAATTCCCGCATACTAACGGCGACGGCCTGGTTTCCGGAGCAGCCACTCATATCGGAAACGATCGGAAGAAAGACCGCGAGGGCGATCACCTGTTGAATGGTGTCCTCATACACAGCGATGATACTGGCTGCGACCAGATTGAGCGCAATATTGGGCGCGAGCCATGCGAGACGCCGACGACAACGCAATAACATCGGCATGCTTCGAAGCTCCTCGCCTCCGACAATCCCGCTTGCCGCAAGATAGTCATCGGTTTGGTGGTCCGCAGTCGCTTCTCGAACCGCCTGCTGAGTGATCACTCCCAGCAACCTTCCAGAGGGATCGACTACCGGAAGTCCGATGTACTTTTTCTCATCGAATCGACGCACCAGTGCTTCAAAGTCGTCCGTCACGGAAACGGAAATAGGATCGGTAATCATGATATCCGCCGCCCGTTTGGTTCGCGACGTCAATACCAAGTCGCGGAGCCGCAACACACCTTTCAGCTCTCCTAGGTTTCCGACTACGTAAACGTATTGAACATCCATGTCGGAATACTGCTCTGCGTTTTCGCTCAGCTCTCGGAGCACATCGCCAACGGACGCGCTCTCCTCAAACGCCGCGAAACGTTCCGTCATGAGCCCACCCGCCGTATCCCATGGGTAGCCGGTCCGTTCCCGAAGGTGGTCGGCTTCATCGGCGTCATCCAATTCCGCCAGGACCGCCTCCGTCTCCTCCTGGTGCATCTCCCTCAGCAGGTCAGCACTGACGTCGTCAGAAAGCTCTTCGACCACATCCGCAGCAGCCTCCGGACGCATCAACTCAAGAATCTCGATGGCGAGGGCTTCGGGAGCCTCTTCCAACAACTCGGCCCCGGCTTCTGGAGGCAAAATTTCGACCAGTCGGGTTTGGTTGGCGATCGAAAGCCGGGAAAGTGTTAGACGTCGATCGTCAGGTTCCAGCCGTTGGAGGAACTCTCTAGCCGCAACCGAGTCTTCAGCGAGGACCAGTTCCTCGAGTTCATCCCATGGGCGTTCTGTGTCTTGCAGTGGCATTACATCTCAGGCAGTCCACGAAGGAGACTCAGAAGTCAAAGAATGCCATCACCTAGTGAACCGTGACGCCATAGATCACAGCCAGAAAATGAAAGAAACTACCCGCCAGTACGAACAGATGCCAAATGGCATGGGCGTATTTTCGGCTCGATAGGAAAAAAATGACCCCCATCGAATAGCTTAGACCACCGGCGACCAAAAAGGTCAGCGCGAGGGGCGCGACATTCGCAACCAATGGTTCAAGAGCGATGCAGACAAGCCAACCCATCGCCAAATACAATGCAGAACCCAATTTCTGAAAACGGGGCAGTAGAATCGCTTTGATGACAATTCCGGCGATCGCGATTCCCCACACCAGCCCAAGCAAGGTCCACCCCCATGGGCCGCGCAAATTGACTAACAACCACGGCGTATAACTCCCGGCAATCAGGACGAAGATAAACACGTGATCAAGGACCTGGAAAATCCGACGTGGGCAGCGGATACAAACCGCATGATAGACCCTTGAAGCTGTGTAGAGCAAAATCAAGCTGGCACCGAAGACGGAAACTCCCACCATGTGCCAAGTCCCCAAGGGAGCGGCTTGGATTACCATGACAATCAACGCTGCAATACTCAGCGGAATGCCCAACGCGTGGGTGATCGTGTTGAGAACTTCCTCAGCGCGGGTTTGATTCGTCAAGGCTGGTTTGGTTGAGGCCAGATCCATCATCCTAAAATAGCATGTCTTCACCCTAACAGAAGATTTCTTTGGGGAAAGACATCCTTGAGCGTCCAAAATCCGGGACCCTACCGTTTCCTTACTTGTCCAACTCTCTTTACTTTTCGAGATTCTGCGCTTGGTTCGCCAAACGATAACCAGAAGAACCATTGGAACTGAAAACATTCCGGGGACGTTGGTCATTATCAAATTGTTGGAAACCGGCCAATTGCCGGAAGAAATGAGCCAAGTTAAACGAACAGAAGCAAAATTGGAGCGTGGAGAGGGTTCTCGCCTCAGGAAACACGTGCTCTTGATCGATGATGACATTTCTTTTACCCGCTTAATCAAAGAAATGCTGGAGGAAACCGGTAGTTATGAGGTTCACCCATTGCACGATTCCAGTCAGGCTGAAAAGCAGGCGCGCCTTTCGAAACCCGACGTCGTAGTTGCCGACATCATTATGGCTCCCCGCGACGGTGGAGAGGTCCTCACTGCGTTTCAGGGGGATCCCGATCTGGCTCAGATCCCCTTTGTCATCATGTCTGCTTTTCTCAATAATCGGGTCTTTCCAGACAGTCCAATTGACTTTGGTGCGCACGACATTCTGGAGAAACCCATGAATCTCGGTGAAATTCAGCGGTTGATCGAGAAAATTGAGGAAGTGATCGCTGATCGGGAGAAAAAGCCACTTCCTGGCTAAACAACGACAAAACGGGGTTGCAAGTGACCGATTCACGGCGTAATTACCCGCCCGATTCGAAGCTGCTTTTAAATCAAAGGATGGATAGCTCAGTTGGTAGAGCAACCGGCTTTTAACCGGTTGGTCCTGGGTTCGAGTCCCAGTCCATCCACTTCTTTCTGACCAAAGGTACCCGATCAGCAGTTTTCGATCCTTGGGCCGCATCTGAGCATTTTCCAACGTTTGCGGTGCTTGGTGCAGCGTCCTGATACTCGGCGGCGCCAGCGTCGGAAGGAAGCGGGTTTGAGACGGTTGCGCATCAGGACAACCACTTCTGACTCCTTCAACCCGCAGGTCTTCTCGATTTCTTCGAAACTTGTCCGGTCTGCCCAAGCCATGGCGATGACGGCATCGATTTGCTGAATGGTCACAACAGTTGATACGACGTTGCGCATTCTTTGGTGAACCATTTTTGAGAAGCCAGGAAGGCTGGCCGATTCGACCACTCGTAGCTATTGCGATGCTCCAACTTTGGCATGATCCCATCTACACAGCGGGAATCCATCCCGAAGCGCGATTTCCACGCGAACGCTATGACTTGGTTCGGGCTGGCTTGAGCGGTCTCGATTGTAGCCACCGCATTCAGTTCCGCGAACCAGACGGCCCACTGCCTCTTGTCGACCTCGCTCAGGTGCATTGCGCCAACTATGTAGATCGTTTTTTATCGGGGAGCTTACCGGCGGACGTCCGTCGGAGAATCGGGCTGGAGCCCTGGATAGAGGCGATCGTGGAGCGAACTCTGATTCTAACGCATGGAACCGTCAGCGCGACTCGTTGGTCGATCGAAAACCGGGAAGTCGCCGGAAATCTCGGCGGCGGAACGCATCACGCCTACCGCGATTTCGGTTCCGGGTATTGCATCTTCAACGATCTTGCTGTTTCAGCGCGCATCGCTCAGCGAGACTATGGTTGCCGACGAATCCTGATTCTGGATCTTGATGTCCATCAGGGCGATGGAACGGCTGCTCTTTTTGAAGGAGACCAGTCCGTGAGAACCGTTTCGTTTCACTGCATCGACAATTTTCCCGATCACAAAACGCGCTCCGATCTCGACGTGGCTTTCCCCAAAGAAGCTGGAGACGACGAATACCTGAAAGCGCTGGAACGAGTTCTCTCGGAGGAGTCATCTCGGGAATTACCCGACGTGGTTCTCTTTCAGGCCGGTGTGGATAGCTTGAGCACGGATCGATTGGGGCATCTAAGCCTCACTCAGGCGGGCTTGCGTCGGCGAAATGATTTGGTCCTGTCCTTCGCGGAAAACTACAGTCTTCCTCTTGTCGTCACGATGGGCGGCGGGTATGGCGAGCCCTTGGAAACATCCGTTCGCGCCCATGTGGACCTTTTCCGACAAGCAGCCGGCCTGGAACTGTTTCCGCTGGCTTAGGATGACTAGCAGGGTCTCGAAAACTCGCCTCGAAAACCTGCATTCTGGAAGCAGAGTGGGCTTCGCCAAATATCAGATGCGTTGCAACAGCCGCTCCTTCGAATTTCGCCCATCCTGCCAAAGCCAAAAAAAGCGGTTTTCAAGCCGCGAACCCGCCCTAAAGTGTCAAACTGTGAGTTATCAGGTTTTTGCCCGAAAATATCGCCCCCTGACATTTGATGATGTTTTGGGGCAGGACCACGTCGTTCGTACCTTGCGAAACGCGATTGAGCAAGATCGGCTGGCTCACGCCTACCTGTTTGTTGGTCCGCGTGGAACTGGTAAAACGTCCACCGCACGAATTTTTGCCAAAGCACTCAACTGTCCCGGTGGGCCGAAGGTGGATTTTGATCCCCACGATCCGTTGTGTGAGGAAATTGCCGAAGGGAACAGCCTCGATGTGATGGAAATCGATGGAGCTTCCAACAACGGGGTAGAGCAGGTGAGGGAGTTGCGGGAGACGGTGAAATTTGCGCCCTCGAGCTGCAAATACAAAATCTACTACATCGATGAGGTCCACATGCTTTCGACGGCTGCCTTCAACGCGTTACTGAAGACCCTCGAAGAACCTCCTGCGCACGTGAAATTTATTTTCGCGACCACCGAGCCAAACAAGATTTTGCCGACGATCATCAGCCGTTGTCAACGATTCGATCTCCGGCGGATTCCGACCCAAATCATTGCGGACCACCTGCTTTTCATCGCGAAGGAAGAAGGGATCAAGCTGGATCAGAACGCAGCCTACGCCATCGCAAAAGGAGCCGATGGGGGAATGCGTGACGCCCAGTCGATGCTGGATCAATTGGTAGCGTTTTGCGGTGAGCACATCGAGGAGTCGAACGTACTGGAAATTTTCGGATTCACCTCGCTGGAAACCATCGCGAATCTCACCGACGCCGTGTTGAATCGGAAGTCAGCCATTGCGCTCGAGGCGATCCACGAAGAGAGCGAGAAAGGGAAAGATCTTTCGCGGCTTCTTGCCGATTGGATTGGCTACTTACGCAATCTGTTGATCGCGATTGTCGATCCGAAGAATGAGTTCGGAGATTTGGCACCTGAGATCGCGGAACGAATTCGGGCGCAAGTGAAGTTGGCCGTCCCCGAACGACTGCTTAATCTTGTTGATCATTTGGGCGAAACTGAGACGAGGATGAAGTGGGCCCCCAATAAGCGGCTTCACCTGGAAATTGCCGTGATCAAGGCCATGCAGATCATGGCGGAAATGACCGTAAGTGATGTCATCGGCCTGCTTCATCAAGCTGGGCAATCAGCCGAGGGAATGCACGCCCCGCTCAGTCCCGGTGCCAAAACGGAAGTGCCTAACGAAGACCCGAAACCCGTAAAAAAAAAGCCAGCCGGCGAGGTAGCTCCGGATCCGGAACCAGCGGGGGAGGGAAGTCCTAGCTCAACCAAGCCAGAGCCACTCTCAGAGGGGGAGACTACTAACACCGAGCCTCCCTTCGATGCTGATCCGCCGAAACCGGAATCGGAACTTTCGGAAAAACAGAGTTCGCCCTCGAAGCACAAAGGAAATCTGACCGGTCAACTGCTCTGGGACGCCGTCGTCGCAGATATTCATGCACAGCGGCCTTTGATGTCAGGCTGGACGCACGGAGCGAAGTTCATCGAGCACGCGGGGCGAAATTTTGTGATCGGATTTTCGCCGGAAGATCGCTTTTCACGCGATTCGATGATGCGGGAAAAGAGCAAAATCTTCGTGGAAGAACTTCTCGAGCAGCATGGAGGAAACAGCGTGACGCTCCAATCCGAGATTCGCGACACGATCCCTGCGCCGACACCCGTCGTGATTGAGGAGTTGAATGAACCGATTCCCAACATTGCTCCGGAGGCAGCGGAGCCTGAGAAATCACCAGAGAATCGAACCAAAGCGGAACGCCCTGCAGACCCCGAACCGGAGGTGAATTCGGAACCAGAAATCGTTGAAGCAGAACCACCCGTCGATGAGGAGAAATTCAAGAATGATCCTTTAATTCAGGAAGCTCTTCGTTTATTTGAAGCTGAAGTAGAAACCACCAAGTAACTCAAACACTTTCTTACCATGACGAATCTCTACATTGCCGATCAGCAACTTAGACAGGCTTCTTCCCCTTCTCTGGTCACCTTTGAGCAGGGAAAAGCAGGAAATCCGACCGTCGTTTTGATTCCTTCTTCAACCGAAGACGAAGTCCAATTGGAACTCCCCATGGCCACACCGGAATTTTTCCAGCAAGACCCACTCATTGCGGAGGCTCTTCGAATTTTCGAGGCTCAAATCGCCTGATTATAGCACCCCCAAGAGGTTTAACGATCCGAATCCCAACCACCCAGACGCCATGAACATCAACAAGATGATGAAGCAGATGCAGAAGATGCAGAAGGACATGCAAAAGACTCAGGAGGAGTTGGCCGAAAAGGAGGTGCAGGCCAGCGTCGGTGGCGGAAAGGTGACGGTGACGGCGAACGGTTCGGGCGATGTGATCGCGATCAAAATCGATCCCGCCGTGGTTGACCCGGAGGACGTCGAAATTCTGGAAGATTTGATCTTGAGCGGCGTCAAGCAAGCCATCGATCAAGGAAAAGAAATGGCCGCTGCCGAAATGGGCAAGTTGACCGGTGGGTTACCGCCAGGACTGGGCCTGTAGTCCTACTCCACCTCGTTTGTGCCCTATTCTACCGCGTTTTCGAGGGTTCCTAAACCATCGATCGAAATATTGACCCGATCGCCCGACTGGAGGGTGAAATCGGTATCCGGGACGATCCCGGTGCCCGTCATCAGGAGCGCCCCGTCAGGGAACTCGTTCTCGCAGAATAGATAACCGGCCAGTTCCTCAAAGGTTCGCTTGATTTGATCCACCTGTGTAACTCCGGAGAAACCAACTTCGCCGTTCCGGAGAATGGTCAGTTCGATGGTTGCCGTCGGTTGGATGACATCGCCAACCACCAGGGCCGGTCCCAGCGCGCAAGAGCCCCGATAGACCTTTGCTTGGGGCAGGTAGAGCGGGTTCTCACCTTCAATCGACCGGGAACTGACGTCATTCCCAATCGTAAACCCAAAAACCTTGCCTGCGGCGTTGATTGCCAGGGTGAGCTCCGGCTCGGGAACATCCCAGGTCGAGTCCTTGCGAATCCGAATCTTGTCCAAGTGCCCCCGGGCTCGTTTGGGAGTTGCTTTGAAAAAGAGCTCGGGCCGTTCCGCATCATAAACCAGATCGTAAAACACATCTCCCCCCGCACTCTCGGCCTCCTCCATGCGAGCTGTTCGGCTTCGAAAATAAGTGACGCCGGCGGCCCAAATTTCTTGAGACTCCAAAGGCGGGAGCCATGCACGGCGGCTCAAATCGGTAGTTTGCGTGGCATTAAGCCCGGTGACCAACTTTTGCAGCCACTCTTCCGGGGCATCTGAGCGGAACAGCGCATCAAAGGAAAAGTCTGCGGTTTGGTATTGCGCCCCTTCGGACTCAATGATGTAATCCGTCCTTCCTCGGTAAATCGCGATCATCGCGCCACAGTAGAAAAGCCCCCACCATGAATCAAGCCGCGATCCTAGCCTCCTTGCCAAGTTTTCTCCTTTCTGCGGATGGGGACCCTAAAATCTGGTGGTTACTCACCGTCCTGCTCTTTGCGATCGTCTTTCTTCTCGTTCTGATCCTGGTGGTTCGCCTCCAAGCATTTGTCGCGCTGATCCTGACCAGCGTCACAGTGGCCATCCTCAGCGGGATGGACCTTTCCTCGATTCCTGACACGATTTCCAGTGGGATGGGAGGCGCATTGGGCACGTTGGCCACGATTGTGGGGCTTGGTGCCATCTTTGGCCAAGTTTTGGAATATTCAGGTGGCGCACAAAGCCTGGCCAATTCCCTGAGGCATCGATTTGGCGAAAAACGCGCGCCTTTCGCGATGATTTTGGTCGGGTTCCTCATCTCGATCCCGGTATTTTTTGACGTCGCACTGGTCATTATCGCTCCGATTTTGGTCGCCATGGCAAAGGAGTCGGGCAAATCCATTCTTCGATACGGGCTACCCTTCTGCGCGGCAGGCGTCGTGACCCATGCCTGCATCCCACCTACCCCGGGACCGATCCTGGTCGCGGAGAACTTGGGTGCGGATTTGGGCACTGTAATCCTCTGGGGGTTCGTGGTTGGCTTTCCGACTGCCTTGATCGCGGGTCTGCTCGGTGCTCGGATGGGCGATCGATTGCACGTTCCGATACCGAAAATTTTCACGGACCAAGCGGAAACGACGACGGAGACCGGTGGCGGGAAACCGGTCGCCGCCTTTGAAGTCATCGCTTTGATCATGCTTCCGATCGTTTTGATCATGGCCCAATCGCTCGTAAAGATTCAGCACAAGCCTGCCATTGATGCGGGTGAAGCCGCTGGATGGGTCAACTTCATTCTTTTTCTTGGCCATCCTATTAGCGCCCTTCTCCTGACCACGCTCATTACGCTTTTCCTGCTAGGCACACTGCGCGGAACCGACAAAAACACCTTGATGGATCTCGCGACCAAAGCCTTGGGCCCCGCTGGAATCATCATTTTGGTCACCGGAGCTGGCGGCGTTTTCAAAACGATTCTGGTGGAAAGTGGCGTTGGCAACGCGCTGGCTGAAACCTTCGCAGGCTTCAATGCACCTCTCATCCTCTTAGCCTTTCTCCTCACGATGATCATTCGGGTGACCCAAGGATCTGCGACGGTCGCAATGATCGGCGGATCCGCGCTGATGGCCGCCGCCGTGAAATCCGCCTATGCGGCTGGAGAAATGAGCGGTCACGATGTCGCCCTGGTCGGAATTGCCATTGCCTGTGGTGCGTCCATGTGCTCCCACGTCAATGACTCCGGCTTCTGGGTCGTAAAAAACTACCTGGGCATGACTGAGAAACAATGCCTCTCCACCTTCACCGTCATCACCTCGGTTATTGGCGTGGTCGGCTTTCTGTTCGCATGCCTCTTCAGCATGATCTTCTGAGTCACGCACCAAGTCGCCAGCCAAAAAGTGAGTTTCCGCAAGTCGAGCGCTTTTTCAGTTCAGTGACCGCCACCTTTACGGAATCTGAACTCTTGGTGGTTGCCGTTTAGGCATTTTCGAAAGCGCCTGAGAATCGCACAGAATCTTTTGAGTGGGCCCGGTGTAACTCAGTGGAACATGGCTCTAAAACCCCTTTTAGAAGTGTCGTTACTGGCCGATGGTTCCACAGCTTCCTCGGTTCTCAGCGGGCCTTGGCCTTAGAATAACCAGAACTAAAGGCCACCACTACCAGTTGATTTTACATGATATTTATTGTGAGAACTTATAAGAGGCAATCGGTTGGGTAAAGTTACCTGGTTCCGAATAGTTTCTCAAACAATGGCTCTAACGAAAAGGAACCTATTTGCAACCTACATGAATCCAAATCACCACTACAAACTGGAAGAACTTGAGCGCCGCTTGAAGAGTCCTGTCGCTTCGGGAACTCGTCAGACCGATGCTGAGCTGAGGGCGCTCGCCGAGGAAATTGTGAACCATTGCCCAAGTCTTACCCAGCTGCTCCTGGCCCTCAGTGCCACGAAGCGATATTGCGGTCCCAATTAGAGCTTCATTTTTCGACCATCTGGATTTCCGCCTGGAATCAAACGGCAACTTATGAAGCAGGTGACTTGCCTTCTCTGGGCTCTTGTTTGGGAGTGGGGGCCACGGCCAGGTGAGTGAGTTGCAAATCCAGGCTTTTCGCAAAGCAGTCGATCGAAGCCTCAGTTTCTTCGTTCCGCGCCTGAACCAACGCCAAACTCGAATAAAGCAAGCTGAGAGGCCAGCGTGCCGTAGTGTCGAGTTTTTCATGGCGAAGGATGGCCGCCTCATACCACTGCCGCGCAGTTTCGTATTCGCCGTGCTGGGTGTAAACCGTCGCCAAGGTGACCTCCAGTTCGATCATTTCCGTAGGGCAGTCAACCAGCTGTGCGTGACGATAGGCTTCCAAAAGGTGGTTGACGGCCGCATTGGGTTCGCTCTTCCGAAACGCGATATTCGCCAGTTGCTTAAACAAGCGCATGCTTTGCTCAGAGGTTTCGCCCGGGGCGGTTTCGAGATTCGCGACCGCCTCAACCACCACGCCCAGCGCTTTATCAAAAAGGCCCACTTGTGTGTAAACCGCTCCGAGTTCTGAGCGAAGTTGGGCCAATCTAATGGGATCATTCACGCCTGATCGCTCAAAGAACTCGACGGCCTTGGTGTAGTGTGTTTCCGCCCCGGAGGTGTCTTCGGTGATGAAGCAGAGAAATCCTCGCGCCTCTTCAATTCGCACCTGTTGATCGAGCATCGAAATGCTGGCTCCAGAATCAAGAACTCCCTGAGCCAGATCAAGGGCTTTCCCGGCACCTTTGAAGTCGCCGCAAAATTCTAAATTCGCAGCGTGGGCGAGGTGAAGCTCAATCAGGCCAATGGGATTGGATCCCGAATAGTGAGCGGCCAGACGAAGGGCACGCTCAAACTCTTGAGCGGCGGTGGCGTGATCTCCGTGTTGGGCAGCTCTTTCCGCCTTGAGACGAATCGTGTTTAGCTCATCGGGTGCCTTCTCCAGAGCGGCCGCGACTTGGCCTGGAGTGGCTCGCTTGGTAGCGGTGCTCTCCTCCATGTCCTTGAGGATCTTTTCGAAGATTCGACTACGATGTTCGCGTTCCAGCATGAGCGGAAAAATTGATCAACTTATCAGGAACTTGTCCATTCCCAAGGCTATTCCCATTTACGCAGTCCTCAAGCTAGGAAAATGGCCAAAACAAGGATCGCTTTCCCTCATTTAGAGCCGTCTTGATGGCGAATCATTCAATGGCCGTCAAGGGATCCGCGTTCGCTCGCTTTTCGGAAGGAAAGGGCGCGACATGACTATTGTTTGCGAACCAGCGGGTTCGTGGTTGCTTGATTCATGTTTGATAACAAGACACGCGATCGATTTGCCGACATTCTGGCAAGGATTCAGGATGCGGGCCTCGAGAAACGCGAGCGTATTTTGGACTCGCCACAGGGGAGAGAAGTGGAGGTTTCCAGTCGCAACGGGGAGATCCTGAATCTTTGCGCGAACAACTATCTTGGATTGGCGAATCACCCATTGATCGTGGAGGCAGCGAAAAAAGCGCTCGACCGGTGGGGTTTTGGATTGAGTTCGGTTCGGTTCATTTGCGGGACGCAGACGATTCACAAAGAGCTGGAAGAACGGATATCGGCTTTTTTGGGAATGGATGATACGATTCTCTATTCCTCGTGCTTCGATGCGAACGGTGGATTGTTCGAGACTTTGTTGGGACCGAACGATGCGATAGTGAGTGATGCCCTGAATCACGCCAGCATCATCGACGGGATTCGGCTGTGCAAAGCGCGTCGTTTTCGCTATGCTAACCGCGATCTCAACCAGCTGGAGGATCGGTTGAAAGAAGCGGTCGCCGGACAGGCGGAGCAGATACTCATCGTAACCGATGGAGTGTTCTCGATGGATGGTTACATCGCGGATTTGGGCCGGATTTGTGATTTGGCGGAACGCTATGGGGCGATGGTGATGGTGGATGATAGCCATGCGACCGGCTTTCTAGGCGAAGGCGGGAAAGGCACGCCAACTCTCTGTGGGGTTCGTGAGCGGATCGACATTGTTACCAGCACTCTGGGGAAGGCACTGGGCGGCGCTTCGGGTGGCTTCACGAGCGCCCGGAAAGAACTTGTCGATCTTTTGCGCCAGCGAAGTCGGCCCTATCTATTTTCCAACTCGCTGGCACCGTCCATTACCGCAGCTGCCTTGACGGCCTTGGATCTCGTCGAATCCGAAGAAGGCGAGCAGCTTCGGAAGCAATTGGGTAGAAACACCTCGAGTTTTCGGAGCCGAATGGAGACAGCTGGTTTCAATCTGGTTCCAGGCAATCATCCAATCACACCTGTCATGGTTGGCGATGCCAAAAAGGCCACCCAAATGGCGGAGTCCCTCTTGGCGGAAGGGGTCTATGCGATTGCCTTTTCCTATCCGGTGGTTCCTGAAAACCAAGCTCGGATCCGGGTTCAAGTTTCAGCTGCCCACCGACAGGATGACTTGGAACAGGCTGTGGCTGCCTTTGTAAAGGCAAGGGAAGAGATGGCTTCCAATTTAAAAAATGATGCTCGGTACAAGACTTGAACTTGTGACCCCCTGCGTGTGAAGCAGGTGCTCTACCACTGAGCTAACCGAGCAAATTCTTCGGGGAGGAGATTGTAAACCACATCCTCGGCGGCGCAAGATCAACTCGCAGTCTTCTTGGGCTTTTGCGCAGGTGGCTTGGCCCCATTTCTTCGGCTCGTTGGTGGATCTTCGTCCGGCAACTGATACATCGCCCGAAGACGGACTAATTCGGTCATCATCTCTTTCACCTTCAAAGCGTATTCGGGATTTCCGTATTCGCTTTTCATCTCATGGGGATCCTTTTCCAGGTCGAACAGTTCCATCTCCCCTTTTTCGTAATAGTTGATCAGCTTGATCTTCCCATCGGTCACTCCGTAGTGGCGAGCCACGCTATGGGCTCCCGGAAATTCGTAATAGTGGTAGTAAAACGTTGTTCGCCAATCGGAAGGCGTTTGCCCCTTGAAGACGGGGATCAGACTCCGTCCCTGCATCTCAGCAGGTAGATCCGCGCCTGCTAGATCCAGGAACGTTTGGGCGAAATCCAAATTCGAAACAATGTCTGTATTCCGCTGATCCGGCTGAACCACTCCCGGCCAACGCACCAGAAGTGGTGTCTTCAGCGACTCTTCATACATCCACCGCTTATCGAACCAACCGTGCTCGCCCAAATACCACCCTTGATCCGAGGAATAAATCACCACGGTGTTTTCGGCGAGGCCCTCCGACTCCAGATAATCCAGGATTTCGCCAATCCCGTCATCGACCGATTTTACACACCGCATGTAATCCTTCACATAGCGCTGGTACTTCCACTGAATGACTTCTTTCGGAGTCATCGAGTCAACTTTCGCCAGGTAAGCCTCATTTTTGGGACCGTAGGCGGCGTCCCATGCTTCTCGCTGCTTTGGTGTCAGATTTCCAGGAGCCTTCAGTTTCAAGTCCGACTCGTTCAGGTGACGAGCAATGGTCATGGTTTGTTCGGCAGCTGGCGAAGCACGATTTGAGTAGTCATCCCAGAGCGTGGCAGGCTCTGGAATTTCCACGTCATCCAGCCAGGTGAGATATTCGGGAGCTGGCTGCCAATTCCTGTGGGGGGCCTTATGCTGATACATCAGCATAAACGGTTTTTCGTCGGACCGCTGATTCTTCAGCCAACCCAGCGCCTTCTCCGTGATGATATCGGTGGTATATCCTTCGTGAGGGCGCGTAACCGGCTTGCCGTCCTCCCCGGCAGTCAACATCGGGGGGTTGTAATATGGCCCCTGCCCTTTCAACACGTCGTAGTAATCGTATCCCTGAGGCGTGCTGCCAAGATGCCATTTCCCGACTACCGCCGTCTGGTAGCCCGCTTTTTGCAATAGTTTCGGGAAGGTCTGCTGGTCACCGTTAAAGGTCTGCCCATTCGTCATGAATCCGTTAAGGTGGCTGTATTTGCCCGTTTGAATGACGGCTCGGCTGGGTCCACAGATTCCGTTCGTAACGTAGCAGCGTTCGAAAAGCATCCCTTCCTTGGCGATCCGATCCATGTTCGGCGTCGTCATCCGCGAAGGATCATAGGCGCTGAGAGCTTGCTGGCAATGGTCGTCGGTGAAGATGAAGACGATGTTTGGTCGTGCATCTGCCAATGAGGCGAATGCCGCCAGGAAAACGCCGAGGATGAGGGATTTCATAGGGCATGGAAGCACGGCCCCTTTCCTTACGCAACCAAATGGAAAGAGCAAGCTGACCGCTTGGTTCGGAAGGCTTGACTTCTGCATCGAGGTCGTGAACTTGAATTGTGAAAACGCTCCCCCATGTCATTTTTCCCGTTGTTTTTGCCCTTTCGTCATCGCTCAACGCTCAGGAGACGGGTGCCATTGCGGTGGTTGATTTAATCGCGGTCTTCAAGGCTCACCCTAAAACCGTAGTTGCCGAAGCTGCGCTGGCGAAACAGCAGAAATCCTCTCGCGACGCCTTTGCCGCAAAGAAGAAGGAGCTCCAGAATGTTCTCGAGAAACACCAGAATGTCACCCAACGCCTGGTCACGGCCGGGACCAGCGCCAGTTCGACCGACAAGAATGCGGCCAAAGAATTACTCGAAGCCGCTACCAAGTTGGAGAAAGAAATCGCCACGCTCAGAACCACTCAAGCGAATGACTTGAAGACGAATTTCGTGAAGGAACGCGGCGTCATCCTTGCCGAAATCCGTGAAACGGTGGCGAAGTTTAATCAAGACGGTCGCTACAGCATGATCTTCGATACCTCAGCCATTTCAGCGAACGGGATTCCTCAGGTGATTCATTCCCCGGGGGCAACCGATATCACGGTGGAAATTTTGACCTTGGTGAAGGCTTCCAAACTGTGAGTGCGGTGATCCTTCCGGTCGATCGATTGGATGAGCTTTGGCCCTACGATCCGGGAAACAGTCAGGTGGGGGCACTCTTGCACGGAGCTTCGACCACCGGAAATCTGACTTCAACGCTGGACGTCCTTCGAGCCCTGAACGGAAGACAGCTAACACTGCAAGCGTTGTTTGGCCCTCAGCATGGCTTCTCCGGGACCACCCAGGATAACATGATCGAGTGGGAAGGGTATCAACACCCATCTCTGGGGATTCCGGTCTACAGTCTCTACGGCGAATATCGGGAGCCGACCGCTCAGATGCTGGATGGCTTGGACGCTCTGTTTGTTGATTTGGTGGATGTCGGGGCCCGATACTACACTTTCATTTGGACTCTGTTTTTGTCGATGAAGGCTTGTGAGACGGCGGGCGTTCAGGTGATTGTCGCGGACCGGCCGAATCCAATCAATGGCGCCGATCGAGAGGGAATTCCACAGCAGAGCGACTTTCTTTCCTTCGTAGGTCTTCATCCCATCCCGATCCGGCACGGCCAGACAATTGGAGAACTGGCCCTTCAGTTCCAACGAGAGATTTTCCCCAACTGCCGGTTGGAGGTCTTGCCAATGAAAGGCTGGGGACGCGAGATGTGGTATGATGAGACGGGGTTGCCGTGGAATCTCCCCAGTCCCAACATGCCGACACTGGACACGGCGACGGTCTATCCGGGAATGTGCTTACTCGAAGGGACGAATCTCAGTGAGGGGCGAGGAACCACCCGTCCCTTTGAATTCTTTGGCGCTCCTTGGATCCGAAATGACGAGCTCGTAAGTAAGCTGAATCGAGTCGGATTGAGTGGCTGCCATTTTCGAGCGGTTTCATTCGAGCCGACGTTCCAAAAATTCCGGGGAGAAGTTTGTCACGGGGCACAGCTCCATGTGATAGATCGCAATTCCTTTCGCCCGGTGGAAACGGCCATCCAGATTCTTCGTGAGATCCGCGCCGCCTATCCACAGTTTTCCTGGAAAGCCCCACCTTACGAATACGAGAGCGAGAAATTGCCAATCGAAATTCTCTTGGGCGGGCCCGTGGCCAAATTTTTCGACTCGCTCTAAACGCCCTATCCTGCTAGCGACGGCTCAGCCTCCAGAATAGCAACAGCCCCAGTCCCAGAAAAATGACGTTCGGTGTCCACATCAGCAAGTGAGGATAGGCCTCTGGGTTTTTGTGGAACATCTCCGCAATCACAATGAAGAGGAAATAGGCGATGGCGATGATGAGACTGAGAGCGAATCCCACCGTGGTTTCCCTGCGCTGAGCGGTAACTCCTAATGAGATCCCGATGAAGGTGAAGGTGATGCAGGCCAGAGAGAGAGAAAAGCGTTTGTGCATCTCGGTCCGGAGAGTGGATTGATACACAGGATCACCGATTGCCGCGCGAATCTCTCGTGAAAGCTCAGCTACGGTCATGAAACTGGGGCGCTCTTTGCGGTGTTTCTCTTTCAACTCCGCCAGTGACAGTTGGAGCATGGCTTCGCCGGGTTGGACCATTTGGGCTCGAATAAAGTCATCTGCATTGATCCCTTCCGCCTTCTCCAAGTGCGCGTCGGTCAATTCAAGATAGAGATCGTCATTGTTTCCAGGTTCAAATCCGATAATGGCCTCGTCAGCCTGAACAAACATCTCCGGGCGCTTTCGATTGGTGAGCTTTACGAGCTGGAGATTCTTCATCAGATATTGCCCGGATTCCTCATCAATGAGGGTCCGCTCGGTGGTGTAAAGCGCGTAGCCGGGGAGCGTATTGACCACTTCGTCCTCGATGAACATTGCCCCCGGATTCTCGGTTGCGAGCTCGAAGAAAATTTGCGCCACCTTTGCTTGCGACTTCGGAGAGACTTCCACGTTCATCCAAAAGGTGACACAGGTCATCAGCAGACTCACGGCGAAAACCGGGGCGCAGATCCGGGTCATGCTCAATCCCGACATCCGCAGAGCGGTTAACTCGTTATCCGCAGAAAGACGTCCGAAAATGAGGAGGACGGAAGTGAGAAACGCCCAGGGAATGGTGAAAATCAGAGAGAACGGCAGCACGTTCGCTGCAAATTCCAGAACAAATCCCCAACCCAGTTCAGGGTGTTGCGCCAGGACTCCGATCAGTTTTTTGAACAGATTGGCCAGAACCAAGACCACACTGAGCACGACCGTTGCCGCGGTAATCGTAAAAAGAACTTGTTGACCGAGATATCGGTCGAAAATCTTTAATTTGAACATGATTCAGAGACGCAGGCGATCCTCGCGTTGACTTTGGGTCCTGGCAAACGTATAAATTTTTCAGAAACGACGGGGGCGCTGGTGGAAGTATTCACCGGCTGAGATCCTGCGAGAAGCGCGGGAAACCCTTGGAACCTGAAGCGGGTAATGCCGCCGCAGGGAGATCGGCCCGATCCTATTTGTTGCCGTGTTCCCGGAGTTTCGCCGATCACGGCGTTTTTTATCCCCAATTCTTATGAACGAAACCAACACCCTCCCCTATTCTCGCCGCGAAGAACCGGCCCTGTTTCCGAACAGCCGCCGAATCTACGTTGAAGGACAGCTGCATCCGGAAATTCAAGTCCCTATGCGAGAGATCGAGCTTTCCGCGACGAAACACGCGGACGGCAGAGTGGAAGAGAATGCACCGGTGCGAATTTATGACCCGAGCGGTCCCTGGGGCGATCCTGAATTCAAGGGATCGGTCGAAAGTGGCTTACCAGCTCTGCGCAAGAATTGGATTATAGGTCGCGGAGATGTGTCGGAATATGACGGCCGACAAATGAAGCCGGAAGACAACGGGTATCTCTCGGATGAGCACGCAGAAAGGTTTAACGAGGGAAAGGCCGACAAAAACCGGCTAAAAGTCTATCCCGGTCTACAGCGCAAGCCGCTCAAAGCGACGGGCGATCCGGTGACGCAGCTCTGGTACGCGAAACAGGGAATCGTGACTCAAGAGATGGAGTATATCGCGATTCGCGAAAACATGGGACGGGCCAAGGCCTATGAAGCGGCCTTGAACGGCCCTCGCAACAATCTGCAGCTGCAACATCCTGGCGAAAATTTCGGTGCCTCAATCCCTGACTTCATTACGCCGGAATTTGTCCGCGATGAAGTCGCCAGAGGTCGCGCGATTATCCCGGCGAACGTCAATCACCCGGAACTCGAGCCGATGATCATCGGACGGAATTTCCTCGTCAAGATCAACGCGAACATTGGGAATTCCGCAGTTGCCTCTACGATCGATGAAGAGGTCGAAAAGTTGCGTTGGTCGACCAAATGGGGTGCCGATACCGTGATGGATCTTTCCACGGGAAAGAATATCCATGCGACCCGAGAGTGGATCATTCGGAATTCCCCGGTTCCGATTGGAACGGTACCGATTTATCAAGCGCTAGAGAAAGTGAATGGGCGTGTTGAAGACCTCTGTTGGGAAGTCTTCAGTGACACCCTGATCGAACAAGCCGAACAGGGCGTGGATTATTTCACGATTCACGCCGGCGTGTTGCTTCGGTTCATTCCCATGACCGCGCATCGCATGACAGGGATTGTCAGCCGCGGCGGTTCCATCATGGCTAAATGGTGCCTCTCCCATCACAAAGAGAATTTCCTCTACACGCATTGGGACGACATCTGTGACATCATGGCGGCCTATGACGTATCCTTTTCGATTGGAGACGGTCTCCGGCCCGGTTCCATTGCCGATGCCAATGACGCTGCCCAATTTGGCGAATTAGAAGCCCAGGGTGAGCTGACCAAAGCGGCATGGACCAAAGGGGTCCAAGTTATGAACGAAGGTCCTGGCCACGTTCCCATGCACATGATCAAGGAGAACATGGAGCGGCAACTGGAATGGTGCCACGAAGCTCCCTTCTACACACTGGGACCTCTGACGACGGACATCGCCCCTGGATACGACCATATCACCAGCGGAATTGGCGCGGCCATGATCGGGTGGTATGGCACAGCGATGCTCTGCTACGTCACTCCGAAAGAACACCTCGGCTTGCCGAATCGCGACGATGTTCGCGAAGGAGTGGTTACCTATAAACTAGCCGCTCATGCTGCGGACCTTGCGAAAGGACATCCCGCAGCCCAGTATCGAGACAATGCGATCTCAAAAGCTCGCTTTGAGTTTCGTTGGGAAGATCAGTTCAATCTCGGATTGGATCCGGACAAGGCTCGCGAGTTTCATGATGAAACTCTTCCGCAAGACGGGGCAAAAACCGCGCACTTCTGTTCGATGTGTGGGCCGACGTTCTGCTCGATGAAAATCACGGAAGACGTTCGGAAGTATGCCGCCGAGCAAGAACTGGCCGAGGGAGAAGCCCTTGAGGCCGCGATGGAAGAGAAAGCGAAGGAGTTTCGCGATAGCGGCGCTGAGATCTATTCTTAGATCGGCGGCCCTGACCGTGGAGAAAACACGATTTTGACCGAAAGTGGGCTCAAGGCCTGCTTTCGTCAAAATCTGGAGAGGAATTCGCAAGGGATGCTGAGTTCATTTCGTCGTGGCAGTGAAAATAGGTCCAAACCCTATTGTCATGACGAATCATCTCTCTCGAATCGACTCTCTCTCTCGACGCAATTTTGTCGAACGCACCGCCAAAACTAGTCTTGGCCTGAGTTTGGTCCCCGCCGCCGGTAAGGTCATGGGACAAACCGGCAGCGGAAAGGCTAAACACATCATTTACATGTTCATGTCGGGAGGCATGACTCATATTGATACCTTTGATCCCAAACCGGGCGCGGACACCGGCGGCAAGACCGGCGCGGCACCAACCCCAGTCGCCGGCGAGTATCTTGGCGAATACTTGCCGAAGCTGGCGGAGCGGTTTAAAGACATCGCGGTGGTTCGCACCTTGCTGCAAAAAACAGCTGATCACCAAGGCGCGTCCTACTGGATGCGAACCAGCTACCAAAAGCGGGCATCGATCGTCCATCCTTGCATGGGGGCCTGGGCTCAGAGACTGCTTGGAAAGTCTCATGATACATTGCCGAATTCGGTCGTCATTGGAGGAGACGGAGGCCATCCCGGAGCCGGCTTCCTGGGACCCACCTTTGCTCCGCTTCCGCTCGGAGACCCGTCCGGCGGCTTGAAAAACTCGGCCAGATTCCCCAGCGTTGATGATGAACGTTTTCAGAAACGCCTCGCCTCTCTCGACACGTTCAACCAGGCCTTCAATTCTCGGTTTCACACGGATGAAGTTGGTGCCTACAATCAGTTTTACGATGACACCTTGGCACTGATGAAAAGCGATGAGTTGGAGGTTTTTGATCTCAGCAAGGAATCTGAGGCAACTCGCCAGAAATACGGAATGAACCGGTTTGGTCAAGGCCTCCTTTTGGCCAAGCGTTTGGTGAAACAAGGAATCCGTTTTGTCGAGGTGGTGAAGGGCGGATGGGACATGCACAATGATCTCTGGAACATCATCCCGCAGCGCGCTGGAGAGTTGGATCAGGCCATTGCCGCCCTGATCGATGATTTGAAAGCCGAGGGATTGTTTGACGAGACCCTACTCGTGTTAACGACTGAATTCGGCCGGACACCAAGGATCAATGAAAATGGCGGGAGAGATCATCACTCGCTCTGTTTCTCAGGAATGCTGGCTGGGGCCGGGATCGCCGGTGGACAAAGCTTCGGAAAATCGGACGATAAAGGCTATGCTGCCAAGGAGGACCTCGT
The DNA here is from genome assembly GCA_964351855.1 of uncultured Verrucomicrobiales bacterium. GTDB lineage: Bacteria > Verrucomicrobiota > Verrucomicrobiia > Verrucomicrobiales > DEV007 > JBCDHN01. The sequence continues at coordinate 22,756 of CAYGQD010000045.1, forward strand.
TGAGCAAAAGGACTTTAACGCAACGATTGCCAAAGCCTGCGGGATGCCAATCGACGAGGTGGTCTTTTCACCTTCAGGACGCCCCTTCATGGTCGCAGGACACCGCGAAGACCTACGCACTCGAACCATGATTCCAGAGGGAAAACCGATCGAACAGCTGCTGTCCTAAGGGCGAACAGGAGGTGCTGGTCTCATTTAGCCAATTCATCCAGTAGCGCTCGATTCATTTTTACGCCCGCCTCAAAGTTTTCGATCGGAAAGTTTTCGTTCGGCGCGTGAGCCATACAATCCGGAAGCGCCAAGCCTAACATCAGCGTATCGACGCCGAGAACGTTCTTGAAGCTTTGGATGATGGGGATGCTGCCGCCTTCTCGAATTAGCATGGGCTCGGCATTGAAAGTCTGCCGCAGCGCCTGCTGAGCGGCAAGGCCATAACCCGTGTTAGGATCCATCAAATACGAACTTCCACAGTGCCCCTTAACCACCTCCAGAGAGACTGTTTTCGGGCAATTTGCTCGCAGATGAGCGGTCACCAGTTTCAGAATTTCCTCGGGATCCTGATCGGGAACCAAACGGCAGCTTAGCTTCACCATCGATTCTTTGGGGATTACGGTCTTTGAGCCTTCTCCTTGGTATCCAGCCCCAATTCCATTGATCTCCACGGTAGGGCGGGCCCAACGGCGCTCGTAGGAATCAAAACCTTCTTCACCAAACAGCTGGGGAACCCCGGTTTGATCGAGCATCTCTTTTTCTGCTTCAGGAAGCCGACTCCATGTTTTTCGTTCCCATTCTTGAAGGGGCTGCACAGCATCATAAAAGCCATCTACCAGGACTTTGCCGCTCAACTTATCCTGTAAACTTGCGGCCAACTGAGCCGCGACCATTGCCGGGTTCGCAACTGCTCCCCCATAGATTCCGGAGTGTAAATCGACACTGGGCCCGGTCAGACGAAATTCCACACAGGCGATTCCTCGCAGGCCATAGGTCAATGTAGGGACGCCCGGGCCGATCATTCCGGTATCGGAAACCGCCACGACGTCACACCTCAGGGAATCACGATTCGCTTCAAGAAAGGGATCCAGATTCGGGCTGCCAATCTCTTCTTCGCCCTCGATCAAAAAGGTCAGATTGACCGGGACATCTCCGTGTTCGGCAATCGTTTGCTCAACGCCCAAAATGTGAGCGAGGTTTTGGCCTTTGTTATCGGTCGAACCACGGGCGAAGATAACGCCACCGCGCACGGTCGGCTCAAACGGAGGCGAATCCCATAACTCGACAGGATCTACCGGTTGAACATCGTAGTGGCCGTAGATTAGCACCGTAGGTCTCCCAGTTTTGTGCTGATTCTTGGCAACGACGACCGGATGTCCAGGAGTCGGATGCAACTCCGCTTGCAGACCCATCCCCTTGAGTTTTGCCACGAGCCAATCCGCACAGCTTTTCACATCGCCCGCATGGTTGCGATCCGTCGAAATACTCGCAAAGCGAAGGTATTCGAAGAGTTGGTCGAGTCGTTTCTGAGCAGTCATAATCGAGATTCCTTTGCAGAGTTACGACCTGCAACTGTTGGTTGCCAAAATTTCCGGAGGATTCGGAGGTTAAAATTCAATCAAGCGGGCTTCACTGTAGGGATCGACACTGGCCTCGATCCCCTTCAGCTCCGACCAGATACCGGTATCTGGCTCACCGATGCGCAAATCATAGCGCCCGGGAGCAAAAACCCAAGGCGTCACCTTGTTACCTTTGATTCGAACCGCGTAGATCAGGTCCTTGGTGACGGCATCGCGAACTTGAATCACTGGGTTGACCATGCCCCCGACTTCAAGAGGGGGAAGATATCCCGCAGGTTCACGCGCGTAATTATCCAGCTGTTGGATCGTCACTGGCCAACCCGGGTATTGCGCCGCATCCGGAGTAGTGGGATCGACCCGCCTCGGCCAGCATTCCATGGTGATGGTCCGCTCCGCTTTGTTCAATCGTACTACTCCGTAGCCTGGCATGTTGTTATGCAAATCCCGAGGCTCGACGCCATAGTCCTCACCGGGATTGCTGGCCGCATAGACCGTCACCAGATTGTAAAACCCGTCAATGTGCTCACCGATCCAATGTGGGGCTCCTTCGGGCCGATTCGCCCCAGTTCGACGCGGATTCCACATCCGTGGATAGAAGTTCGCGATGGACGGGACGCAGAACGACCAGATCGCATCGTTGTGCTTGTCGATCCCATGATGAACGACCGTCGCCAAATGCTGATCTCCGGCAAGATGGAAGGCAAAGGCCTTTCTGAGGGCGTCAACCGCGCGATTGCGTCCCGTTTGCGGCCACCCGTTCGAATCCAAATCCGCCATCAGGTATTCTAGCGAGGGACCATGGTGGGTGGCCATGTTGGCGAAAATGGTTTGGGACAAAGCAACTTTGAAGTCGGCGTTCCGCCAGTCTTTTGCCCAGATGTCGAGAAACTCCAATTGGCGATCGCCCAAGAGCTTCAGCCCGGGTAAATCAAGCTGGCGAGTATCGAATTCCGGGTTGTTGAAATGATCGGGACGACCCGTGCCGCTGGGTGGAAGACCGTGATTGGCGCAACCCGACTTGAATTTCCGATCCTCCAGAATCGCGAAACTGACTCGGCCGTAGTTCAGATCTGTGTAGTAGACGGGAATCCCTTGCTCGACCGTCTCTGGATCGAAGGGGTCCGGGAGATGGCTGGTCTGAGTTCGGTGAACCATTTTCACAAACTCGGCCGGATGCACATAGCCGCCGTTGTGATCGACATCGGTAGGACGCCCGTTTTCTCCCCAAATATTCCCCTGAAAGACATCATGATCGTCCGGAATCGTGACCGTCGGGATGTCTCTCATCAGGTCCCGATAGGCCCAACACCAGAGATACCATTTATAAAGGTAATCGAGTTCGATGTTGGCCCGATCAGGAAAGGTTGGACTCTTCCCCTCGTAAACTTGGTCCCCACTGAAAAACAGCAAGTGAGGTTGGTGATGGCTCACGCTCTGGGTGATTTCACGATGAGGGAACCAGATTCCGTCGATCCAATTAGTGGGAATCCCCCGGCTGCCAACTTGGTGGGAATTGTTATGATTTCCGGTGAATCCCGCCACAATTAGCTCATCCGCATCCACCGGATCCTTTCGAATGATCCCGGTCCAGAGTGAATCCCCGTAAACCACGCGATACAGCTTGTCTTGCTTCGCATCCCAATCGGCAATTCGAAAGGTGGCGGTCCATCCGGGCACAACCACGGTCGCGTTGGCCCTGGGTATCCATTCATCTCCTTCTTTGACCTCTAAAAAGCATCGCTTGGGTTCATCCTCTCCAATCGGAAGTAATTGGGCAGTCATTTTCAAGATGCCTCGACTCAACGTGTGCTGGGCGCAGGCGATCGGACCAAACGTTGCCTCCGGGTAAAACTTCACCCCCGGTCCCGAGACGGTAAGCTCGGAAAACCATCCGTTTTGACCCTGTCCGGGGCTGGCATTGGACACCAATGCCAGATTTCCAACGACATCTGGGATTCGAAAGGTTTTCCGTGAAAGCGATACGCCTTTAGCATCGAACAGCTCCGCGATGAGATCAAAGCCGCTCGATGCGGGCACTCCTTCGATTTTCAAAAGCGCCTCTTCGATGGGTAGACGTCCTGAATTCTCGTTGGGAATTGGCTCGTCCAGAAAGAGTTGTCCGACTCCATTGACTCCAATGAAGTGCCCGAAGCCAGGGCCGCGCCATTGATGAACTAACGCCGCCGCCCGATAGTCAATCATTCCACCGCCGGCGCCAATGAGGATTCCGCGCTGCGAATCGGCATGGATCTCTCCTCCGGGTTGGCGAATTGCGCCGAGCCGAACCGAAATCTGGAATCGGTCATCACCCGCTAATCGGTGAGTGAGGAGGTGAGCCGTACGATAGGGTAGATTTTCTCCAGCGACGCATTCCAACCTTCCGTCGTTGATCTGCCAGTCCTGGAGCCGATTCGCCCAAAACTCCGACCCGATCCAGGTTCGATCGGGCTCACTTTTCCAGCTACTTTGGAACTCCTGAGCGGAAATCACGGCACCGCTGCAGATGAACAAGAGGCAAATGAATCGAAGCATGGAACTACTGAGCCTCGGGAGTGGCGAAAAACAAGGGACACTCATGTCTCGGACACAGGATTTAATTCAAGGATTTCGCGACTCGAGTTCGCACAAGGCCTCAAACACAGGGGCAGGTACATATCTGCGCACTTGCGCCTCCCATCCCGTCGGCCCAACCAGCCCTTTCACCATGCTCGAACTGACCTCGGCCACTTCGCGGGAGGGCATCAAAAAAATCGTGGTAACCTCCGGTCGGATATCCTCGTTAATCTGGCGCATGACGCGCTCAAACTCGTAATCCGCGGGCGATCGAATTCCTCGTATGATGTACTGGGCACCAATTTCGGCCGCATAATCAACCAAGTAGCGGTTGTCGAAATGATCGATCAGAATGGACTTGTCTTCCGGGAGCACTTGCTGAAGCAGGTCCAGACGCTGGCGCAGCGGAAACGTGTAGGTTTTTTCCGGATTGATCCCGATCGCGACCGTCAATTCGTCGAAAAGCTTACGTGCTTCCTCCACAATCCAGAGGTGCCCATCCGTAATCGGATCAAAACTCCCAGCGTAGACAGCACGTTTCACGGTTTGAGGCTAGCATTCAGACGAAGCCTCCGCCAGTTGCAATTTGGCCGTCGGGACTTCGCTTGGTAGGGATTTTGGACCAGAGTTTGCAATTTCAGAGCGCCAACGCACACTAGCTGAGTGTTGAAAAGTTCGGGAAAGCCGCAAAGACCTGTATTTGGGGTCAACAAAGGGGGATTTGCCAAATCTTGGCGAGGTCGGCTCATTGCCTTTTTCAGTCTTCTGGTGTTCTCGGTCGGGGGCGCGGATGACCGTCCCAACATCCTATTGATGATTTGTGATGACCTCAGGGCTGATGCGTTGGGCTGCATGGGGCATCCGTGGGTGGAAACGCCCCATATTGACCGACTGGCCTTTGATGGCGTGATTTTCGATCGAGCGTATACCGTAAGTGCGATTTCTGGAACCAGCCGAGCAAGCATCCTCACCGGGCAATATCCAGCCCGGAGCAAATGGCGGCACGGTGATTTACTGAGGGCTCCGCTGTCCGATGCCCAAATGCGCCAGACCTTTCTTTCCCACCTCAAACTCGGAGGCTATCGAATCGGTTACATCGGAAAGTGGGACGTCGGAAGTAAACCGCCCGAAGCATTTTTCGACGATGGGTTCGCGTTCGAGGGCGATGGAAGATATTACGATCAGCCGGGACAACCGCACCTCACTCAGCTCCTCTCTGATCAAGCGATTTCGGTCATCAAGCAGGTCGATAACCGTCCGTTCTTTCTTGGAATCGGGTTCAAAGCCCCCTCCGTTCAAGAAAATCTGCCACCCTATTATATTTACGACCGCAATATCGTAGGCGATCTCTATGAAGACCTTGATGTCTCCCAATCACACTCCGCAACGCCCGTAAATACCGATCAGCTTCCTGACTTCATGAAACGCTCGCTCAACCGCGAGATTTGGGGAAAACGTTTCAACCATCCCAAATTGGCGAATGAATCGATTCGAGGATATTACCGATTGGTTTCGGGAGTCGATCGAGCGGTGGGAGCGATTCTCGAAGCTCTCGAAGAATCCGGTCAAAAGGGAAATACGGTCGTTATTTTCACCTCAGATCATGGCGTTTTTCTTGGAGCCCGTGGATTTGGTGGGAACTGGCTACCGCATGAGCCTTCCATTGCTATTCCATTGATCGTCGCCGATCAGCGCGAAGCGAACAAGAACAAGGGGCGACGAGACGAATTTGCCCTCACGATCGACCTCGCACCGACCATTCTAGACTTAGCTGGTGTCCCAATTCCCAATGATATGCAGGGCAAGAGCCTCGTGCCAAGTCTTCGGGGAATGGTGCCGGAAGATTGGCGGGAAGAGTTCTTTTACGATCACTACTATATGCCGTTCAAAATTCCTTCTACCGAAGCGGTTAGAACCCCTCGCTTTAAGTATATTCGCTATATAAATTCCGACCCCCTCTTCGAGGAACTGTATGATATCAGTAAAGACCCGAATGAGGAGCGCAACCTGATTGGCGATGCGAACTACACCTTTGTTCACGACATGATGGAGAGGAAATGGGCCCATTGGCGTCAAGCTGTACAGAGTGATCTCAAGTGACCACGGACGAGACGTTTAACCCTTGGATCACGCACTCTTCCAGGGTGATCTACAAGAACCCTTGGATTGAGGTGATCGAAAACCAAGTTACCAATCCAAATGGCGGCGAAGGAATCTATGGAGTCATCCATTTCCAGAACTTGGCCATCGGAATCATTCCGATCGACGACGAGGATCACACCTGGTTGGTCGGTCAATATCGTTATGCTCTGGGTTGCTATGAGTGGGAGATTCCCGAAGGAGGTGGAGATCCTCTGATCGAGCCCTTGGAAAGCGCGAAGCGCGAATTGCTGGAGGAAACCGGGATCGTGGCAGAACGATTCGAGATCCTCATTGACGGTTTTCAAACCTCCAATTCTGTTTGCAACGAACGTGGATACATCTATGTCGCGATGGGGCTGAGCTTCCGCGAGCCGGAACCGGATGAAACCGAACAATTGACGATCAGGCGCCTTCCTCTGGAGGAGGCCTTTGCGATGGTTGATCGAGGCGAAATTCGCGACTCGATGTCCATTGCGGGCCTGTTGAAACTCAGGGTTGAGCGTCTCCGGCAACAAGCGCGCTGATCAAGCGGCAATCAGAGAAGCTAGCACTTTGCGAGAGCCGGTGAAGGTTCGGCGGCCATGCATGGTGACATAGTTATCTACCAACACCACGTCCCCGGTCTCCCAAAACATGTCGAAGGTGATTTCTTCCGCCAAATCAGCGGCGGTGTTGGCGTCTTCAGGGTTGAGCGGAGAGCCGTCGCCAAAGGTAATTGCTTTGGCAGGATCATTGCGCGAATCTTTCCATCCCTTGAATGCCGCAATGAGTTGGTTGAAAAACGACTTCCTTCCATCGGCTAGCTCGCGAACAGCCGTTAGCACCGGAGTCGTGGCCCGGAGAGAGCCGTCTTCCAGCCACTCGCCGGTGTAATTCAAGCGTTGCATGACGGTTTCGGCCTCGGACCGAGTCTCGACACTGAAGGTGCTTTGCCAGCTTCGGCCCATTCCGGAATTAGGATCATCACTGCTAGGCATGACCGTGCGATAGAGGAGCCCCTTCGTCTCACAAGCTGAGGCAAATTCCGGAAGCTGTTCTCGGAGCCGGTCGAAGAGAATATCAGACCGGCAGAGTGGCGTTTCTCCACCGGTCTCGGCGGCATGTTCGCAATAGAAAAAGAGCTTGCTCGGATAAACCGGAGTTTGCGCCATTTCATGGTGAAGGAAGATAGTCACTTCCGGGGGCGCTTCGTTCGCTGTAAAGACCCGTTCCGTCCGATTGGTGCGGACGGCATTCGACAAAGAATCTTGGTAACGGAAATTGGGCAACTGAAAGGCCTCAATGAATTCGTGGAAATCCTGGTCGCTAAGGATAGGGAAGCCGCGAAATAACACCGCACCGTGCCTAGATGCTCGATTCGTCAAATCGCCTCGCTTTTCTGCGATCCAGTCGAGCGCTTCACGAAGCGTCGCCTCCCTCGTTTGACACTCCAGCATGAGCGGAAACGAGATGCCGGACCATTCTTGTTGAGTGTCGAGATGAAGTTCGGAAACAGTGATCATTCCTTGGTTCTATAATGAACACCGCAAGCCGTCCACTCTCGAATTTCACCCCACGTCAACAGGGGGCAGGACTCCATTCACTGATCTGCCGGGTCAGTTCGTCGATGATCGCTTGACGTTCCAGCGGAGGCAGCATGGCCAGCTTGGCCTTCGCTCGCTCGATCTTTCGGCGAATTCGCTGACGATCGGTGCGATCCTCTCCCAGAAAGCGGTAATCGTGCAGCCGCTTCGGTTCGGCATAGTTCATCCAAAGGATCTCGGTCCGCAGCCCTCCCCTGGTCATGGTCTGGAATTCCTCGGTTCGCCAATTCCCCAGAAGCTTTTTGTAAATCGGGTTGGAGTAGCCGCTGATGGCCACGTTTCCAGGCCACTGCAGCAGGATTTCGCAGAGCCGAATGTGATCCCGATCAGAGAGTTCGTAGCGATAGAGTCGCCTTTGGCCGCGCGAGGAGTGGACATAGGGCGGGTCAGTGTAGACGAAACTCTCCTTGGCGGCATTCGCGGTCAGGTTTTGCTCGAGAAAAATGATCCCATTCTCATGGAGGAGGGTGCTCGGGATCTGGTCGCGGAGTTGCCGGGCGATGTCTTCGTCCCGTTCAATGACCGTTTGGCGTTTCGCCGGGAGAATGGTGCGTGAAAGGGTCGCCATCCCGCCAAATGGTTCGATCAGCCATTGGTGGGGTGGGATTTGATTGATGAGCCATTGGATGACTCCACTGGCAGTCTTTGATCCGGGGAACCTCTTCATGCCGCTTTGAGAGTGAAGGGTTCCTCCGGAGGAAGGCAGAACTTGCAGGCGCCGACCTTTCCGCTGTCTCCAGGAGCTTTTGGCGCTTTGGTCCAGATCCCGACATCGGTTTCCAGGATGGTGTAGTGGCATCTGGGGCATTCCCGCAACTGGACAAAGCCTTTGCTCGTTTTTAGGATCGAGAGACGTTCTTTCACTGCGAAGAGCGTAGTCGTTTCCGTCTACGGTGTCAAACGCTGGATTGAAAGAAATCGAAGCCCGTTGTCGTTTTTCTACCAAAAAAGCACAGAAGACTCCAAGATTGTGCTTCAATCACACCTCAACCTCTCAACATGATCCAGAAACCCCTGTTCCATCTTGGTATCGCGCTGGTAAATCTCGGTGCCGTTCTTGCGTTCGAGAAAGAGGCCACTACCGAGCAATTGGCGTTTTTTGACAAACACGTTTTCCCACTGATGGAGTCACGTTGCCTGAATTGTCATGGGATTGATGACAAAATGAAAGGAGATCTCCGACTCACGAGTCGCGAGGGCCTGCTCCACGGTGGCCAACTGGGACCGGCCTTCGATGTGGGAAATCCGGAACAGAGTCTCCTGCTTAAAATGATCGCGTATCACGATGATGAGCATCAGATGCCGCCCCGGGAAAAGATGTCAGACGAAGAAATCGCCGTCTTCCATCGATGGTTCGAAACGGGTGCCCTCTACAATCCGGCCAAAGAGATTCGGGGCCCGTTGGTTGCACGGGGGCAGCATGTTCAGCCCGAGGACTTTGAGTATTGGGCCTACAAGCCCGTTGAGCGACCCAATCGCAAATCGATTGACGAGTTCATTGGGGCAAAGCTGGCCGAGCGCAGCATCCCGGCCAATCGCCGGGCTTCGCGACAGACTCTGGTCCGGCGGGCCTACTATGACCTGACCGGGCTGCCTCCATCTCCTGAAGACGTGGAGCGTTTTGTCAAAGATCCCCGGCCTCATGTGGTGGTTTGGGTCGAGTTGATCGAAATGCTACTTTCTCGGCCTCAATACGGAGAAAAGTGGGGCAGGCATTGGCTGGATCTTGTGCGCTACGCGGAAACCAATGGCTTCGAGCGTGACAATCCAAAGCCGGAAATCTGGCGCTACCGTGATTATGTGATTGAGGCGTTCAATTCCGACAAGCCCTATGATCAGTTCATCATTGAGCAACTGGCGGGGGATGAGATTGATCAGCCAACTTTGGAATCCCTTTCTGCCACCGGGTTTTATCGTCTGATGCAATGGGATGATGAGCCGGCGGATCGCAAACAGCACACCTACGATGTTCTGGCCGATAATGTCGGTGTGGCCACCGAAACCTTTCTGGGTTCGACCATCGGCTGTGCCCGGTGTCACGATCACAAAGCCGACCCGTTTACGCAGAAGGATTTCTACTCATTCATGGCCTTTTTTCACGGCATCACGAGCTACCAGACTCCGGGAACGATGGTGTCTTGGGCCGAGCCGGAAGCACTCCGTCAATTTGAAGCTACCAAAGAGGAACGGATACGCACCCTCCAATCCGATCTCGTCAGAACCGAGGACCAGCTCAAAGTCTACCTCGAGAACGAAGGCATGCTGAGACGAGAAACCTTGCCAAAGCCGAAAACGTTTGTCGAACGCGCCGGTGGAGAGGCTGCGCCTATTTGGGAATACACGTTTTCGGAGCCAACTCAGGACTGGAAGGATGTCGGCTTCCGCAACAAGAACTGGTACAAGGGGAAGGGCGGATTTGGCACGAACACTCCCAATTCGAAGACGGTGACGAAGTGGGAAACTCCCGATATCTGGATACGGACGAGCTTTGGGCTCAACAAAATCCCTGAGTCGCTCTCCTTAGAGATTTATCATGATGAAGCCGTGGAAGTCTTTCTGAATGGCGTGGAAATTTTTCGAGCGAAAGGATACGTCACCAATTATCTGGAGATCGTGCTGGATCAGGTCGCTCTTGATGCCCTGCAGACGGGGCGAAACATCGTCGCCGTGCATTGCCAAAATACCGGTGGCGGTCAGCAGATTGACCTGGCGTTACGCACGTCCCCGCAAGCATCCGCAACCTTGAATGAAGCGATCCGGAAGGGCGGAAAGAAGCTGACTGAAGAGCTAAAGAATGCGTTGGGTGATGATTTGATCGCCCATCGAGCAGACCTTCTGACTCAGATCAAGAAGGCGCGGGAATCGAACATCGGCGTTCAACTCAACGCCGTAATGGAGCACAACCCGATCGCGCCCTTGCATGTTCACATGAGGGGAAGTGCCCATGTTCCCGGGGATCAGGTCGAGCCGGCTTTCCCGGGAGTGCTAACCAGGAACATTGATTCGACCCCGGCGAAGATCCGACCGGATTTTGCTGAAAGGCCTTCCTCCGGACGTCGTCTGGCACTGGCGGAGTGGATTGCATCGCCCGAGAATCCTCTAACCAGCCGGGTGATGATGAATCGGGTTTGGCAGCACCATTTTGGTCGGGGAATCGTGCCGACATCGAGCGACTTCGGAAAACTGGGAGAGAAGGCAACCCATCCGGAGTTGTTGGATTGGCTCGCCAGCGAGTTCGTGGCCAACGATTGGAGCTTGAAGAAGATGCATCGCCTGATCATGACCAGTGAAGCATACCAGCGCTCTTCGGCCCCCAGTGAGGCGGCCCAGTATAAGGATCCTCTCAATCAGTGGTTTTGGCGAAAAGACATGAGAAGACTGACGGCGGAGGAAGTTCGCGATTCCGTGCTCGCAGTTTCAGGAAACCTCAACCTGAAGATGGCTGGACCGTGGGTTTACATTCCGCTTCCAGAAGAAGTGTTGGCCACCTCCTCCCGCCCGGGAAAGAATTGGCCGGTTTCCAAGGGCGACGAAGCGTTTCGAAGAAGCATCTACGTTCATGTGAAGCGCAGTCTGCGGGTTCCGCTCTTGGTGGATCACGATCAGGCGGACACGGATGGGCACTGCGCGGTCCGCTTTGCCACCACGGTTCCCACTCAGGCACTCGGAATGTTGAACAGCAAGTTTGTCAATTCTCAAGCGAAAATCCTGGCGCAGCGATGCCGCGATCACAGCGATATTCTGACGAAGCAAATCAAATGGGGGCTCCAACTGGGCTCTCAACGCGCCACAGATGAACACGAGGTGGAGAAGCTCGTGAAAATGGCCCAACATCTTTCCGAAGAGGGCGGTTTAACCGCCTCCGAGGCGCTGGATCGCGTTGCCTTGCTCATTCTGAATTTGAATGAATTTGTGTACCTGGACTGAGCCCAATTCAGGCAAAGCAGGAGCGCCACACTCTAAAATGTGTCCTTGAGAGCTTAGTCACTGTGGTAGGAACTTGTCAGAAGGAAGCAATTGGGTCACTGTCTCCTCGCCAGGCCTGTTTTTTGTGTTTCAATAATTTATGGGATGGCGTAAAGCTTCGATAAGTAGAATTTGCCGCCGTCCTAATGTCTGAATCTGATTCACACCAGCCCCGTATCGCGGGGGTTCTCGTTCCCGTCTTTGCCATCCGAACCGACTCTGATCTGGGGATCGGAGATACGGCCGGCGTTCGAGAGATGATCGACTGGGTTGCGGATATCGGGATGAAGTTTCTTCAGATCCTGCCGATCAACGAGATGGCGGGCGATAATAGCCCCTACAATACGATCAGTTCCATCGCGATTGAGCCCACGACCTTGGAGGTTTCACCGGAAGCCATTCCTGAACTCAAGAAGTCTGAGTATGAAGAAATCCTGGGCAAGGTTGATCTCATGGCCTTGCGCAAAGGGCCCGTCAATTATGCGGAAGTCCGGAGGGTTAAATCTGATCTCCTTTGGAGCGCGTTCCTCAATTTTCAAGAGAATGCCGAGATTCGTGGAACCGAACGCGAGAAGGAGTTTTTCCGCTTCTGTCATCGGGAACAGGGATGGTTGAAGCAATACTGTACTTTCCGATTGCTGATGGATATGGAGGGCGGCAGTGAGGACTGGGAGAACTGGTCTGAGAAGTACAACAACATCGACAAAGCGGAGGCCTACCTCTCCAAACTGATGGCAAAGGCTCCGGATCAAACCCAGTTTCAGCAGGCGTTTTACGCCTATGTGCAGTTTCTTGCCCACGAGCAATGGCGTAAAGCAGTGGATTATGCGGACGAACGCGGGGTGAAATTAATGGGCGATGTCCCCTTTGGGCTGAGCCGATGCAGTGCCGACGTCTTCTCTGATCCGGAACTCTTCGATCTCGAGTGGTGCGGCGGTGCGCCTCCCGAAACGAACTTCAAGGACGACGAGTTTGTGATCCGCTTTGGGCAGAATTGGGGAATCCCGCTCTATCGCTGGGACGTGATGGCGAAGGATGGCTTTTCGTGGTGGAAGCGGCGCATCTCTAAGCTGTGCGAAGTGTTCGGCATCTTCCGCATCGATCACGTGCTCGGTTTCTACCGCATTTACAGCTTCCCGTGGAGGCCGGAGCGAAATGGAGAATTTCTCGCGCTCAGTGAAGACGAAGTAAAGGCCCGAACCGGTGGTCGGCTCCCTGGCTTCTTGCCGCGTCCGGATGATACCGATGAGAATCGCCACTACAATCAAAAGGAGGGTGAGCGCTATTTGGAGGCGGTGGCCGAAGCGGCCGGAAGCTCCGAAATTGTCGCGGAGGACTTAGGGATGGTTCCTAACTACGTGCCAGGAAGTCTCAATGGGATGGGCATGTCCGGGATGAGAGTTCCTATGTGGGAGACTCAGCCGGATGGGGAATTTAACGCCGCCCAATCCTACAGCTATCTGACGCTCGCGACCTATGCGACCCACGATCATGAACCGATGAAAACACAATGGGAATACCATCGGAAAATCATCGAAAACCGCGATCCCGAGGATCAAGTGGACTCCGCCTGGTATTTTTTACATCGCCTGGCGCGATTCGCCCGCTACCCGGATGCCCAGGGTGATCCGGTTCCACCCTACAGTGAGGCGGTTCGCGAAGCCCTTCTCCGGGAATTGTTCGCCTCTTCGTCCAAGTATGCGGCGGTGATGGTTACCGATCTGCTTGGCTTGGAAGACCGGTTCAACGTTCCTGGTATTTTGAGCGACAAAAATTGGACCAATCGACTGGATATGACGGTTTTCGATCTTCAGACCAATCCCCACTGGAAACATCTGGGCGATCGGATTCGGGAAATGCTCGAAGAAACTGGGAGACATTGAGTTTGCCCACTTGCGAAGTGCCTGAATCTGGTAAGATTCAGCCTCATGAGCACCACCCAACCTATCAAAGTCGCCATCACCGGAGCTGCGGGCCAAATCGGCTATTCGCTTCTTTTTCGAATCGCTTCGGGAGCCATGTTTGGCCCCGCCCAGCCGGTGAGTCTTCATTTGATCGAGATTGAGCCCGCGTTGCCCGCGTTGGACGGGGTGGTCATGGAATTGGAGGATTGTGCCTTCCCTCTTCTTCATGACGTTGTTCCTACGGCGGATCTTAATGCGGGGTTCAATGGCGTGAATTGGGCGCTTTTAGTTGGGAGCGTTCCCCGGAAACAGGGAATGGAGCGCAAGGATTTGCTAAATATCAATGGGAAGATTTTCACTGGCCAAGGCCAGGCGATTGCCGCCAATGCAGCCAGTGACGCTAGGGTGTTAGTCGTCGGAAATCCGTGTAATACGAACTGTCTGATCGCCATGAACAACGGCGGGGCCATTCCTCAGGATCGTTGGTTCGCCATGACGCGTTTGGATGAGAATCGGGCCAAATCGCAGCTCGCGAAAAAGGCAGGCGTCATGATTGATCAGGTTACCAACACCACGATCTGGGGAAATCACTCGGCCACTCAATACCCTGATTTCTACAATGCGAAAATCAACGGAGCCTCTGCGACCGAAGTCATTTCAGATCAGGATTGGCTTCAGGGCGAATTCATTTCCACGGTGCAACAGCGCGGCGCAGCGATCATCAAGGCAAGAGGCGCCTCATCGGCAGCTTCTGCTGCGAATGCGATCGTCGATACGGTGGTGAGCTTAACGACTCCAACTCCACATGGCGATTGGAGCAGTGTCTGTGTTTGCTCGGATGGAAGCTACGGCGTTGATCCCGGCTTGATTGCGTCTTTCCCGGTCCGCATTTCTGACGGTAAAAGTTGGGAAATCGTCCCAGACGTTCCGCTCAACGATTTCGGACGTGCCAAGTTGGATGCGACGGTTGCCGAATTGCGCGAAGAAAGAGAAGCCGTCAGCGATTTGCTCTGAACAAGCGCCCTCCGATCAGCCTTCTTGAGCCTCTTCGAGGTGCGCTAGCGTCGTAAGCAGATCCATGGTGCGTTGCAGAGTCCGGTCTTGGAGCGGCACTTGGTCATATTCTGTGCTCTCGCCACGAGCCCGTGCCAAGTGATAATCGAGCTCCGGGTCAGTATCGTGAACGAGGGCGGCTTCGTTAATGCGCGGGCGGGCCTGCTCGAAGAGAAATCTCTGAATCGGGCCGGATTTGCTCATCGCAAAGACCTGATGTTTGGATTTGAGATCCTCCTCAACCTCGAAATCGGTTTCGATCCCCTTTTGAAACAGCGATTTCCCATCGGCTAAGACCACTTCCGCAATCGCGAATTTCAGAAGGAGATTTTCGTTTAACGGGATCGACTGATACTGAACCGTGACGCCCTTGGTCGCCTGCCCGATCAGAAAGCAGGGGCGGTTCATATCGATGGTGGCAGCAATGATCTCTCCCGCATTGGGTGTTTCCGAATCCGTCAAGAGGATCAGATCTTCACCTCGCCAACGTGTGCTGGAGACTTGAGAGAAAAAGAGCGCGGGGCGCTTTTCGCCAGGCTTTTGGATCTTGAAGAGAAGGGTATTGTTCGGCACAAACCGGTCCAAAATGCGGGCGGCAGCTTCAAACTGGGCCTCGGGAGCAGGGACACGCAGGTCCAGGATTAAGGTCTTGGCATCCGCGTCATCAAAGGCAATCAGCGCTTCAACGAGCCTTGAAACTTCCTCTTTGCGGAAATTCGCAAACCGAATGTAGCCGACCT
>CAYGQD010000046.1:0-38026 GCA_964351855.1 uncultured Verrucomicrobiales bacterium
ATCGAACACGATGTCCGTGCCGTTGAGGTGAGCTATCAGGGCTGGGATATGCACAATAGCGTGTTCCAATTGGTGCCGGACAAGTGCGCTATTCTGGACCGGGCCATGGGAGCCTTGCTCACGGATCTGGATCGAGTTGGAAAACTTGATGACACCGTTGTCGTGCTCACCACCGAGTTCGGACGGACACCTCGCATCAATGATAATGCAGGTCGCGATCACCATCCCCAAGCCTTCAGCACAGTTCTCGCAGGCGGCGGGTTCAAAGGGGGAAACGTTTACGGAAAAACCGACGAAGGCGGCGAAAATGTGATCGAAAATCCCGTCGAGATTCCCGACTTCAACGCAACGATTGCATATGCAATGGGCTTACCGCTTGATCACGTTCTCTACAGCCCCAGTAAGCGCCCCTTCACCGTGGCTCACAAGGGCGAGCCGGTTCTGGATCTGTTTGCTTGAGGATTCAAATTATACTAAAACTGATAACCCCAGGTTGCTTTACTGAAGAACAAGATACATCACTCAAAATGAGTGTAAGTGAGGCTTTTAGCGGTAAGGGTTTATAGCTACTTACCATATGAGACTCACCATTCTGATCCTTGCGCTGTTAGCCACCCCTCTGTTCGCGAACACCTGGTTGGTGGGAAACGGCGAGTCGGGAGCGGAAATCATTATCGCCAAAGAACCGACCCGATCCGCCCGGCTTGGGGCAACGGAACTGCAAACTTACCTTGAAAAGATCAGCGGGGCCCGACTCGAAATCGAATGCGAGCCAACGAAGCAAGGTCTCCTCTCTATCTTCGTGGGCGAGAGCGAAGCTGCCCGTGCCGCTGGCGTTGCGGTCGAAGAATTGACGCGAGACGCCTTTCGCATCGTATCCGGGTCCCACTGGCTGGCTCTCGTGGGAAAGGACCTCGATTTTCAGCCCCGAGAGCCATGGGCACGACATCACACCGATTGGGCGAAGAATCGGGAGTCGATTTGGGAGGAACTCGCGGGTCATCCATGGAAGTGCCCGATCGGAACTTCGCTTTACCGGAAGTACAACAAGCAACTCGACATCTGGAGCTACGATCATCGTGGTTCACGGAATGCGGTGTATGCCTTTCTCCGTGATCTCGGACTGCGCTGGTACATGCCCGGGGAGTTGGGAGAGATCCTTCCGGAAACGGCGAGCATTGCCCTTCCTGAGGTGGACCGAACGGTGCAGCCCGAATATGAAGTGCGCTCAATCAGTCGTCCTTTACTCAGTTCCAACGAAGTGGAAGACGCCCTCTGGTATCTCCGTATCGGAGCGAACAGTCAATATGGCGTATTGCATCACGGCCAGCGACACCTGACCGAGCATCCAGAGCAACGGGCTACTCATCCCGAATACTATGGGGAGTTGGCAAACGGAAAGCGCGACACCAAGGGCGAGAGGGCCAACGCCTGTCTCTCCTCGGAAGGCTTCTTCAAGGAGATCGTCGCCTTTGCCCGGCTCAATTATGATCACTACGATGCCCCGGTCGTTTCGGTGATGCCACACGATGGATTCAATCATTGCCAATGCGATCGCTGTCAGCCCCAGATGACACTCGACCGGGGACCCTCGGGGCAGTCCTCTGACTACGTGTGGAATTTCGTCGTTCGGGTCGCCAATGAATTGGCAAAGACGCATCCCCACCGGAAAGTGTTTTGTGGGGCCTATAGCACCTACCGGCTCCCGCCCCTCACGATCGAAAAGCTTCCTGAGTGTTCCGGGGCCTGCTCAGCTACCGTAATTAAGGAGTCCAGTTTCAAGCGGGTGTAAGAGGACGGGCCCTGCTCGTTGGTGCGTCGGTGATCATTATTTCCCTCATCAAACAGTTGGTTGTGTTCGGTGCAACTACTGCGACGGATTGGCTTTTTCAACAACGCCGTTCCGTCACCGCACCAGTGATCGCCTCGGAAAACCTCGAAGGTCAGCAGCCCCACGCGCCGAGAAATATTGGCTTTTGCCTGTCGGAAAGCCTCCTGGATCGCAATTCTCATGGCTTTCTCCTCGGCTTCCATCGGTTCGATCAGCCGGATGTAGACTTTCTGCCGCTCAAGAACCCACTGGGGCGGCCGTGCTCCAACTCTTGCCTCGAAGCCCCGGCCCTCGTAGCTGGTGTAGACTTTGGTGGCTAGGCGGTGCTGTTTGGCCACCAAGCGGAGCAGGTCCTCGAGAAGCTTTTCTTCTGCTCCGGTTGCGGCGTGGCCCGTCTAGCTGCCGGGCAACGTAGAAGAACTTGGCGCTGAAGTTTCGTCTCTTTCTCTTCGACATATTCTGGTCAGGTTAGGTTTGGATGTTCTAACCTTCCAGAAATCTCTACTTTCCACTTAAGCCGCTGGCTCCGTTTGGGTCGACCACCTCAAGGCGATGATGCGCACGCTCGATTACGATATGCGCAAGTACATTGAGGTTCTTTACAACACCGACACCTACCAGCGGGCCGCGAACCGCGAAGAGGTTACTCCCGGTGCGCCGTATCATTTTGCCGGTCCGCCCCTGCGCCGAATGAGTGCCGAGCAGATTTGGGATTCCGTCGTCGCTTTGGCTTTGCCCGAAGCGGACGGCTATCGCCCACGCCTGAAGTCCCAGCTCGCATCGATCGAGAGAATACGGAAAATCAACGACGTCATCGCGGAACGCAGCGAAGAAGAATACTTCGCGATGGTCGAGGAAATTGCGTCGGTGTTCGAAGACCTGAAGCCGAAACAAGAGACTTTTCGCGTCCAGATGAATGCCGCCCGTGCCAGTGACAGGGATCTCTACGAAAAGCTTCACAAGGAATACTACGATCTCAGAAACCGGAGTGATGAGGCCGTGGCGGAGATTGGTTTCCGCAACGTGGGTGAGACCGTCAAAGAAGTCGATCTGCTGCCTGCGATGGGAATGTCAGAAATGGCGATGCAGATGAACGGAGGCATGATGTCCGCCAACGCAGCGGGCGAACGTGCGGTTCTCACCAGGTTGCCGAAGCCCGAAATGGCTGAGCCTCCTTCAGACCTCGACGCAAAGCAGAAAAGAGCCTGGCTGGCTCGCCAAGAGAAGGAATACAAGACCTACATCTCACTCGTCAGCGAAATGGCAAGGGCTTCGGAGTTGGAATCTCCAGCTCCACGAGGCCATTTTCTCCGGGAGTTCGGGCAATCGGATCGCGAGGTCATCGAAAACGCGGCGGATCATGCCTCGGTGCCTCAGGCTCTCAACTTGTTGAACGGTACCATCGTCGAGGCGCTGACGAACCAATTTGCGGTCTTCGGCAGTCGTCTCCACGAAGCGGGCGATGCGGAAGAGAAGGTCGATATGATCTTCCAGGCGAAGCTGACCCGCAAACCAACGGAGAACGAACGGAAACTCGCACTGGGCCAGGTCGAAGCGCACGGCGACAGTGCTTACGAAGGCATTGTCTGGGCGCTTCTCAATACTCAGCAGTTTATCTTTGTTCAGTAATTTTCCTTCAACACCCTATTGGTGGTCTGGCGTCTGGTAACCGAACCTTTTTCTGCTACTCACTGCCTTTCAGCAATTCCACCATCGCTTTGCTGATGTTACTGCCAAATGTCACTGCGATATTGTCGTAGAGAGTGGTGCCATCAGCTTCCTTTGACGCCTTCAGTTTGCCAACAAAATGGGCGAGCAGTCTGGCGTGAGCTTGATCGCGCTGTTCGGAGACTTCCCGGGTCGGTGGATGAAAGCGGACATCGACATCCCAGCCGAGTTGGTCCTGCGCTTTCCAGATTGCTTCGCGAACCGCACCCTTTCTTTGGGAACGGTCCGGGGACAGGCGAAGACTCTTCCGATTCGTCCCGCTGGCGTGATGCAACTCGGCCAATCCCCGCCGAACTACGTCCCCGTCGGCGACTACGAAGCTCCGTTTCCGTATCGCGGCGATCTTGAGTCGGCCACGGTGGAATTTGGGGGATGAAGGTGATCATCCGGTGGGAACCCGACCGGAAAAAAGAGCGAAAGAATCGGCTCGCTGCATCGTATATTAATCAATCTATATGCACTTCCTTCCCTATATGAGATGATATTAGATTTCACTAAGACGCCTCCTGACTGCGATTCCCTGCCGTCTCCCACTGGGGCGAAAACCGTCCTCGTGATCGAGTTGCTGGCGCGGCATCCGGGAGGCTTTTCCGCTGCGCAGGTCGCCCGCGAACTCGGGTTCACCTCCAATTTGGTCTATCGTATTCTCCGCACCCTGCTCGATCTCAAGTGGGTTTCGCAACGGGAGGACTCCTCGGCCTACGCCCTCACTAGTCGCATGCTCCAACTGGCCGGGCCGCAGGTCGGCGAGGAAAGCCTGACGCTGGCAGCACACCAACCCTTGCGGGAACTGCGGGATACTCTCGGCGAAACCGTCCAGCTGCTCATCGAAATCGACGGCAAGATGTCGGTGCTGGAACAGTTTCGTGGAACTCAAGCACTCCAGGTTTCCGGCCAGGTCGGAATGCGGGTACCGATGTATTCCTGTGCGCCGGGCAAGGCCATACTCGCCGCATGGAATGAGGAGAAACTGGCCGATTGGTTTCGGACCAAGGGACGGACTTTCAAAAAATTCACCCCGCAAACCCTGACAACGAAGACCGCGCTGAAGGAGTCCCTCGCCAAAATCCGCGCGCTCGGTTACGCGATTGATCGGGCCGAAGGAATCGAGGGCATCCACTGCGTCGCGGCCACCCTGGCGGACAGCTACGGTCAGCCGGTTGCTGCGATCACGAGCATGGCTCCGGCAGGTCGGATGCAGGAAGAGGATTTTGAGAGCGCCGCCCGGCATCTCCTTCACGCGAAGGAACAGATCGAAACCCGCCTTCGCCAATAACCGATGCCGATTTTCACCTCAGACCCCATCGTTCCGCCGCCGAAACGACGAGCCGTGACTCAACAGGGTTGGCTTGTCCGCTTGACCCTGTTGGCTCTCACGCTTTGGCCCATCGTCGGCGAAGCTTCCGACCCGGAGAAGATAGAGTTTTTCGAAAAACGGATTCGCCCCATCCTCGCGCAGGAATGTTACGAATGCCATTCGCAGCGGCACAAGGTAAAGGCCGGGCTCGAACTCGATAGTCGGCCGGGCTGGCAGGGTGGGGGAGACAGTGGTCCTTCCATTCTTCCCGGAGATCCGTCGAACAGCCTCCTCCTCGCGACGATCACTCACGAGCATGAGGACATGCAGATGCCCAAGGCCGGGGCGAAGCTTGAAGACTCCGTCATTGCTGATTTTGAAAAACGGATCGCCGATGGGGCAGTTGACCCGCGGGATGAACCATCCAGTCCTGAAGAAGTCGCGGCCGACACCGAGTGGAGTGCGATCTCAGAGCGGCGGGCACAGTGGTGGAGTTTCCAGCCAGTGACGGATCCTGACATTCCCACTGTCGATGGTGTCTCGCATCCGGTTGATCAGTTTCTTGCGGCAAAGCGTACTGAGGCTGAATTGGAAGTGTCTCCAAAAGCGGATCGCTGGAGCGTGTTGCGTCGACTGCAATATGTGCTCATCGGATTGCCTGCGACGGAAGGGGATATGGACATCTTCAATGACGCCTGGGAAACGCTCGGGCGCGAGGTGGCGGTGAAGCAAAAGGTGGAGGAACTGCTCGCTTCTCCACACTTTGGCGAGCGATGGGCGCAGCACTGGCTCGACTGGTTTCGTTATACCGAGGGGCACGGTGGCCAGGGGGATCCGGTGAATGAAAATGCGAACGAGTTTCGCGATTACATGATTCGTGCCCTCAACGCGAATGTGCCTTACGACCAGCTCATCCGTGAGCATCTCGCCGGTGACTTGCTGGAAGTGCCTCGACTTGATCGGACCGGCATGATCAACGAATCGATCATCGGATTGGCGCAGTATCGTTTCGTCGAACACGGGTTTTTCCCCGTCGATGCTCTGGATGAGCTGGTGAAGTTCACCGACAACCAGATCGATGTCGTCACCAAGGCGACGATGGGTCTTACCGTCTCCTGCGCCCGCTGCCACGATCACAAGTTTGACGCGATCAGTCACAACGATTTTCACGCGCTCTTCGGGATCTTCGCGAGTTCACGACCCGGCCATCGCCAAATTTTGGCTCCCGCCGTGATTAATGAGCACAGGGACGAGTTGCGCAGTACGAGGGAGCAACTGGAAGTGGATCTAAAAGCGCAATGGCTTGCCGAGGTAACGCCTGCAACTATTCGCGAACGACTCGATGCATTTGCGGAAACCCACGATTCGATTGAGAAAAATCCGAAAGAACCGGTCGAGACTCTCGCGGGTGAAGATCCGATCCCTCAGTATTTGTTAGTCAAGGAAGGTGATGCGCTGGAGCCGTGGGTGCGCTGGAAGGATGAATCGAAACTGGCGACGCAATGGGAATCGATGGCCACTCGTCTTGAGTCGCTGAGGCGGGAAGCAGAAGCTCATAACAAGGAGATCACGGTGGCACGTTTCGATTTTAGAGAGGGGCTTCCGGAGCGATGGCGTGCCACCGATGGCACTGTGACACCGGTCAAAGCGGGGACAATCGGGTTGGCGACGGAGGCAGCACAGGTCGTGGAAAGTATTCTGCCCTCGGGATTGATTACCCACTCTGCCACCGCCCATGAACAAGCGGCCTTGTTCTCTGAAGACTTCACGATTGATTTCGAAGCGATCGCTGCTGACTGGTCCGGAGCAGGCTGGTCTCAGTTTCGAATGGTGACCGAGAATTTCCCCCGCCCCGGAGGAATCTATCGTCAGCACGACACCCGGGGTGATGGTGATACTCGTTGGTTTGGGGAAGAGGCTGATTTTTGGGAGGGTCGCCGGGGCTACTTCCAGTTCAACACCCGGGCCCTTGCGCCGGCGCCTCCGCGTGGACCACGCGGAGCCGACGGCAAGTTTGTTCCGACGAAGGCGCACCCTCACGGATCATGGTTCCATGTCAGGGAGGTGCGCCAACTTCGGAAGGAAGAAGACCGGGTCAAGCCCGCTGAATTTACCGCTGCGGTCCTGACAGAGACACAAGCGTCTGCACCTGAATCTCGGGCGGAACTCGCCTCGCGCTACACGGAAGCAATCCGTGAGGTCGTGTCGAGATGGCATACAGATCGATTTACCGATGTCGATGCCCTCTTTCTGACCGAGTGCTTGCGGGCGGGTTTGTTATCCTCTGAAACGAAGGACTCTGGTGAGCCGGTCAAACAGGCACTGGCAGCCCTGAGAAAGATTGAGAAACCGTTTGCCGCCATCGCGCGACGCTCCGCACCGGCTGTCGTGGAATCTGCAGGATTCGATCAGCCATTCTACCACCGGGGGAATCATCAGGAGCCCGGCGATCCAATCCCGCGCGGATTTCTTGAAGCACTTGATCCAGAGCCTTTTGAGTTGGGAGAGGAGACAGGACGTTTCGAACTGGCTGAACACATTACCTCGACTGACAATCCGTTCTTTGCCCGCATCATCGCCAACCGCCTATGGCATCACACCTTCGGCTACGGTCTGGTGAGGACGCCGGATAATTTCGGTCGGACCGGCGAGAAGCCGACGCATCCCGAGTTACTCGATCATCTCGCTTCGCGGATGAAATCCAACGGCTACGATATCAAAGATACGATCCGTTACCTCGTCACCACAGAGTTGTTCCAGCTTTCTACTGAAGCTTCTTCGAACGCTCGTCAGATCGATTCTGAAAATCGATATTGGACCCACACTGACCTGCGTCGCTTTGATGCCGAAATTATACGTGATCATCTTCTCTCTCTCCGGGGCGCTGAATCCGAAGCTGTTTGGTCCCCAGGTCCTGACCACCCTGAAACCGCAGCAGGACAGTCGATGTGGACTCTACCTTGCGCGGAAACGGAAAGGGCGAAGCGCCTTCCTCGACACCTTCGACATGCCCGTTCCCATGACGACCCGGGGAAAGCGTGATATCACGACGACTCCTTCTCAGGCGATCACGATGCTGAACTCTCCCTTCGTCCGTTATCAGGCGGAGCAGTGGGCGAAGGCCCACGAGAAGCAGCCGGTTTCGGATAGCATTCGGAGCCTCATTCGAATCGCTTACACAAGGGAAGGAACTGAATCTGAAATCGCCACCCTGACAGAATTCTATCAAGCAAACGGCGAAGGCGTCGAAGGCCTAACAGAAACCGCTCACCTTGTCTTTAACTCCAAAGAATTTATTTACCTGCGGTAGTGTTCGCGGTTTTCGGTTCGCAGTTTTCAGTTGGTTGGAATGAGTATCCAAAGGTTTGAAGAAATTGAGAGTTGGCAGCTCGGGCGCGAGATCTGCGACTCCGTGGTCTCGACCTTCGGAGACTGCCGGAATTTCTCCCTGAAGGATCAGATGTTCCGGTCTTCTGGCTCTATCATGGACAATATTGCGGAAGGATTTGATGCCGGAAGCAACCGTAAATTCATCCGCTTCTTTCAGTATTCAAAACGCTCCTGCTCGGAACTGCAAAGCCAACTCTACCGTTGCCTGGACCAGAAGCTTCTCAGCGAAGATGATTTCAATGATCTTTACGCCAAGACCGAACTCACCAAGAAGAAGATTGGCTCATTCATCAATTATCTTTCAAAGAATATTGATCACCGAAAAGTCTCCGATCCGAGATAACCCTTAACCGCGAACTGAAAACCGCGAACCAACTCCCATGAACAGAAGACATTTCATCAAATCCAGCTCACTTGGTTTCGGAATGCTCGGGCTACAAAGCCTCGCGCAAGCGGGCCGTGTTCCCCTGACTCACCATTCGCCCAAAGCGAAAAATGTCATCCTGGTGTATTTGTCTGGAGGCTTGTCTCAAGTCGATTCCTTTGATCACAAGGCAATACTACAGAAGATGGCCGGCGAGCCGATGCCGATTCCGGTCAAGGGGACCATGTTCGACAACGTTGGAACGATCATGCCGTCTCCCTGGGAGTTCAAACCGCGCGGCGAGAGCGGGCTTCCGGTAAGTGATCTTTTTCCTCATCTCTCGACCATGGCCGATGACATGTGCGTCGTTCGCTCCATGACAAGCAAGGCGAGCGAGCATGCTCAGGGAAATTTTTTCTTCCATTCCGGGTTCCCTTTTCAAGGGCATCCGAGTGCAGGGGCCTGGATGTCCTACGGTCTCGGAAGTGAGGCCTCAGATCTTCCTGCTTATGTGGTTCTCCGTAGTGGCGATGCGAAAGACCCTATCGGAGGGGCTGGGATGTATGGCAGTGGATTCCTTCCGGCACAGCATCAAGCTTCATTTCTCAAAGTAGATAGCGACCCTGCCTTGCCTAACCTGCAGCCGGCTGAATCATCGGAAAAACAACTCAGCAAAATCGCAGCGATGACCCGCTTAGACCAGCAGTTCAATGCGACAGTCGGTGGGTCGGATAAAGTGGCTGCAGCGATTCAGCATTACGAGACCGCTTTCCGGATGCAGGCATCTGTTCCTGATGCCTGCGATTTGCGCGGCGAAACCGAACTCACGAAGCGCCTCTACGGACTCGAAGATGAAAACGAGACCACCAAGCTGTTTGGAAAGCAGTGCCTGGTTGCACGACGACTTGTCGAACGGGGAGTGCGTTTTGTGGAACTGTCCTGCCTCCAAAGCTCCGGGAAGTTTGCTCCCTCCATCAACCCGTGGGATCAGCACGGCAAGCTCAAAGAGGGGCATGCCGACATGGCTCATCAGGTCGATCATCCGGTCGCCGGATTACTCAAAGATCTCAAGGCGCGAGGTATGCTTGAGGATACGATCGTGATCTTCAGCGGGGAGTTCGGCCGCACCTCGTTTGCTCAAGGCAGTGACGGACGTGATCACGATCCTTACGGTTTCAGTCTTTTCGTTGCCGGGGGTGGCTTCAAAGGTGGTCACGCTTATGGGCAGACCGACGAGTTCGGCTACCAAGTCGTCGAAAACGAGGTCAATGTCTATTCCTTCTGGGCGACGATTCAGCATCAGTTAGGACTGAATCATGAGGACGTCACTTACCACTTCGCCGGGCGCGACTACCGCCTCAGCGATGTCGAGGGCCATGTCGTGCACGATTTAATCTCATGAAAACAAACCTTTTGCTTTTTGCTCTCATTGGAACACTTGCCTCTTCGATTGCAGAGGACGAGAAACCGACGACCACCTTCCAACGCGAGGAGATTTCCTACGAGGCAGCGCTCGCCGTCATCGACGAAGCTTTTGTAGAAGCGGAGAAACGCGGTGAAGTGTTTGCGGTAGCGGTTGCCGATCTCGGTGGTCATCTCATTGCCTTCGCCCGCATGGATGAAGCCAAGCCGGCCGTGGTTCAGATTGCGATCGACAAGGCTTACTCATCCGCGATCTATCGGGCCACCACCGGCAAACTGCAGGAAATTTCGCTGCCGGGCGAGCCGGCTTACGGTCTCTCGGCGGTTGATCGAACGATTACCTTCCAGGGAGGCATTCCCGTTCTCGTCGGGGGCACTGTCGTCGGAGCTGTTGGCATCAGTGGCGCCCCGGCTCACGTCGATGAGGAAATTGCTCTCGCTGCCGTTAAAAACATCTTCGGCAAACAGGAAGTCTCTGAAAATTGAGTCACATGAAACCGCTTGTCATTATCACGGGTGCCAGTTCCGGCATCGGCGCCGCCACTGCCCAAGCATTTTCGAATGCGGGCTATCCATTACTTCTGCTCGCCCGTCGCCTTGAGAAAATGGAGGCGCTTTCGCTTCCGGATGCGATGTGCCGCGCTGTCGATGTACTTGATCGCGAAGCGATCAGTGCAGCAGTCTTAGAAGCGGAGGCCGAGTATGGCTCGGCAGAAATCTTGATCAATAATGCCGGGGTCATGATGAATGGGGATCCGGCCAAGCAATCACCAGAGGAGTGGGATCGCATGATCGATGTGAATTTGAAGGGCGTCATGAATGGCATTCACGTCGTTCTTCCTGGGATGGTTGAGCGTGAGTCGGGCACTATCGTCAATCTCGGTTCGATTGCCGGGCGCAAGACCTTCGGTGCCCACTCAGTATACTGCGGCACCAAATTCGGCGTGCATGCCATCACCGAAACGATTCGCGAAGAAGTATCGCAAAAGAACGTCCGCGTTATCACGATGGCTCCGGGTATGGTTGGCACCGAACTAGTCGAGGCTTCAACCGATGAAGCCGCGAAACAAGGTTGGCTCGACTACGCTGAATCAATAGGTGGTCCTTTGGTTCCCGAAGACATCGCCGACGCGATTCTTTATGCTTGCCAGGCTCCGCAACGGGTTTGCATCCGCGAGATCGTGATTTGCCCGACTAAACAGGAGCCATGAATACCTGGTTATTTGGAATCGTCTCCGCACTTGTAGTCTGTGGTGCCGTAGCTGCCGAAGCGGAACCTCAACGCCCGAACATCGTCATCATCTTTACCGATGACCAGGGCTACGGGGACCTCGGCAGCTACGGACTTACCACCGCCGAAACCCCGAACCTCGACCGATTGGCAGAGGATGGCACGCGTTTCACCTCCTTTTACTCGCAGCCGGTCTGTGGTCCCGCCCGCTCGGCCCTACTGACCGGTCGCTACCCGTCGCGCAGCAAGGGATGGGGCATGCCTGCGTCGGAGATCACCTTTGCCGAGTTGATGCAGGAGTCCGGCTACGCGACTGCCTGCATTGGGAAGTGGGATGTTTCCAATCGCAAACCAATCATTCCGCGGATGCCCAATGCACAAGGCTTCGACTACTACTGGGGACCGCTCGGTGCCAACGACGTCGGCCATGTCATTCTCCACGAAAACAACCAACTCATCGGCAAAGACGAGGACCTCGCCTCGCTCAGTCGTCGCTTCACCGACAAGTCGATTGGCTGGATGAAAGAGCAGGTCGAAGGGGGAGACGAACCTTTTCTTCTCTACCTCTGTCACACGATGATGCATACGGTCATTGATGCCTCGCCCGAGTTTCGCGGGCGCAGTGGGAACGGGCTCTATGCCGATACGCTCGAAGAACTCGACCACGAATGTGGGCGTTTGTTAGGAGCGATCGATGAACTGGGTATAGCAGAGGAAACGCTGGTCATTTTCACCTCCGACAACGGCGCTTGGTCGAACGACGCCGCAAAACAGAATCCGAAGAACGCCGCCCACATCGAGTGGACCGAAGGGGAACAAACCGCTGTGGGAACAAATCTGCCACTGCGCGAAGGAAAAGCCTCCAGCTACGAAGGCGGTGTCCGCGTGCCGTGTCTCGTGCGTTGGCCGGGAACGGTTCCTGCGGGTCGGGTTAACGCCGCTATTTTCGCCACGCTCGATTTTCTACCGACCTTCGCTCACCTCGCCGGATTCGAGGTGCCGGATGATCGCCCCATCGATGGCGTGAACCAGATCGACTTGCTCACCGGCAAGAGTGGGGTCGGAAACCGGAAGCACTACTTCTATCACAGCGGCACCCAGGGCGTTCGCGAGGGAA
The DNA here is from genome assembly GCA_964351855.1 of uncultured Verrucomicrobiales bacterium. GTDB lineage: Bacteria > Verrucomicrobiota > Verrucomicrobiia > Verrucomicrobiales > DEV007 > JBCDHN01. The sequence continues at coordinate 12,381 of CAYGQD010000046.1, forward strand.
AATGGAAGCTGCTCAAAGCAGAGCGCGATCCGAAAAATCCCGAGCGGACTTACCCGAAAGACTACGGAACGAACGGAATCGAACTCTACAACCTCGACGAAGACATCGGCGAGACGACGAACCTCGCAGATCAGCATGCGGACATCGTCGAGCGCTTGCAGGCTCTGCAAACACCAGCTCAAGGAGGGGCGGTTTCCTACCGCCCAAGCAATAAAAAGGGAGTGAGAAAACCGCCTCTCCCTGAACCGAAGAGCAAGCTAGAAGCGAGGCAGCGCCTCCATTCTCCGAACATTGTCTTCTTCATGGCCGACGACCTCGGGATCGGAGATGTGCAGTGCTACAATCCCGATTCCAGCGTGCCGACCCCGCACATCGACGCGCTGGCAGAGGCCGGAACCCGTTTCACCGACGCCCACAGTCCGTCCGCAGTCTGCTCGCCGACCCGCTACAGCGTCCTCACGGGCCGCTACCCTTGGCGCGACGGGGTCGATGGAGCTCTGCAAGGAATCCATGACCCGACTCTGCAGCGTAACCAGCCTGCCGTCGCTAAGTTCCTGGGCCGCTACGGTTATCGATCCGCTATGATCGGAAAATGGCACGTGGGTGTCCGCTTCGCAGGGGACTACCGCATCACCGGATTCGGGCAAATCGAGGGAGCGCCGGATTTTCATCAGCCGCTCGTCGACGGTCCGACGCATCATGGCTTCAACTATTTCTTTGGTGTGAACGGAAATTTCAATATCGCCCAGCACCTCGACTTCTGGATTGAAAATGACCGTGTTCTCGCACCCGGGGCACTCTTGGCGAAGACGGATAAACACCAGAGGCTCGGCACCGTTCTCGACGCGTGGCGGGTGGAGGATTGGAACCCGCAGGACCTCACCCGCCTGCCGCTCGAAAAGGCGCTCGCGTTTCTCGACGACCACCACGGCAAGCATGCCGACCGGCCCTTCTATCTCCACTTCACCCCGAACGCGATCCACAAGGATTTCTTTCCTAACAAGACCCTGAACGGCGAGCCGGTGCAGGGTCAGGGAGGCGAGCTTGGCGACCGGGGAGAACTGATCGTAGAGACCGACATCATGCTTGGTGCGCTCGTCGCGAAGCTGAAGGAACTCGGAATCTTCGACGAGACCCTCATCGTCTTCACCAGCGACAACGGTGGACAGGGCGCGAGCGAGGCACTCGAGGTCGGGCATCGCATCAAAGGTCCCCGGGCCGGTTGCAAGGGCATGATCCTTGAGGGCGGTCACCGTGTTCCCTACCTCCTCAGCTATCCGGATGGCGGGGTGAAAGCGGGTGCGGTCGATGACGGGACCGAGTTGGGGCTGGTCGACTGGTTTCCCAGTGTCGCCACCTACGTCGCCGGACCCGAGGCCGTCGCGAAGCTTCCGCCCTTCGACGGTGCCGACCGTTCTGCGCTATTCGAGGGAAAGAAAGCGCAACCTCGAGAAAACGTCCTGATCCACTCGGGTGGCAGTCGGCCCATCGGCCAGATCGAGCCGCACCCGATCATGGAGGAGCCTCGCTTCGATGGTTTTTCTGTGCGCGAGGGTGACTGGAAACTCATCGTCAACGGTATCCAGGGAAAACCGTGGGCGCTCTACGATCTCGGCGAGGATCCCGGCGAGACCACCAACCTCCTGAAGCAGCATCCCGAGCGAGTCCAACGGATGCGGGAACGGTTCGCCGAGGCGCGCGATGCGGTGGAGGCGCTCAGCCCAAAGGGAAAGTTTCGCACGCCGACGAAGACACCGGCGGACCAGGCCAGGAAGTCGACAAAGAGCGGCCCTGCCGATTTGCCCGACATCCTCTTCATCGCCGTCGATGATCTCAACGCCTGGTCGAAGCTCTACGATCCCGAGTATCCGATCCACATGCCCAACCTCGAAGCACTCGCGGCGCGCGGAGCCTTCTTCACCCGAGCCTACTGCGCCGCTCCGGCCTGCGCTCCCTCGCGGGCCGCCCGTCTTCAGCGGGCAGCGTCCGACGACCTCCGGCGTCTACAACAATCCCGACAAGCTCGAAAATCATCACGCCGATACTGTCTTCCTGCCACAGTGGTTCCAACAACATGGCTACCGCACCTGGGGCGTCGGCAAATTGCTGCACGGCGAGCCCGCCACCATCGGCAATCCTCCACGTCCGATTTTCGAGAAATTCACGAAAAAGAAAGTCATCTTTTCTGACAAGCATCTCAACGGCAGGCCGAAGCACTCCCCCATCTACGACTGGGGACAGTTGGACAAAAAACTGAGCGATGACTTCACCGTCGATCTCACGATCAAGCATCTCCGCGCCGACCGAACCGCCGATCCGCGTCCCGCTTTTCAAGGCGTCGGTATCTTCTCCCCGCATCTTCCGCACTTCGCTCGACCAGAGCATTTCGCCCCATACCCGGAGAAAGATCTCACCCTCCCACCGATGCCGGAGGATGATTTCGACGACATCCCTGCCGCCGGCCGCGCCATGGCCGACTTCCAGAAATCGTGGAACCAGCATCTCTTCGATGCCCGCGACGGAGACGACATCGAACCACTCGCCAAACTGGTGCACAGCTACCAGGCCGCTGCGACTTACGCCGACGAGATGCTTGGACGCCTGCTTGAGGCACTCGACGAAACCGACCGCGCCGACGATACCATGATCGTCCTCTGGAGCGATCACGGCTACCACCTCGGCGACAAGGACAGCGTCGTGAAATTCACGCTCTGGGAGATGGCCTGCCGCGTTCCGCTCGTCATTGTCGCCCCCAGAGTGACGATTCCCGGCACGCGCATCGATACGCCCGTCTCCCTCGTCGATCTCTACCCGACCCTCATCGAACTCGCCGGACTGCCAAACAAGCCCGGCCTCGAGGGCGAGAGTCTCGTGCCGCTCCTGAAAAATCCAGATCACCCACGCAAGGCACCCGCCATCACCACCTTTCTAAAGGGCAATCACGCCGTCGCCACGAAGGACGGGCGCTATATCCGCTACGCCGACGGCAGCGAGGAACTCTACCGCGCCGACGACGTGTGGAATCACGACAACCTGCTCGTCGGTCCGGAGGCGGAAAGGCATCGGCAAATCGCCGGAGAGCTCCACCAGTGGCTACCGAAAACGGAAGCCCCCGAGGGGCCAATTTTCAAGAAGAAGCAACCCGCCGCTCAACGATGACGGGGTATCACCCACCAGATCGACCAACACCCACTTATTTTAAACCGATTCATGAAAACAGTCTTCACGACGCTCGCCGTCATTCTCGCTGCAAATGTCCGGTTCCGGACATCCGCCGCCGAAAAGCCCAATATCATCGTCATCCTCACCGATGACATGGGCTACGCCGAACTGCCCCTGTTCGGCGACTCGGAGGTTCCGGCGCCAAACCTCGAAATCCTAGCGTCCTTCCTTTCCTGAATGATGAAAATTTTCCCATTTTCGTGTCTTCTCTTTCTTGCCAACCTCGCTCTCGTGCCTTGGCCTCTTTCGGGTGAATACTCTGCTGCGCCAGAAGCCCGCTTCACTTCACTCTTCGACGGCGAATCCTTCGAGGGCTGGGAGCACGGCGGAAACTGGGAGGACGTCCCTCCCATCCCGAACTGCTCGACTGGCTCGCCCTGCAATTCATGGAGGAAGGGTGGTCGACCAAAAATCTGTTGCGTCGACTGGTGAAGAGCGAGGCCTTCCGCCAATCTGGCGATGTGAGCGAGAAGGGTTCCGAGCGCGATCCGGACAACCGACTCCTGCATCATTACCCGACGCGGCGGCTCGAGGCGGAGGCGATCCGGGACAGTCTCCTCGCGGTTTCGGGACGGCTCGATTCGACGCTCTACGGGCGTCCCATTCGGCCCCATCGCCCCGTCGAGGATGCGAAAAAGCGTCTCTTTTCCGGTCCTCTTGACGGGAACGGACGGCGCTCGGTCTACCTGCAGATGTCGATCATGCAGCCTCCCGAGTTTCTTGTCGGATTCAATCTGCCCGATCTCAAACTGCCCGCCGGAAAGCGCGACGTGACCAACGTGCCGGCGCAGGCGCTCGTGCTGCTCAACGATCCCTTCGTCAACGCGATGGCGACGCAATGGGGGGAGCGGCTCATCGAGGATAAAGCCGACTCGCCGGAAGAGCGCGTCCGGACGATGTTTCTTCGCGCTCTCGGTCGTTGGCCGAACGAACAGGAAATGAATCGATGGGTCGACGCGGCGCACGCTTTTTCCGGTGATGGGACGAAACTCATGACCGATGCCGAGGCCTGGAGCGAGGTCGCCCACGCTCTGTTCAACACGAAGGAGTTTCTCTACTTTCGATAACTCAGAACCCCGCAGACTTTTCCATGAACACTCAAAATAACCCGCGAAATACCTGCGGTTGCCCCGGCCGTGTTACCGGGAAGACCACCCGCCGCGAACTTCTTGCCTCCGCCTCGGCTGGTTTTGGCTGGCTCGCTTTATCCTCCCTCGCCCGGGGAGCATCCCCTCGGCCTCACTTCCCCGCCAGGGTGAAGAACGTGATTTTCTGCTTCATGGACGGCGGTCCGAGCCACGTCGATACTTTCGATCCCAAGCCGATGCTGGCGAAGCATCAGGGCGAAAAGATCGGTGGTTCAGCCGTCTCGGTCCGTGCTCAGTCGAATGCCAACCGCGTCTGGCTGGGGAGCCCGTGGGAGTTCCGCCAGCGTGGCGAGAGCGGGCTCTGGGTCAGCGACCTTTTTCCCCACGTCGCGAAGGTGGCGGACAAGATCTGCGTGGTGCGCTCGATGGTGGGGGAACTTCCCCTGCATGGGCAGCAAAACTTGCTTCTCCACACCGGTCGCATTCTGGGTCAGGCACCCAGCCTCGGTGCCTGGGTCTCCTACGGGCTCGGTTCCGAAAACGCGAACCTGCCCGCCTATGTCGTCCTCAACAACGACTGGGTTCCCAACGGTGGACTGGAGAACTTCGGCAGTTCCTATCTCCCCGCTTCGCACCAGGCAACCATGATTCGAGCCAAAGGCGTGCCGGTGGACAACATCGTTCCCTCCGACGCGGCCGAACTTCAGCGTCGCAAGCTCGCCCTCCTCGCCGAACAGGACAGCTCCTTCGCGGCGCAAGCCTCCAACGCCAGCCCGATCGAGGGTGCGATCACCAATTACGAGACCGCCTTCCGCATGCAGGCGGAAGTGCCGGCCATTGCCGACATCGACGGCGAGCCCGAGCACATTCGCCAGATCTACGGAGTCGATTCCGCAGACGAGCACCAGCGCTTCTACGCGACCCAGGCCCTGCGCGCGCGACGCCTTGTCGAGGGCGGAGTCCGCTTTGTCGAGATCACCTGTCCCAACTTCGACGGAAACAACTCGCCCTGGGACCAGCATTCCCAGCTCAAGAAGAACCATGAGAAGAACGCCCGCATCAGCGACCAGTCCGTCGCTGCCCTCATCATCGATCTGGAGCAGCGCGGCCTGCTCGACGAAACGCTCGTCCTCTGGGCCGGGGAAATGGGGCGAACCCCGCACACTCCGGAAGTGAAGGAAGGCTGCGGTCGAGATCACCACGTCAACGGCTACTCCATTTTTCTCGCCGGAGGCGGCATCAAAGGAGGGATGGCCTACGGCGAGACCGACGATTTCGGCAACTCCGTCGTCGACGGCAAAGTCGATATCCACGACGTCCACGCCACCATCCTCCACCAACTCGGTATCGACCACGAGTCCCTGACATTCCGTCACGGTGGTCGCGACCATCGCCTCACTGATGTGCACGGGAGCGTCATGCGGGATTGGCTCGCTTGAAAGCAGGATCGTAGAGTGAGTGTTAAAGTGAAGGCTCGCCTCACCTTATCTCGCTACCGCCCCTTGCTTGGCGTCTTTCCAAACCGTCTTTTGAAATGCTGACCGAAGCGGGAGGCATCGCGATAGCCGACGCGGCGGGCGACGCTGGCGACGGGTAGGCGAGTGGCGCGGAGGAGTTCGGCGGCTTTGTCGAGGCGGAGGTTTTGCAGGTAGGTCTGAAAGCTGACCCCATAGTGCTCGCGGAACAGGCGGGAGAGATGACCGGGGCTGGTGTAGGCGATCCGGGATGCGACCTCCTTCAATTTGAGAGGTCGGGAATAGGAAAAGGCGAGGTGAGAAACGGTGCGTTGCAGGGCATCGGCGGGGGCGTCGCCGGTGCGATCGTCTTTGTTTTCGGCGAGGCGGAACCAGACCGCTTCGAGATGACTGCGGGCGGCATCTTCGGCGGCAGCGGGGTCTCCGAGGGCGAGGGTTTCGACGAGGTGGCTGTGCTCTTCGGCGAGGAAGCGGGCGTCGGGAAAACATTCCTCAAAGGTCTCTTCGTGGAACTCGGCCCGGGCTACGGCAGCAACATTCAGAGCATCCACTACCTCGACAATTGCCCCGCTGTCATCACCGGCGGCGGTGCGGGGGTGGCGCATGGCCGTCACCTCGTTCTCCCGGACAAAACCCCGCTCTGCAACCTCTGGCTCAGCCTGCTGCAAGGCAGCGGCGTCGAAGTCGAGTCGCACGGCGACAGCACAGGAACTCTCGACGAGTTGTGGAACTGATGTCAGCCGTTTTCCACCAACTCGCGCAGCCTCGCCGTGGTCTGCTCGCGGTTGAGGCGTCCGGCTGCGACATCGAGGGTGAGGGATTCCCAGTGATGGGAGTCCGGCGCGGGAGTCGCTCCGTTCAACTTGAGAAACACGAGGCAGGCACCAAGCGCTGTCCGCTTGTTGCCGTCCAAAAAGGGATGATTCGAACAGAGGTAGAAAAGATAGGCCGCCGCAATCTCCACAACGTCGGCAAAAACCGATTCACCACCAAAGGCGGCCTGCGGCGCGGCCACCGCCGATTCCAGCAAGTCTCGCGAACGCAGTTCCGTGGCGCCACCGAAGCGCTGAATCGAAGCTTCGTGAATTTTCAATACCGTTTCCACCGAGAGATGGAAGCAGTCGTTGGTGCCCTTCATTGCGCCAGCTTCTCGAGCGTTCCGGCGTATTCGTCCATCGTCTCGGCAATGGCGGCGTCAATCTCCTCGGGGCTGGGCTCGGGGTTGAGAGGCGTAATTGTGATCGTTCCGCCGGAATGGACCTCCACATTCACCTGGTCGCCCTCTTTCAGCTTGGCCAGTTGGAGCAAGGCGCTGTCGAAAATCAAACCGCGCGAGTTGCCGACTTTGGTAATGGTTTTGATCATATGTAAAACAATGTCTTACAATTAAAATGAAGTCAAGATTCCTTCTCTTCCTCAGGGTCTTCCCGGTTTTACTGACCTCGCTGTGCGCCCACGGCTCCGCCGCCGAAGACATTCGGGCAGAACTGCCGGAAAAGCACTTCACGTTTCTCGATAAATACTGCCTCGAATGCCACGACAGCCTCACGGAAAAGGGCGGGATCGACCTCGAGGCGCTCTCCTTCGACCTTGGCACGATGGAGTCCGCCGAGACCTGGCAGAAGGTGCTCAACACGCTGAACTCCGGCGAGATGCCACCGGAAGACAAGCCGCTGCCGGAATTCGAAGAAAAAGCGGGGCTCCTCGATGACCTTTCCGGCCAGCTCGTCACCGCACGCAAGCTCCTCAGCGACACCGGGGGCGAGATCACGATGCTGCAACTGAACCGTCGGGAATACGAGAACACGATCGAAGATCTTCTCGGTGTTTCGATCGACGCCTCCGACCTGCCCAGCGATGCCAACTCAGGCGGATTCGACACCTCGGGCGGGGCGCTCTTTTTCTCCAGTGATCAGTTTGAGCAGTACCTCGCTCTCGCCCGGAAGGCGCTCGATGCTGCGATCGTGACGGGGTCGAAGCCTGAGACGAAAATCGTCCGCATCGAAGCCGAAGAGGAAGCGAACCGCCGCGTCCGCATGATCTTTCGGGGCTACCAGAAGCAGGGCAACGTCGCGTGGAACAAGTGGCAGGCCTCGAAAGGCAAGCCGACGACCGACTTCGGTTTCATCGATGAGGCTGAGATCAATTTTTGCAAGCTCGTCTGGGACCGGGAGTCCCCCGATTTCGCCGATTACCTCGCCCGCGAGGAGACGCAGACCGGTGCCTTCCTCACCGTCTCGAATCCGAACCCGCAGGTCGGGCTCGCCATTCTTGACGAGGCCCCGGCCGGACGTTACCGGATCCGGGCCAGGATTGCCTTCAATCGTGCTGCCAAGCCTGATCCCTCGCGCACCTTCGTCGAAATCGGATTTCGTGGAGAAAACATCGAACCCGCTCTCTGGATCGACTGGGTCGAGTGGGAGGGACCGATCGTGGAGGAATGGCCGCCCGCCTCGCACCGGACGCTCTTTTTCAAAGCGCCCGACGCAGAGAAAAATGACGCCTATGCCCGCGAAATCGTGAAGCGTTTCGCGGAGCGCGCCTTCCGCACCCGGAAACCCGATCCGGCTTACCTCGACGAACTCATGGCCTTCTTTGCCGGCGAGAAGGAAGGGGGGAAGCCCTTCGAGGAAGCGCTGAAAAAACCGCTTTCGATCGTGCTCGCGTCGCCGGGCTTTCTCTACCAGTCCGAGCCAGTGGCACAGGCCGAGTCGGCGAGCCTTGCGGAGTCCGGGAAAACGGAGGACGCTCTGAACCGTCACCCGCTCTCGCCGGGTGAACTCGCCGTCCGCCTTTCCTATTTCCTCTGGAGCGCCCCCCCCGATGAGGAACTGTTCGCCGCTGCGGAAAGGGGAGATCTCGACACCCCCGCCGGGCTCGCCCGTCAAGTGAACCGTCTCCTCATGGATGAGCGGGCGACGGAATTCGTGAGCGGCTTCACCCACCAGTGGCTGCACATGGAGCGGCTCGATTTCTTCAACTACAACTACCGCCTCTATCCCGAGTTCGATGACTCGGTCAAGGAAGCAGCGCGGCGGGAAGTCTACGAGACGATTCTGAACCTGATCCGCGGAAATCGCCCCCTCGCCGGATTGCTCAAGTCCGACACCGTGGTCATCAACGAGCTCCTCGCCGACTACTACGGCATCGAGGGCGTGAACGGTCCCCGTTTCCGCGAGGTGAAAGTGTCCGCCGACACGCCGCGCGGCGGCCTGCTCGGCATGGCCGCGATCCTCGCCATGGGCTCCGACGGCGAGCGCTCCTCCCCGGTTGAGCGCGGTGTCTGGGTCCTGAAGAAACTTTTGAACGACCCACCTCCGCCCGCGCCCCCGAACGTGCCGCAGCTCAGCCGTCACGCCGGCAAACTCCTGCCCGCTCGCGAGCTCCTCGAGATGCACATGGAGGAAGCGCAATGCGCCCAGTGTCACCGAAAGATCGACCCCATCGGCTACGGGCTCGAGCACTTCAACGCCGTCGGTCTCTGGCGTGAGCTGGAGTATGTCGACATCGCGGTGAACAACAGCGTCCGCGAGTCGAAGGAGCATCCCATCGATGACGCCGGCACCCTGCCCGACGGGACCGAGTTCGACGGCTTTTTTGAACTGCGAGACGAGGTCGCCTCCCGTCACGAAGGCTTCGCCCGCGGCTTCGTTGAGCACCTTATCGAGTATGCCCTCGGCCGCCCCTACGGTTTCACCGATCGGGATCTTTCCGACGCCATTCTCGCGCAGGGAGAAAAGCAAGGGGGCACTCCCCGGGCCTACATTCATGCCCTCGTGCAGTCGGAGGCGTTCAAGCGCAAGTGACTCCGAGGTCCTATGCCATTCCTCTCCATCGTCGTCGCCGACAGCACCTTCCCGCTGAAGGACTCGCTCGCGTGAGCCGGAAAAAAGTTGTCCATGTTTTCCGCTCTCACCGGACAACCTCATGAGATGTCCTCCGAGACCGAAATCATCCAGCAGGCTGCTGCCGCCTTCATCCGCGACCGTTACCGGTTGGGGGCGTTCGTTGGCGGTCTGTTACGCGATGCCCACGCGGCGGAGGATGTGATTCAGGAAGTCTGGGTGCGCCTTGCCGCCGAGCTGGAAAAGGGGACCGTCCTCGGAAACCAGGCGGCGTGGTGCCGGGGCGTCGCGAAAAATTTGATTCGCCGTCATTGGGAGCGGCAGAAAACAGGAAAGGTCATCGCCAACAGCGAGATGATGGAGAAATTCCTCGATCAGGTCGCCGAGGCTTTTGATGAAAGCGATGAAATGTCCGAACACTGGGCCGAACGGCAGCGGGCGTTGGACGAATGCGTGAGCGCCCTGCCGAAACGATCGCGGCGCATGCTTTCCCTGCGATACGAGAGCGGGTCTTCGGTCGATGAAGTCGCCCGGACCCTGGGAATGGGATTCGACGGGGTGACGAAATCTCTCTACCGCCTTCGAAAATCGCTCGGAAAATGTGTGGAACGAAAATTGATCCGGAACGGAGTCGGTATATGAAAATTGAAGAACTTCTCGACCGCTGGCACGATGGTATCATCACGAAGGACGAACTCCGCCGGCTCACGGAGGCCTTGAAGGAACCGGAGGGACGGAGCGCCCTTCGCGCCGACTGGTTCCTGGAGACGGCGCTGCCACAGTCTCTGAAAGCCGCCGCCAAAGTGCCCGAGAGGAAGCCAGTGTCGCGGCCCCTTTCTTTCTCCGTGCCCCGCGCCGTCGCACTCGGGCTCGCCGCCTGTCTCGTCATCGGTCTGAGCCTCTGGACCTGGCGGTGGCAGGCTTCCGCCGTCACCCTGACCCAGTCTTTGGGCGCGGCATATTCCACGAGCCCTCTCACCACAGGCCAGCGCCTCAATGGACGCGAAGTGCATCTTTCAAGCGGCCTCGTCGAGTTGGCGTTTCCGCGCAGCGAGGCCTCTGTCTTGATCGAGGCCCCGGCTCTGTTCCGCGTCATCGATCGCGAGACCTTGTGGTTGGAATCCGGTCGTCTCACTGCCGATGTGCAGAACGGCGACGAACAGGGTCTTCGTGTCCTCACGCCCGATTCGGACGTGCTCGATCTCGGCACCCGCTTCGCCGTCGATGTGGTCGACGGGCGCGGCTCGGAAGTGCATGTCTTCGAAGGTAAAGTCATCGCCGAGGGCAAGAGCGGGCAATCACGTGATTTGGTCGAGGGCGATGCGGTCCGGCTCAGCAAGTCGGGTGACATGGCGAATCGGGAGTTGCGTCGTGCGACTTTCATTCACGGCCAGGAAATGCAGCAACTCGCGCTCGGCTGGAACGAGCGAAAGGACGCTCAGTGGCGATTGGCCCGTGACCAGATGCGGCGGGATCCGGCGCTGATCGCCTACGTGGATTTCGAATCGGACGCGGAGAATCCCATCGGTCGCATCGAAGGAGCGCGCCGGGTCCAGGGGCGCTTCCCCGGCACGACGGCGATGGAGTTTCTCGACGAGGGTGACCACATCCGGCTTGATGTCGAGGCCGTCACGGATCAGCTCACCCTGATGGCCTGGGTGCGTTTGGATCATGTCGCCGCGGGCGTCAATTCCATCTACCACACGGACAACTGGAACACCACCGGGCAGGTCCACTGGATGGTGGCCGAGGCGAAACAGATGCGACTCGCCCTATTTGGCCAGAGCCCCGCGCAGGAGAGCCGTTGGCCGGAGTCGCAGTGGAGCATCATCGACAACCTTGGTCGCTGGGTGCAGCTCGCTACGGTCTATGATTCGACCCAAAGCACGGTGCGGTTTTTCATCGACGGGCGCTTCGACTCGGAAGTGACCCTGGAGCGCAGCCCGCCCGCGGTTCTCGGTCCAGCCCAAATCGGCAACTGGAGCAAGAACGATCCCCGCTTTAAAGATCGACGCCTCAGCGGTCGACTCGACGAATTGATCCTCCTGCGCCGTGCCCTCTCGGACGCCGAAATCGCCGACTGGCATACGGCGGGCACCCCTTACCCCCAGGCTCCATGAAACCATCGATCTGTATGCTTACGTTCACCTTCGCGATCCTCATCAGTGTCTCCGCCCTGGAGGCGGTCGACTACGCCCGCGACATCGAGCCCATCCTCAAGGAGAATTGCCTCGACTGCCACGGGCCGGACAAGCAGAAATCGGAACTGCGCGTTGATGACCGGGCCTCGCTTCTTCGCGGCGGCGACTACGGACTGCCCTCCCTCGTTCCCGGCGATCCCGAGGAGAGCTACTTAATCCACGTCGTGCGCGGCGATGATCCCGACATGGCGATGCCGCCCAAGGGCGATCCGCTCACTGCCGAGCAGATCGAACTCCTTTCGAGATGGATCGCCGAAGGTGCCAACTGGCCCGGCCAGATGGCGAAGAAGGGGGAGGAAAAGATGGTCACCGATCACTGGTCGCTCCAGCCCATTGTGAAACCGGAACTGCCCGGCGATGTCGGCCCGAACGCAAACCCGATTGATCTTTTTGTCAGGGCGAAGTTGGACGAGGCCAAACTCCCGCCCTCGCCGGAAGCCGACCGCGCCACCCTGCTGCGTCGTGTTTCGCTCGATCTCACCGGCCTTCCGCCGACACCGGAGCAGGTCCTCACCTTTCTCGAAGACCCGCGACCGACCGACGTCCTCTACCGCGAAGTCGTCGATGAACTGCTCGCCTCAGAACGCTACGGCGAACGCTGGGCGCAGCACTGGCTCGATGTCATCCGCTACGCCGACACCCGCGGCTACGAATACAACTCCGTCCGCCCCAACGCCTGGCACTATCGCGACTACGTCATCGAAGCCTTCAACAGCGACAAACGCTACGACCAGTTCATCCGCGAGCAGATTGCGGGTGACTCGCTCGGGGTCGATCCCGCGACCGGATTCCTCGTCACCGCTCCGCTAGCGACGCCCGCTGAGGTCGGTCAGGAGCCTGCCCAGATCAAGCAGGCCCGTTACAACAGTCTCGACGAAATGGTGCAGAACATCGGCACCGCCATGCTCGGGCTGACGGTCGGCTGCGCCCGCTGCCACAACCACAAATTCGACGCCGTGACGATGGATGACTACTACGGTCTCATCGCCTGCTTTGAAGGCGTCGAATACGACGACCGGCTCTGGCGCAAGAACGGCGATGACGACAGGCTCGACCAGATTCGCGCCGCCGAACACAAGATCGCGGAGACGAAGGAGAAGCTCGCTTCATTTCCCTCCTGGCGGTATCAGGCCGAGGACCGGACCGAGGAACATTTCCCACCCGTGATGGCCAAATACATCCGGCTCACCGTGTTCGAAACCGACCCGAAACGCAACGGTGCCGCCTTCGACGAGATCGAGGTGTTCAACACCCCGGAAGGCGGTCGTCCTCAAAACGTCGCTTCGTTTCGAAAGGGGGCCACGGCCACCTCCTCCGGTGCGTGGCCGAAAGGGGGCGCGGAGGGTGTGCTCAACGACGGCAAATTTGGAGCGAAATCGGAGTGGGTTTCCGCGACCCGGCCGAGCCCGACAAACTGGGTCCAAATCGAATTGGCCACGCCCGTCACCGTCCATCAGGTGACCTGGAGCCGCGACCGTGACCTCGCGAAAAAGAACCCCAAAGCTCATGCCATCCGCCTCGCCACCGACTACCAGATCGAAGTCGCAATGGAGCCGGGGCAGTGGACCACCGTCGTCTCTCGCACACGCGAGGAAGGCCTCACCATGGCCGAGATCGATCAGCGCCGCTACCTCGAGGAAGATCTCGCGAAACTCGAAAAGCAGCTTCCCGTTTTGAAAAAAGGCCCGCAGGTCTTCGCCGGGAAATTCACCGAGCCGGGCCCGACCTTTTTCTTCCACCGCGGCGATCCCGAGCAACCGAAGCACCAGGTCCCGCCGAGCGCCCTCTCCGTGGCCGACGGCTTTGAACTCCCGCCCGGCACACCCGAGCAGGAACGCCGCCTCGCCCTCGCCGACTGGATCGCGAGCGAGGACAATCCGCTCACTGCCCGCGTCGCGGCGAACCGCATCTGGCATCACCACTTCGGCATCGGGCTCGTCTCCACCCCCGGCGATTTCGGGACCCAGGGCGAGCGCCCGAGCCACCCCGAACTGCTCGACTGGCTCGCGGCTGACTTCATCGAAAACGGCTGGTCCATGAAGCACCTCCATCGCCTCATCGTCACCTCCGCGACCTACCGACAGTCCAACGCGCCGAACGAAGTCGCCATGAAAAGCGATCCCGACAGCCGCCTCCTCTGGCGCTACCCACCACGCCGCCTCGAAGCCGAGGCGATCCGTGACAGCCTCCTCGCCGTCGCCGGAGAGCTCGACCTCACCATGGGCGGCCCCGGTTTCAACGTGTATCAAAACAAGCCGAATTTCGGCGAATGGAAACCCAAGCCCGACCCCGGTCCCGAGTCCCTCCGCCGCATGGTCTACATGCAGAAAATGCGCGCCGCCGATGACGGCATGTTCAAGGTCTTCGATGTGCCGGATTGTGGTCAGGTCAGGGCGAAACGGGGCGACTCTACCACCCCGCTCCAGGCACTCAATCTCTTCAACGGCGACTTCGTGCACGAAAAGGCCGGACACCTCGCCGCGCGGGTCAAATCCGAGACCGGGGAAACCGCCGATCCGCTTCAACAGGCCGATCGGCTCATCCTCACCGCTCTCTCCAGAGAGGCGACACCGAACGAGCGGGACCTCATCGCCGGGGTCATTCGCGAAGACTCGCTCGCCACCGCCGCCCGCGCCGTCCTGAACACGAACGAATTCCTCTTTCTTCCCTGACCAAACCCTGTCGAGTCAGCGACCTGACCCTGTTGAATTGCCCATGAGTCCACTACTTTCCTCCCACGGCCAGCGCCTCCTCCAGCGCCGCGATTTTCTACGCGGCGGCATCACGACGATGGGCGGCCTCTCGCTTCTCCAACTCCTCGCAAAAGACGGTGCGCTCGCCAACAACGCGCAGCCGTGGCGTCCCTCCATCGATCCCGCACAGCCCTTCGCACCACGGCAACCCCATCACGACGCGAAGGCCGAGCAGATGCTCATCATTTTCTGTGCCGGCGCGGTGAGTCACCTCGATTCCTTCGACTACAAGCCGGAGCTATACCAGCACCACGGCAAGATGCCGCCGAACGCCCCCAAGGTCACCTTTCAGGGCCCGATCGGCAATCTCGCGAAACCGTTCTGGGAGTTCAAACCGCGCGGCCAGACCGGGAAAATGGTCTCCGATCTCTTTCCGAACCTTGCGGAGATGGCGGACGACATGTGCTTCCTCCACTCCCTCCATGCGCCGAATGCAGCACACACTCAGGCGGAAAATTTCATGTCCACCGGCCACACCTTTGAGGGCTACCCCAGCCTCGGTGCCTGGAGCACCTACGCTCTCGGCAGTGAAAACGAACAACTGCCCAGCTTCGTCGCCATGGCCGATCCGCGCGGGCGCCCCCAGGCCGGTTACAACAACTGGGGGGCCGGCTTTCTTCCCGCCTCCTTTCAGGGCACCGCCTTCAGCGCCGACCAGCCGCCCGGCAACCTCGCCCCGCCGAAAGGGGTCTCCCCGAAGAGCAACGGCAAGGCCCGCGACCTCCTCAACGCTCTCAACGAAAAACACGCCGCCCGCTTCCCCGGCGACACCGACCTCGCCGCCCGCATCGCCAGCTTCGAGCTCGCCGGACGCATGCAGCTCTCGATCCCCGAACTCTGTAATCTCTCGAAAGAACCCACCCATGTCCAGGAAAGCTACGGCACCACCAGCGACAACGCGGTGAACGCCGAGTATGCGCGCAACTGCCTCCTCGCCCGCCCCCTCCTCGACCAGGGCGTACGCGGCGTCCAGCTCTTCAACGGCGGCTCCGGCGACGGTGGCCGCACCAACTGGGACAGCCACGCCGAGATCGTGAAGAACCACGGCACCCACGCCGAGATCTTCGATCAACCCACCGCTGCCATGCTCCAGGACATGAAGCAGCGGGGCATGCTGGAAAAGACCCTCGTGGTCTGGTGCACCGAGTTTGGACGGCTGCCCTTCATGCAGGCCAACGGGACGGGGCGCGATCACAACATTGATGGTTTCACCGCCTGGTTCATGGGGGCGGGCGTCAAGCCCGGCTTCAGTTACGGCAGCACCGACGAACTCGGCTGGAAGGCCGCCGAGAATCCCGCCACGGTCTACGATTTCAACGCCACGATTCTGCATTTGTTAGGCCTGGAGCACGAGCGCCTCACCTACTACCACAACGGCTTCGAGCAGCGCCTCACCAGTGTGCACGGCCATGTCCTGACGGAGATGCTTTCCTGAACCAATTGATGAAAAACAAGCTGTTCTCCTTTCTCACTCTCCTCGGTCTTCTCACCCCGGCTTTCGCCGAAGACCGGCCGCCGAACGTCGTCTTTCTCCTCACCGACGATCATCCGTGGAACGAATACGGCTTCATGGAGAGCGAGGTCGCGCACACGCCGAACATTGATCGGCTCGCTTCACAGTCGGCGCGCTTCGTCAATGGCTACGTGCCCAGCAGCGTCTGCCGTCCCTCGCTGGGAATTGCCCTGACCGGGCTCTATCCCCACCAGAGCGGGATCTGGTTCAGTTCTTCGCCGAACCGGTCGCAGGACCGCAACGCCGCCCATCTCATTGCCGATCTGCCGAGCCTGCCTCGCCTTCTTGCCGAGCAGGGATACGCCAGTCTGCAAACCGGCAAGCATTGGGAGGGCGACTATCTGGCTGCGGGTTTCACCGAGGGCACGACGGTCTATGAGAACGGCAGGAAGACCTACAACGGCACCCGGCCCCACGGCAAGAGGATCGGCCGCGACACCTTGGAACCGGTCTACGACTTCGTAGATCGCCAGGTCGCCGCTGACACCCCGTTCTTCCTTTGGTATGGCGTCTACCTGCCCCACGCGCCTGCCGATGCCCCGGACAAGTATCGCCAACTCTTCGACGGAAAAGGCCTCAGCGATGCCGAGATTGCCTACCACGCCAACATCGCCTGGCTCGACGACACCATCGGTCAGCTCATGGGTTACTTTGACGAAAAAGGCATCACGGAGAACACTCTTTTCGTCCTCCTCAGCGACAACGGCATGACCATCCACGAAGATCCCTGGTGGGGTGGGCCGGGAGGAAAAACCTCAACTGGCGAGATGGGACTGCGCACCCCCATCCTGGTGCGCTGGGACGGCCGTGTCGAACCGGCCACACACGAGCAACTCGTCAGTTCCATCAACTTTGTTCCCACGGTTCTGAATGCCGCCGGGGTGAAAATGGGCGACTTAAATCTGCCCGGAGAGGACCTCATCGAACTGGCGAAACAGGACCGCTCCACCACAGAGCGACCGCTCTTTGGCGAGCTCTACAATCCCAACCCCACCGCTCCCGTCGGCATGGAGGCGGCCACAGCCGTTTCCTACCGTTGGGTGCGTGAGGGCGACTGGAAGCTGATCGTCCCGGACAACCTCGACCGGCGCGAACTGCTCCACAAAGGCTGGCCCAAGATCGGCACCGTCAAAGCGGAAGATCACTTCACCAACGTGCGCTTGTTTGATCTCGCCAACGACCCCGGCGAGACGGCCAACCTCGCCGAATCGAAGCCGGAGAAGGTCGCTGCTCTCCGTACCCTGCTCGACGCTTGGTGGAATCCCGCCGCTAACTGAGCCGTCATCCAAAGCCTTCACGATTTCATGAAACGTCCCATCCTTTCCACTTTCCTCCTCCTCTGCGTTTCCGCGTCTATTCCGTGTGAGGCCTTCTCCGCCGAACCCGAGAAACCCAACGTCCTCTTCATCGCCATTGATGACATGAACGACTGGGTCGGCTGTCTCGGCGGGCATCCGGATGCCTGGACGCCGAACATCGACCGCCTCGCGCGACGCGGCACGCTTTTCACCAACGGCCACACCGCCGCCCCGGTCTGCAATCCCTCCCGAGCGGCCTTTCTTTCCGGGATCGGACCGTGGCGCAGCGGCATCTATCACAATGGCGATCCCTGGCTGAAGTCAGAGGCGGTCTCCGCCGCGACCCTGCTGCCAAAGCACTTCCGCGCGAACGGCTACCACACCCTGATGGCGGGCAAGATCTTCCACGGGAAAAGCGGAATGGAGGAGGATGTGGTTGGTGAGAATGCCGGAATCATGGGCGGGCAATCCTTCCAGGTTGTGGCCGACGATTACCCGGACCCGTTTTGGGATCTCAAGGGCATTCACAATTTCGCGGTGCACTGGGGTGGACTCAAAAGGGAAAAAGCGGACGAGCTTTCTGATCCCAAGATCGCGGACTGGGCGGCGGAGCGGCTCTCGCAGGAGTATGAAAAGCCCTTCCTCCTCATGGCGGGATTTCATCGTCCCCACACCCCGCTGACCTCACCGAAGGAGTTGTGGGAAATGTTCGACCGGGAGAATATCGAGCTGCCGCCACTCAATCCGAGCGACCTCAAGGACATGCCCTGGCCCGGAAAACAGGTCGCCATCGCCGGATACCAGGACATGGAAAACGGCCACTACAAAATGATCACCGAACGCGGACATCAGCGGGACATCGTCAAGGCCTACCTCGCCGCCTGTGCCTTCGTCGATGCCCAGGTCGGCAAGGTGCTTCATGCGCTCGATCGCAGCCCGCACCGCGACAACACCATCGTCGTCCTGTTCTCCGATCACGGCTGGGGACTCGGCGAGCGTTACCATTTCAAGAAGTGGGGCCTCTGGGACGACACCACCCATATCCCCTACATCATCCACGCGCCCGGGGTGACGAAGGCGGGCAGCCAAAGCGATGCGGGCGTGACCTTGCTCGATCTCTATCCCACCCTCATCGACCTCTGTGGTCTCGACGCGCCACCGCAGGAACTCGACGGCCGCAGCCTCCGCCCTCTGCTCGAAAATCCCGAAGCGGAATGGGATCGCCCCGCGCTCACGACCTTCGGCCAGGAAAACCAGGCCCTGCGCACCCCGCGCTGGCGCTATATCCGTTGGTCGAACGGCAGTGAGGAACTCTACGACCACGAGACCGATCCACATGAATGGCACAACGTCGCGGAGAACCCCGAGCTCGAAGCGGTCAAGGGGGACCTCGCGAGATGGTTCCCGAGCGACAGCGTGCCGTCCGTCGCCAGCGATTTCACCTCTCCCGTAACCCTGACGCGGAAGGACCGCCTCCGCCAGTTCCGCAGTATTCGACCCGGTTTCGTCGATGAGCCGATCACGGTAAAAGCGAAGATCGGTCCGAAGATCACCGACGGTGTCCTCCTCAGCCACGGTGGCCAGTTCTGTGGCTACGCGCTCTATGTGAAGGACGGCAAGCTGACATTCTCGATCATGGACGTGCCGCGCCCCCTCTTTTGGAATCGACTCACTCCTTCACGAACCGTGGTCACGGCGACTCGGCCACTGCCGACCGGAGCGACGCTCGATGTCGAAGGCCGACTCGCCAAAGACGGCACCGTCACGCTCTGGGTGAATGGAAATGAAGCCGGGAGGGGACAGGCGAAGTCCCTTTCGATTCATCCCGCCGGCGTCATGCAGCTCGGCCAATGCCCGCCGACTTACGTCCCCGTCGGCGACTACGAAGCTCCCTTTCCATTTCGCGGCGATGTTGAGTCGGTCACGGTGGAGTTTGGGAGGAGCTTATGAACTCACACAGTCGCGCGATTCCATCATCACGGTGCCTTTTTCGCTTGATTGGCAACCGCTTCAGGTAAATTGGTATTACCAATATGAAAATCGCTGCAGTCAAATTTCGCTCCCTTGCCGAGCAGGTCAGTGACCAACTGATCGATCTGATCCGCAATGAACCGCTGGAGAATGGCAACCTCCTGCCGCCCGAGCGGAAGCTGGCTGAACAACTCGGTGTCAGCCGTCCGGTCGTCCGGGAAGCGATCAAGCGCTTGGAACAGCAGGGGTTGCTGGAAGTGCGGCAGGGCAGCGGCATCCGCATGGTCGATCAATTGCACCGTCCTCTCAATGGATCGCTCTCCATTTTGATCCCCGATCTCACCGAGCGGCTTCGGCAACTCCACGAAACGCGGCTGGCCCTGGAGCCGGAGGCGGCGCGTCTCGCGGCCCTTCGCGTGACTCCGGAACAAGTTGGCCAATTGCACCGCATTCAGGAGCGGCTCGAAGCCACGGAAGACAACGTTGAAGCCATCGCGATCGATCTCGAGTTTCACCACTCCCTCGCCGAGGCCAGTGGCAACCTGATGTTCCGTCTCATTCTCGATTCCCTCGGAGACATCAGTCGCGAAAGCCGGACGCGGACGATTGGCCGGATCGGCAAGCAAGCTGCCGTGGAGCATCACGCCGCGATCCTCAATACCATCGAAAAGGGCGACCCCGAAGCTGCCACCGCCGCGATGCTTCATCACCTTCAGGAAGCCTGGAAAGATCTCAAAATCACGATATGAACTGCCACGTCTCTATCATCAGTCTCGCCGGCGGGATGCTCGCCCTCACGAGCCTGTCCGCCGCCGAACCGACCGCGAAGCAAACCGCCTTCTTCGAAGCGAAGGTGCGTCCGCTGCTGATCAAGCACTGCTACGAATGCCACTCGGAAGACGAGGGCGCGCAGAAGGGCGGACTGCTGCTGGACCGCGAAAGCGGATGGCTCGAAGGCGGAGACACCGGCAAAGCGGTCATTCCGGGCAACATCAAGGCTTCATTGCTCATTGATGCGGTTGCCTACACCGATCCGGATTTCGAGATGCCGCCGAAATACCAGCTTGAAGACCACGAGGTTAATATCCTGAAAAAGTGGGTTCGCGATGGAGCTGTGGGTACGGCCGAGGACATGGGGGAAACTGAATTTTCCCAGCTGGGGAATCAGGAAATCATCTTTGAAAAGGCGAAGGATCACTGGTCGTTTCAGCCGGTGAAGAAGGTGGTTCCCCCTCAGGTGGCGAACGATTCCTGGAATGAGAATCCGGTGGATCAACTGTTGTATGCCACACTGGAAGAGAAGGGCCTTTCTCCGTCTCCGCAGGCCGATTCCCGCACCCTGCTGCGACGCTTGAATTACCGACTGACCGGTCTGCCTCCGGTCGAGGTCACGGACGGGGATGCGATGGACTACAACGAGCGCGTCACCGAACTGCTCGCCTCGCCGCGCTTTGCCGAACACATCGCCCGCTACTGGCTCGATGTCGCGAGGTATGCGGATACTTCTTCGAGCGGAACGAAGACTCCTTACTACTATCCCTACGCCTTCACCTATCGCGATTACGTGATTGAATCGTTTCACGAGGACAAGCCTTTCGATCAGTTTATTCGGGAGCAGCTCGCGGCGGATCTCATGGGCCTGGACGAGGATGATCCGACTCTGGCCGCCCTCGGTTTCATCGGGGTCTCGGCGGTTTTCAACAAGACCGGCGATTTTGTGGACGATGCGGTCGATGTGACCACCCGCGGGCTGCTGGGAATGACGGTGTCGTGTGCGCGCTGTCATGACCACAAATTTGAGCCGGTTCCCACCGCGGACTACTACTCGCTCTACGGTGTTTTCCAGTCGCTCCAACGTCCTGCCCCATGGGAATTTGACGAACTGCCCGAAATCACGGGCTACGAAGCCGATCCAGCCACGCTCGCTGACTATGAAAAGAAGCGCCAAGTCATCGACGCGAAGATCACCAAGGCCGGTGACGCGAAGGGGGGCAATCGTTCCAAGGCGGATACCATCCGGCAAACCGACCTTGCCGAGTTGCTGCTCTTTCACGACGGAGCGCCGGCGCGGGCCATGGCCATGCCGGACGGGAAGCGACCTGTCGAGCCGGTCATTTACATCCGGGGCGAAGCAAGCAGCAAGGGTGAGCGGGTTCCCCGGCGTTTCCTGAAGATCCTCGACCCGGAGCAGGAGCCTTTCAGTGCGGAAAACAGCGGGCGTCTCGACCTCGCGGAGAAGATCGTCGATCCGGGAAATCCACTCACGCCCCGTGTCTACGTCAACCGGATCTGGGCGATGCTGATGGGCGATCCGGTTGTGAACACGCCCTCTGACTTCGGGATCGAAGGCGAGGCACCGAGTCATCCCGAGCTGCTCGACTATCTGGCCACGCGGTTTGTGGAAGAGGGGTGGTCCACGAAAAAACTGGTCCAACTGATCGTCACCTCAAAGACCTTCCAACAGAGCAGCCTCCATCGCGAGGAAGCCGCTGCGGTCGATCCCGGCAACGAATTCTTCTGGCGCTCGAACCGCACCCGATTGCGCATCGAGGAACTGCGTGACTCTCTGCTCGCAGTCTCCGGGCAACTCGACCTCAGAATGCGGGGAAGACCGGGTGAAATCTGGGGAGTAGGCTACACGAAGCGGCGAAGCATCTACACCTATGTGGATCGATTCAACCTCGATCCGACGCTCCGCAATTTCGACTATCCCTCCCCGCAGCAGACCCAGGGATCGCGCACGGAAAATATCGTCTCACCCCAGGCCCTGTTTCTCATGAACTCCCCGTTCATAATCGAACAGATGGATGCTTTGGTCGCAGAGATGAACTTCGAGGAGTCCGCGAGCCGGGAACAGCGCATCACCCGCCTCTATGAGCGAACCCTGCAGCGTCCTCCGACCGCGTCCGAACTCGTGAAAGTGGAGCGCTTCATCGAGATCGAAGAAGGCCGCGATGTCGATCCCTGGCCACTCCTGGCCCAGTCGCTCTGCATGTCGAACGAATTTCTTTACATTGACTAACAAAGCTCCATTAGCCCCCAAGGAGGGGCGGTTTCTTACCGCCCTGGACCTGTTTCCCGGCGGTATCATACCGCCGCTCCTTGAACGCAACCAACTTTCCTTAACTTATGAACAACGACTTTTATCTCTCAAGACGCGTGGCCCTGCAGCGGCTCGGATTCGGAATGGGCGCGATGGCCGCTTCCGACCTTCTTGCCAGCGTGCAAGACGGCGGATCGATCGATTCACCCCTGTCGGTGAAGGAACCGCATTTTCCCGCGAAAGCGAAGCGGGTCATTCACCTGTTCATGAATGGCGGTCCTTCGCAAATTGACACCTTTGATCCCAAGCCGGAGCTGAAGAAGCTCGATGGCCAGGAGCTGCCGGACTCCATCAAGGCAACCCTGCAGGCGACGCAGCGGAATCGCGCGGGCGAGATCTGGGCCTCGCCCTTTAAATTCAGCAAACACGGGGAAAGCGGCATGGAAATCTCGGAGCTTTTCCCCAACGTCGCAAAACATGCCGACAAACTTTGTGTGATCCGGTCGATGCAGAGTGAGATCGCGAATCACACGCCCGGATTGCTCATGATGAACTGCGGGCATCCCGTGCTCGCACGTCCCAGCGTCGGTTCCTGGGTCCTCTACGGATTGGGAACGGTGAGCGATGACCTTCCCGGCTACGTCGTTCTCATGCCCAGCGGACTGCCGACAGCCCAGTCGAGAAACTGGACGAGCTCATTTCTCCCCGGGGTCTATCAGGGAACGCACATCGAAACCGACAGAAAAGGGGGGGATATGATCCCTTACCTGAAGCGGAAAGACATTCGCGCCGGGACGCAGCGCAACCTGCTGCGGCTGACGACCGCGTTGAACGAACAACACGCGGCCGATCGTCCCGGCGATGAGCGGCTCGATTCCCGCATCCATTCCATGGAACTGGCGTTCCGCATGCAGAGCGCGGCGACCGATGCCTTTGATATTACAAAGGAACCGGAGTCGATCCGCGAAAGCTACGGCGACACTCCAGTGGGACGGAATCTCCTCATGGCCCGGCGGCTCGTCGAGCGAGGCGTCCGGTATGTGCAATGCTATCATGGCAACGGTCAACCATGGGACAGTCACGCCGGACTACTCCCGAATCACAAGCGTCTCGCAAAAGAGTCGGACCAGCCGATTGCTGCTTTGTTGGAAGATCTCGAAGCCCGCAGTATGCTGGAGGATACCCTCGTTGTCTGGGGAGGTGAGATGGGCCGAACTTCCACGATTCAAAAGGTGGCGAAGAAAGATGTGAACAAGATCGGTCGGGATCACCACGTCGATGGCTTCACCGTCTGGATGGCCGGAGGCGGCGTGAAAGGAGGAATGACCTACGGGGAAACCGATGACTTCGGCCTCGCAGTCGCCTCAAACCCAGTGCACGTCCACGACCTCCATGCGACGATGCTGCATCTGTTAGGGTTCGATCACGAGAAGCTGACCTACCGCTTTTCCGGGAGAAACTTCCGGCTCACCGATGTCCACGGATCTGTCGTGAAGGAGTTGCTGGCGTAGTGACCGGCACTTCACTTTCAAGGACTCGGAACCCATGAAATCCATAGCTCCATTTCCCCTTCTACTCGGCTCGGCTTTTTCGTTCTTCGCTCAAGCCGAACCCCATCCGCTCTGGACCGGCGAGACCATTCCGAAAGCCGCTGAGCTGCCGTTTCCCGCCGGGGTCGAGATCCACAACATCACCCCGCGCACCCCCGAACAGGCGAAGGGCCGCATTTGGCGAAAGGGTGCCGATGTGATCTGGCACAAGGGCGTGCTGCATGCCTCCTTCGGCTGGAACGACAAGGTCGATACTCAGGGTGAAAATTCACCCGGCGAATCCTGCGCCTGGCTCACCAGCGAGGACGGGGGCAAGACCTGGAGCGAGCTGGATTTCATCGCCCGGGGTGACGAAGTCGGCGGCATCAGCCACGGCGTCTTCCTTTCTCACGAGGGTCGACTCTGGTCCTTCAACGGCGCGTTCACCGGGAAGATCGGCAAGGTGCGGACGCTGGCTTTTCTCCTCGATGAGGAAAGCGGAACCTGGGAGCCGAAGGGCGAAGTCGTCGGAGAAGGTTTCTGGGCCCTGCAAAAACCGATGAAGCTGCCGGATGGGAACTGGATCATGTCCGGAGCGAGGGTCGGCAACGGCCATCCCGCCGCCGTCGCGATCAGTCACGGTGATGATTTGACGAAATGGGATCTCGTCGTCATTCCGCAAGCCGAGAGCCTCGGCGGAATGTGGGGTGAAAGTGCGCTGATCCGTGACGGGGAAAGGCTCATCAACATTGCCCGCTACGGTTCCGATTTTATCGCCCTCGTCGCGACCAGCGACGACTGGGGCCGCACCTGGACGCCGAGCACGCCGTCGAATCTTCCCATGACGACGAGCAAACCCTACGCCGGTCGCCTTTCCACGGGGCAGCCCTACCTCCTCTGCACCACGGCGGCCGACGCGACGAAGAGTCGCAATCCGCTCACCATCGCGGTCGGCGAAGCGGGAGCCGGTTCGTTTTCCCGCATCTTCCAGATCGATGATGTCGGCTCGATGATGTACCCGGGTGCCTGGGAGCACGAGGGGAAACTCTATGTCGCCTATACACGCGGGTTTTCGCCTCAGCTCGCCGTGGTGCCGGTTTCCTCACTGGCTACCGATGCTCCCGGTGTCGCGCGGCTTGAGCCAAAGCAACCGACGAGGCGTGAGTGGGAACTGGACTCACCACTGGCGGCGGAGATCGTTCCGCACGGCGAGGTGTTGCGGGTGGAGGGCGTGCAGGGTCACGCGCTTCAACTGGACGGACAAAGCACGCTCGAACTAAAGGATTCCGCCCATCTCAACACTGGCGCGGACGGCTTTTCCGCTTCGGTTTGGTTCAATCCCTTCGCGCTTGAAGCCGGGCAGCAGATGCTCGCGGGCAAGAACCGTTACTCGCGAAACGAGCGACAGTGGAGTCTCACGATCGAGCCGGACGGGCGGTTGAAAGCTCATCTCCAGCAAGGCGGCTGGACTACCATTTTGTGGCGGGAGCCGCTGAAGGCAGGTGCCTGGCATCACGCGTCCCTGGTGGTCGATGCGGACAAAGCGACGCTCTTTTTGAATGGCAAACCCGTCGGTGAAGTGGCGCTGGACCAGCCCCTGCCCCCTAGCAAAGCCCCAATCACCCTCGGCGGCATTTGGGATGCCGGACAGGTGCGACAGGGCTTTTTCGGCGCGCATACGGTCTTGCGCGTCCATCGATACCAAAAT
>CAYGQD010000047.1:0-16425 GCA_964351855.1 uncultured Verrucomicrobiales bacterium
ATCTACAGCCACCTCATCTCTGACAAGCACGGGGCGATTCTGACCTCGCCGGATTTCCATCTCGATGGCGAGTATGAGCTCTATCTGAACATCACCGGCGGCGGAAGTGCCATGGCCCGATACGTGGTCCAGAATTATCCGCGACGCGGGACGGTTTACAAGACGACCGAACTCAAGAAAGATGCCAAGAATCCCGGTTGGCGCTGGCAACGGTTCGACCTGACCTATTGGAACGGGGACGACATCCATATCGAGATCGTGACGGCGAAGGATTCCCCCTTGCTGGTGAAGAACAGTGACCGCTCCTGGTTCGGAATCCGGGAGGCATTGCTGGTGAAGAAGGGCTCTCCTGCCCCGCAAAACCCCGCCCCGCCAACCGTGGTGGAAGGTGATCTCCGCAAAGCGATTGAAGCTTGGAGGGAAGGGAACGCGACCGATGATCAAGCTCGCCTGCTCGACGCCGCCCTCAAAGACGGCATCTTACCGAATCAACTCGCCCAATTGCCCACGGCCAAATCCCTCCTCGAGCAATACCGCAAGCTGGAGGCGGAAATCCCCGTCGCCACTCGCATCGCCACCTTGGCGGAGTGGAAGGGCCAGGATCAGCCGCTCTTTGATCGCGGCGATCACAAAAAGCCGCTCGAGGAAATCCCGCGTCGCTTTCTCGACGCGATCGACAACACGCCCTATCAATCCGCCGGAAGTGGACGCCTGGAGCTGGCCGAGGACTTGCTGCGAACGGACAATCCCTTCACCCGACGAGTCATCGTCAACCGCATTTGGCACCACCTTTTCGGGAACGGCATCGTTCCGACCACGGACAACTTCGGCCGTCTCGGAGCCGAGCCCACCCATCCCGAATTGCTCGATTATCTCGCGGGCCGGTTTTCCACGGAAGACGACTGGTCGCTGAAGTCGCTCATCCGGTTTTTGGTCACCAGTGAGACCTGGCAGCAATCCAGCCAGCCTTCGGATCTCGCCAAACAGACAGATCCGGCCAATGCCCTGCTCTCCCACGCGAATGTGCGCCGCCTGGACGCGGAGGCGATTCGCGATCAATTCCTCGCCGTCTCCGGAGCGCTCGATTTCACCCGCTACGGCCCACCCCAATCGGGCAGCTCCAATCGGCGCTCGGTCTACGTCTCGGTGATTCGCAATCGGCTCGACCCTTTCCTCGCCGCCTTTGACGCCCCGGTTCCGTTTTCGACCACCGGAACGCGCAGCGTTACCAATGTACCCGCGCAATCCCTTATGCTCTTGAACAACGACTTTGTGACGAGCGCAGCCACTCGCTTGGCCAGTTCCACCGCCGGTGAACCCGCCGCCCGCATTCGCCAAATGTGGAAGCGAGCGTTGGGACGATACCCGACGGCTGCGGAAGCGAGTGCCGCAAATGGCTTCGTCAGCAATCTGGAAACGCGCTACGCCGATTTGCAGAGAGAGCAGACGGAACTCGCCCAACGAATCGAAACAGCGAACGCAAAGAAGCAGGCCATCCTCTTACCGATTCGCGAACACCTGGAAGCAACCCTACCGGACAGCGACGTTCCCTCCGGCCCGACGCCCCTGGCACACTGGACCTTTGACGATTTTCAAGACGCCTTGGGGAACCTTCATGCGCAAGCGAAAGGCCAGGCGAAGCTCGAAAAGGGGTCGCTCGTCGTCAATGGCGACGGTTTCGTCGCGACCGCGCCCTTGGAAACGGATTTAAAGGCGAAAACGCTCGATGCGGTGGTTCTCCTCTCCAGCCTGGATCAGCGCGGCGGCGGCGTCATGACCGTCCAGGAAACGAGCGGAAACGCGTTCGATGCGATTGTCTTTGGCGAGCATACCGCGGGCCATTGGATCGCGGGAAGCAACCACTTCTACCGGACCCAACCGCTTCAAGGGACGGCAGAACAAGAAGCGGACACCACGCCCGTCCGGATCACGATCACCTACGCGGCAGACGGAACCATCCGGGCGTATCGCAATGGTCAACCCTACGGAAAAGCTTACCGCAAGGCAGAAACCTTGGTCTTCCCGGCGGGCAAATCCCAGGTCCTCTTTGGCCTCCGTCACGGCAACGCGGCAAGCGGAAATCGCGCCCTGCGCGGAAGTATCCTGGAAGCGAAACTCTATGATCGAGCCCTCAGTCCTGAAGAAGTTCGAGCAGCGACCTCCGCGTATGTTTCCGAATCGATGATCCTCGGGGCTCTCAGCGACGCTGCCAAACAGCAGCTTCAGAGGCTCGATGCTGAAATTCGGAATCTGCAAACCGAACGCGACCAGCGCCGTCATTCGATCGCCAGTGACCAAGCCTGGATTGACCTGGCCCACTCCATTTTTAACCTGAAAGAGTTCATCTATGTCCGCTAACTCCCCTACTCTCTCCCGCCGAAATCTGCTAGCCCGCGCCTCCAGCGGCTTCGGGCTTGTCGCCCTTTCGGATCTCTTGCATCGCGAAGCCTTCGCCGCCCCATCGCGCCCGAAAGCGAAGAGCGTCATTCTCTGTTACATGTCCGGAGGCGTCTCTCATGTCGATTCCTTCGATCCCAAACCTCGCCTCCAACAGGAAGCCGGCAAAGCCATGCCAATGAAGGTGGAGCGAACTCAGTTCAACAATAACGGCCAGATCATGCCCTGCCCTTTCGAGTTTCGAAATCGAGGACAAAGCGGGTTGCCTGTCAGCGATATTTTCGACCAGATCGGCGACTGTGCAGACGACATCGCCGTGGTCCGCTCGATGACGACACCGGTCAACGAACACGCTCAGGGAAATTTCGCGATCCACACCGGATTTCCGTTCTTGGGTCACCCCAGTGCCGGGGCCTGGATGAGCTACGGGCTCGGAAGTGCGAACGAAAACCTCCCCAGTTACGTCGTCCTGCAAAGTGGCAGCGCCGTACCACCCCATGGCGGAGTGGGCCTGTTCAGCAGCGGCTTTCTTCCGGCTCAGCATCAGGCTTCGATCATCAAAGCCGATAAGAATCCGGCAATCCCGAACATCGCGCCCAATCAACTGGCGTCGATTCAGCGAGCGCGGCTCGATTTTGTCAACGGGCTCGATCGCCAATTTGTCACCACTACCGGAGGTGATGAGAACGTGGAAGCGGCGATCCACAATTATGAAACCGCTTACCGGATGCAATCTGCGGTCCCCGAAGCCTGCGAGTTGCGCGGGGAAACGGAAGCGACCAAAAAACTCTACGGTCTGGATGATCCGGACCCGGAAAAAGCGGCCTATGCGCGACAGGCGTTGCTCGCTCGGAGAATGGTGGAACGCGGCGTCCGCTTCGTGGAGCTATCCTGTCTCACGAAAGGAATCGGAGCCGGTGGCGCGGCGAATCCCTGGGATCAACATAGCTCGCTGGAGAAAGGACATCGGGCGATGGCGTACCAAGTCGATCAGCCCATCGCGGCGTTGCTCAAGGATCTCAAGCAACGCGGCTTGCTTGATGAAACGCTGGTCGTGTTCACCGGTGAGTTTGGCCGAACCCCGTTTTCGCAGGGGTCCGATGGCCGGGACCACAATCCCTTCGGCTTCAGTCTCTGGATGGCGGGTGGCGGAATCAAAGGCGGGACCGTTTATGGAGCCACGGACGAATACGGCTACCAAGTGGTCGACAAAAAGGCGACGATTTTCGACCTCTGGGCCACCGTGCTTCATCAACTCGGCATCAATCACGAGAATCTCACCTACCGCTATGCGGGGCGCGACGTTCGGCTAACCGATGTGCATGGGAACATCATGCACGAAATTCTCAGCTAGACAGACACCTAGGAGAGCGGACGACCAGAGCCCGATTGACCCGGCGTGGGAATCCGCTCGAAACGGCGCTCTTCACAAGCGCGGACGAACCCTTCCGTAATCATCTTCAGCTCATCCCAGACCTGACGAATGCGATCGGACTCATCCGGGGTGATGGTGTTGTCTGCCGCAGCTCTCGTGATGACTTGCAGTAACTCCGCGAATTGATGCACGATGTCGTTCGTGGCGGGCGCGTAGTCGATTCCACTGTGCTGCTGATCCGGATTCCGCACGAAGTGTCCCCCCGCCTGCTGGCAGAGCCAGTGGATGATTTTTTCCTCGCCGGTAAGCTTCATCATCTCGTGAACCCGGTCCAGCGGGTTTCGACTGCCGGAACCTAACTCCGTATTTGGCTGCGCCCACTTGTAGACCAGCGAAAGCGAAACCCCCAAATCAGCGGCCACAGCCTTGGGACTGGTCTTGCTGAGAGCTTCTTTGATAACCTCGTGCGATTCCATGATCGGAAGATCTTGAAGGGCGGATGAGCACTTTACAAGTCGTCAGTGCATCCAAATTACAATCGGTTTGAGGGATTGTAATGGGCGCAAATCCACGGCCTGCTATTCTAAGCGACATCCGAAGAACGTATTAGCATCAGAAGGCAGCGGCAAAGCAGAACGAACTCCGCTTGACGATTGCGCCCATTTAATTAATACTTCCATATTTTTAATAGTTAATTACTTTCACAACAGGGCAACCATGACCGAAATTCTCCAGGAAGCTGTCCTGCCCCACAATCTCCCCTTCACAGTGTTGCTTGGCTTCGTCCTTCTCTATTGGGTGATTGCCTTGTTTGGGATTCTAGACCTGGAGATGCTGGATGGACTGATGGATGGTGGCTCCGAGGCAGATTCCAATCTGGAAGTCGAATCCGACTCGGGGAGCGCCCGGGACGACCTTGGTGGGCCGCTGCGTTCGACCCTCAATTTCCTCAACGCGACCGATGTCCCTATTATTTTCGTCCTCTCGCTTCTCAGTCTCTTTGTCTGGGCGGCAAACATGATTGGGAATCATTATTTCAATCCGACCCATTCCGGATTGGTCGCCAGCGTCATTGCCCTTGCCGCAATCGTGATGAGCTTCGTCTTGACGAAAATCTCGACGAATCCACTGAAGCCCTTTGCCCGCATGCTGAAGACTGCGGAGAAACAGGAGCCCATCATCGGGCGCGCCGGAACCGTTCGTTCTCCGCTGCTCGATCACCAATTTGGCCAAGTCGAAGTTGAGGCAAAAGGTGCCCCCTTGCTTCTCAACGCCCGAATCTCCCAGGAGGGCAGCGCTCTCTCCAGAGGCACCGCCATTTTAGTTGTCGCTAAAGAAGAGGATTCGGACTGGTACACGGTTCGATCTCTTGAACCCCATCCGGAAAAGAATCCTAACCTGTAACCCCTAAGTCCATGACCGACCTAATTGAAATCCAGCCTATGCTGGGATTTGTTGGCACGATGATTGCCATTGTCGTTGGAGGAATCCTCTTTCTCCTCATTGCCGCTGCGGCAGTCTACGCATCGCTCTACCGAAAAGTGAAAAAAGGAACCGCACTGGTTCGAACCGGCGTGGGCGGCACCGAAGTCGCCTTTGACGGAATCTTTGTCGTACCCATCGTCCACCGGGCTGAACCCATCGATATTTCGCTGAAGAGCGTGGAGATTGATCGCTCCGGTAAGAACGGACTCATCTGCCAAGATAATATCCGGGCAGATATCAAAGTGAAATTCTTCGTCCGAGTGAACAATGCCTACGATGACGTCTTGAAGGTCGCTCAATCGATTGGTTGTGACCGAGCCTCCAGTGAGGCCGAAATCCGATCGCTGTTTGATGCGAAATTTTCCGAAGCGCTCAAGACCGTTGGAAAGCGCTTCAACTTCGTGGATCTCTATCAAGAACGCGATACCTTCCGCAGCGAGATCCTCAATGTCATCGGGACCGACCTCAACGGTTTCGTCCTCGACGACGCAGCGATCGATCACCTCGAGCAAACTCCCATCGAAGAACTCGACCCTGATAATATTCTCGACTCTGAAGGGATCCGGAAAATCACCGAGCAAACCGCAACCGAGAAAAAAGGAGCCAATGCGGCTCGGCGCGATGAAGAACGCGTGATCAAACAGCAAGACGTCGAAGCGCGTGAAGCCATTCTGGAGCTCGAACGTCAATTGGCGGAAGCCGAAGCGAAACAGCAACGTGAAATTCATATCGTTCAAGCCCGCGAGAAAGCCGAAGCCGAGCAGGTCAAGCACGAGCAATGGCAGCGCGAAGAACGGGCTCGTCTCGTGGCAGAAGAAGACGTGCAAGTCGCTCAACAAAACGTCGAGCGAAGTGTTCTTGTTGCCCAACGCAATAAAGAACGGACGGATGCGGTTGAGGTGGAACGCGTCATTCGCGACAAGGAACTCGAAGTGATCGAGCGAGAGCGAATGACCCAACTGAAAGCGATTGAACGCGACAAAATCGTCGAAGGCGAAAAGCGTGATATCCAACAAGTCATCAAAGAACGCGTCGCTTTGGAGCAAACTGTGGTGGAAGAGCAAGAACGGATCAAAGATACCGAAGCTCACGCCACTGCCGAACGCGAAAAGCAGGTGGCGATCACGTTAGCCGAGAAAGACGCTCAGGAAGTCTTAGTGAAAACCATCAAAGAAGCGGAAGCGCATCAGGAAGCCGCCAAGCTGAAAGCGGATGAGGAAGTCTACACTCGCGTCAAAGCAGCCGAAGCGGCAAGAACTGCCGCAGAGCTCCACGCCGAGGAAGTCATCATCGAAGCCGAAGCCCTCCAAGCGGCCTCCGAGAAAGAAGCTCAAGCCAAGAAGGTACTGGCTGAAGCCATCACTGCGGAGCAGGCAGCCCCGGGACTGGGAGAAGCCCTGGTCATTGAGGCAAAAGGAGCCGCCGATGCAGAAAGCATAACCAAGAAGGCCGAAGCCATGAAGCTCTACGATTCCGTAGGAAGAGATCACGAAGAGTTCAAACTGGAACTGGAGAAAGAGAAAGAGATCGAGTTGGCCGAAATCCACATTCGGCGTGACGTTGCCGCTCAGCATGCCTCGATCGTTGGACAAGCGCTCAAGAGTGCTCGGATCGACATTGTCGGCGGTGATTCTGACTTCTTCGACAAGATCACGCAATCCGTCAGCCAAGGTAAAGCGGTCGATCGCCTTCTGGAGAATAGCAACACCCTTAGTGATGTGAAGGAAACCTTCTTCAACGGAGATCCGGAATACTTCAAAGGACAGATCCGGGAATGGCTGGATGACTTCGGGTTCACCAGTGAAGACTTGAAAAATATCACGATCTCTGCGGCGCTCACCAAAATGGTGGCAGCTTCTGAAGAAAACGGACAGCGCACCAAGCTTCAACAACTGCTGAGCGCGGCGGAACGTTTCGGGTTGGCCAATGAAAAGGCCAGCACGGTTCTCGGCCAGCTGACCCGTTAACCTCTCCGCAATGGCTGAGGACCCCAAAGACAATACCCCGGTGCTGGAAGGAGGTGCCTACGAAGTGATTCGTGGGCGCCTCGAAAAGCACGGTGAAGACCTTCGCACTCGCCTTTCGACGCTCAACACGAATCGTCAGGAGGTCTTTGGCGCGGTCGAAACCAGCTTGGTGGCGACAGAGCGGATCACCACGCAACACAATTGTGTCCCCAGGGACATGATTTCCATTGGCGAGAACCTGTTTCTCTTTGGCTACAATGTCCACCTCGGGCTGAAGTCGCAAACCGAACTCTCTGACGTCTTCGCCATCTACCAGTTTGCTCCCGAAGACCATACCTTTCATCCGTCTAAACTGACCTTGCTTCAGGACGAGCAGTTCGAACGAGACTTCGTCTATCTCTACAAGTATTACCGGAAGGCGATCTTCGTGAAGTTCATGGTGATCGGCCCTCATCTCTACATGGCCTTTCGCGTGGGAAGAGAGGTTGCCGACATCAAGGTTTTCAAGTGGGCCTTGACCGAAAGTGGGATCCAATATCTTGGGAATCGGTTCGATCACGAATATGTCTTCCCTCCGCAACAAGAGTTCGAATGGAAGAGGGCTCACCGCGATCTGCATCGTTATGGAGATCACCCTCACATCTCGATCGAGGACCGCATCTTTGTCGAGACCACGGGAGGAGATCTCACGATCAAGATCGAAGACAACACTCGATCCGGTGAGGGAATCTACTCGGAAGATGTCGCGGATGCGGATCAAACCCTCGACGACGCGGAAATTTACTATGCCATTGTCGGAAGCCTCATTCTGTTAAAAATCCTTCCCTATCAGGAGAAAGACTATCGATTCCTGGTCTACAATGAGCGGATCCGCAAAGTCTACCCGATCCCTGCAATCCAGGACTCCTGTGTGCTTTTGCCGGATGATCATGGGCTGATCTTTTCAAACGGTTACCTCCTCCAGATTGGCGAGGTAAAGCTGTTCGAAAGCGCACTCAGCGAGATGCTTTTCGAGCGGCGCATTCCTTCTCCCAACGGGGAAGACTATCTCTTCGTCTTCTACAATCGAACTTCGGGAGATTACACCCTTCTTTCCTACAACATCATTACCCAACGGGTCGAGACCCCGATCCTTTGCAACGGCTATTCCATCTTTCCGAATGGTGAGTTGGTCTATTTCAAGACGGAAGAGTCCCCTCAAAAACACCACGTCCTCCAAGTCTGGAAGACACCGTTCGTGCGCGATGCCACCCTGATGGCAGTCGGAGAGCAGCGCGATTCTTATCTCTTCAAAGTTGGGAACGCGGACCTGGTTCGTTGCATGGCTGAGTGTCATGAAATTCTGGCTCTCCTTGGTAAAGACGATTCGTTCTCGGGTTTGTATCTGGAGTTGGTCAAGCGCACCACCGATATCTGCGACAGCTATTTCTGGATCGACCGAAACGAAGCGTCTTCGCTGAAGACCCCGCTGGAAAAAATCAATGCCGCCGCACAAGCTGCGATCGCTGAGTTCGACAAGGTCGTTCACCTTCGTCGAGTCGCGGCAGACGAAACCCAGCGCGTGTCGGGTCGCGCACAGGAGCTGATTGCAAAAGCGAAACACACCCTTCCCAAAGACATTTTAGGATTCGTTCATTTGCTTTCGGAATTGCGAGCCCTTCGTGGCGAACTGATCTCGTTAACAGACGTGCGCTATGTCAATGCTGCCCATATCGAGGAGATGGAGGTGGAGGCCGATGATGCCAGTGCGCTCGTTTCACAGAAGTGCGTTCAGTTTCTCCAGACCGATGCCGCCCTAAATCCCTATCGGAAACAAGTCGCTGAGTATGAAGAGGCCATTCCTAAGGTTTCCAAACGAGTCGAGGCCGATGCAATCGCGAATGGACTCAACGAAACCGGCAGCGAATTGGAGTTATTGATCGACATCATCGGCAATCTCAAGATTGAAGACGCAACTCAGACCACCGCGATCATCGATCAGATCTCGACAATTTACGCGAAGCTCAATCAGGTCAAAGCCGTCCTCAAGAATCGCAGCAAAGCGTTAGCTCGCGAGGAAGGCGTGGCCCAGTTTTCGGCGAAGCTGAAGCTCCTCAACCAGGCGGTGGTCAACTATCTCGATCTCTGCTCCACTCCGGAGAAATGTGAGGAGTTTTTGACCAAAGCGATGATCCAGCTCGAGGAGTTGGAAGGCGAGGTCAGTGAGTTCGATGAGTATGTCGAACAAATCGGAGAAAAACGCGATGAAATCTATAACGCGTTCGAATCTCGGAAACTTGGACTCAGCGAAGAACGGAATCGACGCGCCGGAAACCTTCTGAAATCCGGAGAACGAATCATTAGCGGCATTCGTCACCGCGTCTCCCAATTCGCAACGCTCAACGAAATCAACGGCTACCTGGCCGGGGATCTTTTGGTCGAGAAAGTTCGCAACGTGATCGAAGAACTCCAAGAGCTTGGCGACAGCGTCAAGTCCGGAGATCTACAGACCCAGCTCTCCTCATTACGCGACGAATCCGTCCGCCAACTGAAAGACAAACAAGAGCTCTTTGTGGATGGACAAGACGTCCTTCGGTTTGGAGAACACAAGTTCTTGGTCAATCATCAAGAGCTGGAACTCACGATGGTCCCTCACCAGGAATCGATGTGTTTTCACCTCACCGGAACGGCGTTCTTTGAACCCATCCTTGATCCCGAATTTCTCGCCACGGCGGAAACTTGGGATCAAAGCGTGGTATCAGAGAACGATCAGGTTTATCGCGCGGAATACTTGGCTTACCTGGCGTTACGCCACTTTCAACAAGACGAAATCACGCTTGATGATCTCCAGCGATTCATGGCGCCACGCTATGCAGAAGGCTATACCAAAGGTGTCCACGATGGAGATGCACTGATCCTGTTCCAGGCACTTCAACAGATGCAGAGCTCGATCGGCCTCCTTCGCTACAGCTCTCGAGCAAGGTCCTTGGGGCTGCTCTCCTGGGAATGCTGGAATCAAACCGATGCGAAAGATCGCCTCCAAGTCAAGTTGCTCGGATTTGGGGAAATGCGGAATACCTTTGGGGCGAATGAAGCAGCCCAAGCGGACTATGTCGAATGCCTTACGGAAGCCATTCGACAGTCTGAGATTCCGGATTGCGACGATGTCCTGATCCAGGAAGCTGCGGAATACCTCTTCTACGAACTGAGTGATCCCAAGCACTTCACCGTTTCTCGCGCAGCTTCCGATCTGCTTTCTCGTTTTCATTCCGCCGTATCCGGAAAGCAAGCTCAGCGTTTGTTCGAACAAGCTCAAGCGCCCCTCGCCGACGCTCCACTCTCGCGCTACGAGGTTATCCTCGATTGGATTCTTGGGTATCTCAATACGGACGACGAACAGAACACCTGGAGAAACTATGCCGAAGAAGCAGCCGTTCATCTTCTCCGGGGAGGTTTCCGGAAAAAAGACGTGATCAAGGCTTCTCTCTCGGAAACACTAACCGGATTTTCAGGCAGTCACCCGGTCTTGGAATCAGGAGCCTATCAACTGCATTACAACCGGTTCATGAGCAAGCTGAAGCGCTTTGAGACGAGCACCGTCGCGAAGTTCCAAGCCTACAGCAAACTGAAAGCGTCCCTGATCAAAGCCAAACGGAAAGAAATGCGTTTGAACGAGCTGAAGCCGAAAGTGATGTCCGCGTTCGTCCGAAACCGCTTGCTCGATGAAGTGTATCTCCCGTTGGTCGGGGCCAACTTAGCCAAGCAGCTCGGGACGGCGGGAGCAGATGGACGGACGGATCGCATGGGGCTGCTTTTACTCGTTTCGCCACCGGGCTACGGCAAAACGACGTTGATGGAATATATCGCAAATCGCTTGGGGATCACCTTCGTAAAAATCAACGGGCCTGCGATTGGGCACGGCGTAACATCACTCGATCCTGAAGAAGCCCCCAATGCCAGCGCGAGAGAGGAAGTCGACAAACTGAACCTCGCTCTGGAGATGGGCGACAACAGCATGATCTATCTGGATGACATCCAGCACTGTCATCCTGAGTTCCTCCAAAAGTTCATCAGCCTTTGCGACGCTCAGCGGAAGATGGAAGGTGTGTGGAAAGGGAACGCGCAGACCTATGATCTTCGCGGCAAAAAAGTCGCCGTAGTGATGGCGGGCAATCCTTATACGGAAAGCGGAGGAAAGTTCCAGATTCCAGACATGCTGGCGAACCGGGCCGATACCTACAATCTGGGCGACATCCTGGGCGGCCACGATTCCGCTTTCAAAGCCTCTTATATCGAGAACGCTCTTACCTCAAATCCGATCCTTTCGAAGCTCGCTTCTCGCAGTCAAAAAGATGTCTACGCGATCATGCAAATTGCAGAAACCGACTCCCAAGACGGCGTCGATTTCGAAGGCAACTATTCCAGCGAAGAGATCGACGAGCTGACCAATGTGGTGAAAAAGCTCTTCCGAGTTCGCGACACCATTTTGCGGGTCAATTTGGAATACATCGCCAGTGCGGCTCAGCAGGATGAATTCCGCACCGAACCGCCATTCCGACTTCAAGGCTCCTATCGCAATATGAATCGGATTGCGGAGCGTGTTTTGCCGCTGATGACCGATGCAGAGGTCGAGGCACTCATCATCGATCACTATGAGAACGAGGCCCAAAATCTGACCACCGGCGCGGAAGCGAACTTGCTGAAGTTCCGCGAAATGGAAGGCATCTTGAGCGATAGCGAAGCCGCTCGTTGGAGCGACATTCAGTCAAAGTTTCAGCGCAACCTCCTCATGGGAGGCGGCGGGGACAATGATCCCGTCAGTCGCGTGGTCGGGCAATTGGCTGTCTTTGGAGAAGGATTGGAGAGTATTCGCAGCGTACTCGCGGGAGGATCTGAATCCAGGCTGACGGACGCGACGCTGCGTCATTTGAAAGAGCTGGTTCGTGGCCTTCGGTCCGTTCCGGTGGACGTGGAAGTGAAAATCGTTTCCGCAAATGGTGACACTCCTGAAGTCCGGTCTCAGGTGCGCCAAAGCGACAGCAAACCGGGGAAAATTTGATTGCAAATCAGGGAGGGGATGAAAGGGTTGCGCCCTCGCTCCAGCCCGGAGCGTAAATCGACAGTGATACCATGTCCCACGACACCCATCCATCCAATTCATTTGCCGGAATGATCGGCACGGCAGGAAGCGCCATCATCGCCGTCGTCATGTTCGGCCTCCTCGGGATTTTCGGATTCAACCTCATCGGAGCCATGTTCGAGGCAGCTGAGTTCCAAAATGAGCCGGTAGCCGCCACAACTCCGAGTGCTTCTTCGTCTGCACCAGCACCGGCACCGGGAAATTCTACTCCCGCGCCTGCCGCAACGGAGGTTCCCGAAGCAACCACGGGCGGTGCAGACCTGCCTGCTGAATTTGTGGCGCTCGGCAAAACGACCTATGCGAACTGCGTGGCTTGCCACGGAGTCGATGGAAAAGGGCCACCGATGAAGATGACTCCGCCCATGGCTCCGGCCTTGGCGGGATCCGAATTTGTGACTGGCCCAACTGAGGCTCTTGCTTACATTCTGTTGAAGGGAGCGACTCCGGACATGTCTCGTCACGTTGGCGCGATGATTGGATGGGAAGCAGCCATGAGCGACGAACAAATCGCCGCAGTCATCACCTACATTCGGACGAATCTCGGAAATTCGGCGTCGCCGGTGACGACTCAGCAAATTGCTTGGGCGCGGGATAAATATGCCGGGAAGCCGATGCCTCCCCGTGATGCAATCAATGCGGTGAAAGACGATCTTCCGGAACTCTAAGAGCTCTCTGGAACATCAAATCGATCGTTGAACCTGGCGGAATCGAATATCAACTAGTTCACGTTTGAGGTTTATAATTTGGGAGCGTCATGACAGCCTTTGTGCCTGTCATCGACAAACCGTAGTAGCGAAAATTCTCCGCAGCGTCTGGGAAGATTGGAAAAGGGGGATCAGGAAAGGCTTACCCGAGTTTTAAGGACCCGGTTGAATCTCCGAATCGCTCTACGGGAACACCCATCGTATCCGTGAGACCGACGAAGAGGTTCGTCATCGGAACGTTCGAATTGAACTTCACGTGTTTCCCGGTATCGAGCTTTCCTCCGCCTTGACCAGCGAGAACGATCGGCAGGTTGTCGTGACGATGACGGTCAGGGTCACTCAAACCACTCCCCCAAACGATCAGTGAATTGTGGAGGAGAGAACTCCCATCGACATCTTTCTTCGCCCGCATTTTCTCCAGGAAATAAGCGAATTGCTGGGAGTAAAAGAGATCAATCGTAGCCAGTTTTTCCAGCGCCTCTTCTTTACCGCGATGGTGAGAAAGACCATGGTGACCTTGGTTGACCCCCACTTCAGGGAAAGTGCGATTGCTCCCATCGTAACTCTGCAAAAACGTTGCCACGCGGGTGGAATCCGTCTCAAACGCCAGCACCATCATGTCGAACATGAGTTGAATGTGCTCGCTGAACATCTTGGGAATTCCTGAGGGAGCAGGCGTGTTCGGCTCTGGAGGAAGGCCGAAGCGCTCCGACTTTTCGATCGATTGCTCGACCTCGCGAACGCCGGTCAGATACTCATCCAGTTTCTGCTGATCGTTGCGACCCAACTCACCATGAAGCTTCTTCGCGTCATTCATGACGAAGTCGAGAATGCTGCGTTGCTGAACTTGCCGACGCTTCAGATTCTCTTCCCGTTCCTTGCCGGTTCCGGTTCCGAAGAGACGCTCGAAGACCAATCGTGGGTTGGCTTCCGGCGTCATCGGTTGGGTTTCACTTCTCCAGGAAATATTGTATTGGTAGGCGCAGGAGTAGCCCGAATCACAAACTCCGGATTTCCGAACCCCGTCGCAACCGAGCTCAAGCGAAGAAAGCCGAGTTTTCCTCCCAACGGAATTCGCCAGGACTTGGTCAATCGAGATGCCGAGCTGGATATCCGCACCTGCGGTTTTTCGAGGGCGAGCCCCCGTCAAAAAGGTGGCATTGGCTCGGGCGTGATCACCGGCGCCGTCCAACCTGCCCCAGCCATACTGATGCTCAAAACCGGAGAATACCTGGAAATCATCACGAAACCCCGCCAGCGGCTCCAGGGTAGGGCTGAGGGTATAATCCTTCCCGATTTCTTCCATCTTCCAGCGGTCGTAATTGACGCCGTTCGGCTTGTAGATCACGGCAAAGCGAAGCGGTGCACCGGTTTCCGTGGTAGCAGGCAGGCCCCCTTCCGTCGCGGCGACTGCGGAGCGGGGAAGGAAGGTTTCGAAGGCTGGCAAGGCGACGCTGGCACCGATGCCACGGAGGAAGGTTCTACGATTAGGGGAGTTCTTCATGACCATCCTTACGGACCGCCCCGAAAAACCTACGTTCATTTTTTCCGGCGGTTTTTGACCGAAAACCACGAACCGGAATCCCCAACCTTAAGGATAAGCCAACGCGGCCATCTTTTTCACCTGAGCACTCCAGGCGCGAACCTGCTTTTCTTGAATCGGCTCCTCCGCCGGAATGTTTACCAAATCCCGAAACTCCACCAACAACTTCATCAGATCCTGCATCGACTCTTTTTCGAGAATGTCCGGATGGAGCGTTTCAAACTCTTGAACGTAATAGTCGGCAATATCCACCCGGCGCAGAATCTCCGCCCGGCCTGGCGTAAAAGGCTCCAAACAGGCGACACAGGCCACGTCGAACGCTCGGAGCCACCCTCCAAACCCAATCAAATGGACGGCGTCTTCATCCCGCAGAGTGATCATCTCGATCTCGACATCGGCCTGAGTCCGGGCCAACTCATCACGCAACTTCTCCGCGTTTCCTTGAGTGCTGTGCTCAACGAGCGACTTTGCATGGCTGGTGAAGCGGGCTCCCGCGCCCAGACCGGCGGCATGGCGAAGAATCGATCGCCCGATCGTGTCCAAATCTTCTAGATTTTCCGTGTAAACCACGAAGAATCCATCGGCGATCAGCCCTCCCAGACTCATGGCCAGCTTTGCGCGATCACCCGGTGGGCTCTTCGGAGGGTCACGCCGAAATTCCTCGTAAGGTAACTCGCCCAATTGACTGAGCTGATCGAAAATCTTCCGGATAGAAGGAGTGGTCAGCTTATTGACGCCGAATTCCTCCAAAAAGTGATCATCTTCCAGCAATTCCCGGGGGAAATCCTGAGAAGAAGCCACGCTCAGAAAGGCGATCTGAAACGCGCAAACCAAAGCAAAAAGCCGAAGCATCATGATGGTGGATGTTAAGCCACGAATCAGGTCATTGACTAGCGCTTTTCTCGTAGGGCAACTGGCCACATCCTGAGTTCATCTGACGATCCCGGGAATTGCGAAAAACCTCGTCCATTTTCTCTCTCATCCGTCCAAATCCCGGACTGGATCAAGAACCACCCGACCCCACTTTTTTGTCAGTTAGGCTTGCCATTGGCCACTCTCCGATCTTCGCTGCCCTTACCTGGCGCCTATCGCCTTCTCATGTCTGAAGAATCTACCCCGTCTCCTCAAAGCACGCCTCCTAAAGCTAGTCGCAGCAAGGCTTTTCGTAGTCGCATCGCCTCCACCGTGGTGCTTTGGGGTCTGGTCGGGGCTGGATTGATTTCCGGTCACCCGGTTCTCTTTTTTATCCTCATTCTGGCCTTCGTCACCCTCGGCATGATTGAGTATTTCCGGATCTTGCGGAGCCCGCGAGTCCTCTGGGAAGGCATTTTCACGACGCTCATCGCCGTGGCTCACTGCTCGGTCTGCTTTTGGCTGGCCGCCTCAGGGAGGACGGGCCATTTCAGCTTTTTTGATAGCCTCGCCATCGTCGCGGTGGTCTTCATCGCCTTTGCCATCAATCTCAATTTCCCGATCCGTCCCGGTCGCAGCCATATCTCGGTCATGGCGGCTGTTTTCGGGTTTATCTACATCGCCTTTCTCTTCAACTTCGTCACCCGGATCTCCTTCTTTCAAGACGGCGTGCAAACTGCCGAGATCCCCGGACGCGGCTACCTTCTCTTCCTCCTGGCGGTGACCAAATTCACCGACGCTGGAGCTTACGCCATCGGTTCGCTGATCGGGAAGCACAAAATGATTCCCCACATTAGCCCGGGCAAAACCTGGGAAGGCTTTGTCGGCGCGTTTGTCGGAGCGTTCGTCGCCGCCTTTGCCGTGACCGGCCTCGTCGGCAACGAACGCTCCGGTGTCTTATACACAACTCCGCGCCCACCAGA
>CAYGQD010000047.1:16435-37541 GCA_964351855.1 uncultured Verrucomicrobiales bacterium
CTGCATCCTCGCGATAATTCTAGCCCTGGCCGCAATTCTTGGCGACCTCGCGGAATCGATCGTCAAACGCAGCCTCTACACCAAAGATTCCGGCCAGGTCATGCCGGGAATCGGCGGCGTTCTCGACCTCATCGACAGCATTCTCTTCACCGCGCCGGTCATGTTCTGCTACCTCCACTTCATCAGTCGGTAGCCAGCGTCTTCACGTTCGCTCGAATCCAAGCCAAATAGGTGCCGGAGCCCTCTTCGATCGGCACCGCAACGATTTCCGGCACGTCGTAAGGATGCAGCTCGCGCAGTTCCGCTTCCAGTGCGGAAAATCCGGCCCGCGTCGTTTTGAGGAGCGCGGGAATCTCCGATTCTGATTCGATCTTTCCTTCCCACCGGTAAATCGACGTCGCCGTACTCAATAGATTGACGCAGGCTGCCAATTGCTTTTCCACCAGCGCAGTGGCAATTTGCCGAGCGATTTCCAGATTTGGGAACGTGGTGAAGACGAGCAAACAGTCGTCGGTTGATTCCATGATATGAAAGCGGGTTTCCTCGAAAAACTGATCGAAAAAGTGGACCGTGTCGAGCCTGGAGAAGTGCAGGGCTACATGGTGCGGCTGATGCAGGAGAAAGGCTTTCTCGAAAAGGTATTCGATGCGCTGCAGGAGGGAGTGATCGTGACCGATGGAGACGGGGTGATTTCTTACATCAACCGGGCGGCGGGCGACCTCTT
The DNA here is from genome assembly GCA_964351855.1 of uncultured Verrucomicrobiales bacterium. GTDB lineage: Bacteria > Verrucomicrobiota > Verrucomicrobiia > Verrucomicrobiales > DEV007 > JBCDHN01. Next base: position 17,160 of record CAYGQD010000047.1, read on the forward strand.
TCGGTTTGATCGGGAAAGCGCGTCTGGGGATCGCATCTCGGAACGGATCCCGGGACTAGAGTGGGAGTCGCTCGTCCACGAGCACAAAGTCGTGAGTCGTGACCTGGAAGTCTTTTACCCGGAGAATCGCTTCCTCACGTTTTATCTGGCACCTATTGAGGACGGGGAAATCGTGCTCGGCTGGGTCATGATCATTCGGGACACGACGGAGCGCCGTCGCCTGGAGGCGAAGAAGATCGAGTCCGAAACCCTGAATGTGCTGACGATGCTGGCGGCGGGCGTCGCACACGAAATCGGCAATCCTCTGAACTCCCTGAACATTCACCTCCAGCTGGCCGAGCGGAAGATGCGCAATGCTCCGGCCAAGCTGCGCAAGGACATGAACGAAATCCTGGAGATTTCCCGCAGCGAAATCAAGCGACTGGACCTCATTGTCGGGAATTTTCTCAGCGCGATTCGCCCGACCGAGCCACAGACTCATCCGGAAGATTTGAACCGACTCATCCAGGATGCGCTCCGCGTCTTGGAGCCGGAGATCAAGGATCGGGAGATCGATGTCCGGGTGGAACTCCATTCCAATTTACCCCAGCTCCAATTAGACGCCGACCAGATCAAGCAGGCCTTTTTCAACCTGATCCGCAACGCGATCCAATCGATGCGCTCCGGCGGCGAATTGGCGATTCTGACCGATGCGGACGACCACTCGCTCTGGATCCAATTCATCGACAATGGAGTCGGGATCAGCGCGGAAGACATGGCCAATCTCTACAAGCCCTACCAGACCACCAAGTCGAGCGGCTCCGGTCTCGGCCTCCTCATCGTGCGACGCATCATTCGCGAGCACGGCGGCGAAATCGAGCTGGAGAGCGAGGTCAATCAGGGGACCAAAGTAACGTGCTATTTCCCCCGAGCCGAGAAACGGATGAAGCTGCTGGCCAGCTCCCAACCGATCGACGAGATCATCGTGGATTCGGACTAAGACCGATTTGTGGTGAGGAAATCCGCGTAGGCATTCGCGGAGTGCTCCGAGAAATCGAGCCCGTCTTCCTGTTCCCGATCCGTGGCGCGCAGCCCGAAGATTTTATCGATCAGCAGGAAACTGACGAGGGAGAGAAAGAAGGCACCGCCGCAGATGGCTCCGGTGCCGATCGCTTGGACCGCGATGGTGTCGAGGTCGAAGAGGTTTCCCTCCGAGAAAAAGCCCACGCAGAGGGTTCCCCAGACGCCGTTGAACAGATGGACCGGGACGGCCCCGACCACATCATCGATGCGGCAGCGCTCCAGGAACATGGAGCCACCCGTCGAAATAATGCCGGCGATCCCGCCAATGAGCACCGCAAAGAGCGGCGTGACAACATCGCAACAGGCGGTGATCGCCACCAAGCCGCCGAGAATCCCGTTCAGCGCGACGAGCGGATTCGGAACCCCACGCAGCATCCAGAAGAGCGCCAGTCCGCCAATCGCACCTGCGGAGCCTGCCACCATCGTGTTCACACAAATGCGTCCCAGCTGATCGGACGCTTCCAGCAAGGAACCGGCGTTGAAGCCGAACCAGCCAACCCAGAGAATCAGCGTGCCGAAGGTCGCCAACGGTAAATTGTGCCCCGGCATGAAGCGCGGCGTGCCATCAGCGGCAAATCGCCCCAACCGAGGACCCACCACCAACACGCCGGCGAACGCTGCCGCTCCGCCCACGGCGTGAACGACGGTCGATCCGGCAAAGTCATGGAATCCCAGCTTCGCCAGCCATCCCGCTTCGCCACCAAAGCCAGGTGCCAATCCCGCTACGGCTCCACCCCAGGCCCAGTGGCCAAAGAGCGGATAAATCAGCCCGGAAAGGATCACCGTGAAAATCAGGTATCCCAGGAACTTGGTCCGTTCCGCCATCGCCCCGGAAGCGATGGTGCAGGCCGTCGCCGCAAACATCGTCTGAAAGAACCAGTAGGTCCAAAACGGGCTGTCTCCGGGAATCGTCCAGAGCGCGAAGAGGTCCCACCCGATCAATCCACTGACGGACGCGCCAAACATGAGGGTGAAACCAAAGAAGAGGAAGGCCAGCGAGGACGCGGCGAAGTCGAGCACGTTTTTCATCGCCACGTTGAGGGTGTTCTTCGCTCGAGAAAGCCCCATCTCCAACATGCAGAATCCGATCTGCATCAGGAACACCATCATCGCCGCCATAATGATCCACGAAGTGTCGGCCGGCGAATAGACGGAAGCAGATGGCTCGGCGGTTTGGGCATGACCGGTAGAGGACAGGGCCAGCATGAAAAGGGCGATCAGGATAAAAGGCATGGAGTCAGAGGTTCGATGAGTAGTCTTTGAGCAAGTAGTCCAGTTCCAAGGAGAGAAGTGAGCGCAGGCTCTTGTCCCTAATCTGCGTCAAAACCTCCTCACCAAATGTAACAAACTGGTCAGCCGGAAGCGCATCGCCCTCAGCGCCACCGCGCTCCGCCAATTGTCGATCGATCATCGGCGCCGCTTGCCCAGATCCGACCACCTTCGTCAGGAGCGATTCCAGCTCCGCTCGAAACCGCGGCCAATCCTTTCGTAAATCCGGGACCAGCTTGAGATCAACCTTGGCCGTCTTCTCATGCTTGATCACCGGCAGGTCCAGTTCTTCGGCAAAGCGCTCCAGAAACAGTTCGCCGCTGCGTTCCACCATCGACGTCTCCGTGCTGTCCGCGAACAGCATCATCAGGATGATCGTGCGCTCGTTGATCAGCATCAGCGTCAGCCCCTCGAATCCCAGCACCACCTTCTTCGCCAGCCGCCCCTCATTCGCATACTCCTGAAAGAAGCCGATCACCTCTTGGCGGACTTCCTCTTCCTGCGTCTCCGGAAAGGGTAAATCACGGTAAGCGTAGCTTCCTCCCCGCAGCAGGGCCAGCCCCTCCAACCGGCGGATCTTCTTCAGCACCTCAAGACCATTCTCCAGCGCACCCATCGTTTTTAATCCAGATTGCTCAACAGTTCATCGGGACCCACATGACCTTCCGCCCCCACCGCCACCGCGACCAACTCCGAGGAATCGCTCTCCTCCACTCGGAAAGCGACCGATTCGTTGCCAAAGCTGATGTAGGCGAACTTCACCTCCATTTTCCCCAGGGAGACGCCGACTTTGCCACTGGATTCCACCAGCTTCACAATTTCATCGCGCAACTCCGGTTTCTGGGAAACATCGAGAATCTTCGGCCGAATCGGTTGAATTGGGGGAACCATGTTGAAAAATCTGCGGAACTTTTGAGCGCGGAAAGCTACGTTTTTTTAGAGGGCTTACCATTGATAAATCGGCTTTTCCCAGGCCAAGCCGGGATTTCCGAGCCAGAACGCGGGAACGGCACCACCTCATGAAGACAGTTCCGCAGCCTGTAAAGGCACATTTCACGTCCACATCCACGGGAAAAACCGCTGGCTCCGTCCTTCTCACCTGCGTCATTTTGTCCACCCTCTCGTTGCTCCCACCTTCAATCTGGGGTTCATTCTCCCTCTCGACTATGGACGATTACAACCTCGGAATGCCGTCATCCACCATCCTCATCGTGGACGACGAGAAGAACACCCGCGACGGCCTGCGCCGCTCCTTTGAAGACGAATTCGACGTCTACGTCGCCCCGGACATCGCCAGCGCGCTGGAAGTCCTCAAGGGCGATGACATCGACCTCATGGTCACGGACCTTCGACTCGGCGGCGAAAACGGGATGGACCTCATCGACCAAGCGCTCAAGCTCCCCAAAGCACCCATCTGCATCATGATGACGGCTTATGGCTCCGTCGATACCGCCGTCGAGGCCATGAAACGCGGCGCCTACGAATACGTCACCAAGCCGCTCAACATCGACGAGCTGGAACTCACCATCAAGCGCGCCCTCCGCAGCCAGAACCTCGAAAAAGAAAACGCCAACCTCAAAAAGCAGGTCGAAAAACGCTTCACCGTCAGCAACATCATCGGCAAGGCCCCCGCGATGCAGCCGGTGTTCGACATGATTCAGCAGGTCGCCCCCAGTCGCGCCACGGTCCTCATCGAAGGGGAGAACGGCACCGGAAAAGAACTCGTCGCCAAGGCCATCCATAACCTAAGCGGTCGCCCCAAGGCCAAACTCGTCGCCGTCCACTGCGCCGGGCTCAATCGCGAAGTCATGGAGAGCGAACTCTTCGGCCACGCCAAAGGCGCCTTCACCGATGCTCATAAAGAACGCGTCGGTTACTTTGAAGAAGCTGACGGCGGCACCCTCTTCCTCGATGAAATCGGCGAAATCGACGCCGCCACCCAGATCAAACTCCTCCGCGCCCTTGGCGAGCGCACCATCCAGAAAGTCGGCAGCACCAAGCCCATCGAAGTCGACGTCCGCCTCATCACGGCGACGAACCGCAACCTCGAAGAAATGGTGCAGAAAGGCGACTTCCGCGAAGACCTCTTCTACCGGCTCAACGTCATCACCATCGACATGCCGCCCCTCCGCGATCGCAAAGAGGACATTGTCCTCCTCACCGACGCCTTCCTCAAAGAATTCGCGGATGAGAACGCGAAACCCTTCAAAAACCTCACCACCGAAGCTCTCACCTGCCTCATGGAATACGACTGGCCCGGGAACGTCCGGGAACTCCGCACCGCCATCGAGCACGGCGTCGTCATGAGCCAGGGAGACAAGATCACCCTCCGCCACCTCCCTCAGCGCATTCGGGCAGACCGCAGCACCAGCGCCCCGGCCCACTTCCCCTCCAGTGCCAACCAATCCGACCTCAACCTCGTCGCCATGGAAGAACGCTTCATCCACATGGCCCTCGATCGCACCAACGGAAACCGCACTGAAGCCGCCGAACTCCTCGGCCTCAGCCGCCGCACGTTACAACGGCGACTGAAAGAGATGGGGCTGAACGAGTGATGGGTATCGAGGACGAACGGGCTTCCATCCAGAAAATCGTGAGCTAACTTCTTGGATGGAAGCGATTCTCAGCAAACTCTCGGACTTGGAGGACCAACGCGGATTCCGGATTCTTTATGCTTGCGAGTCCGGGAGCCGAGCTTGGGGCTTTGCTTCAGCAGATAGCGATTACGACGTCCGCTTTCTCTATGTGTGGCCGGAGGATGCTTACTTGGCGATTCATGATCCGGCTGAGACTTGTGACCTGGGGGTCGATGCAGAGAACCACGATTTGGCGGGTTGGGATCTGCGCAAAAGCTTGCGCCTGATGGTGCGCTCGAATCCGGTGTTGTTGGAGTGGCTTCATTCGCCGATCGTCTATCGAGAAGAACCGGTGGTGATGAATCGCTGGCGGGAGATGGCCAAGCGGGCGTTCGTTCCCCGGAAGGGAGCCGGCCACTATCTGGGGCTGGGGAAGAAGATTTGGTTCGGTGCCCTGGAGAGAGATGAGGTGACGGCGAAGAAGTATCTCTATGCCTTGCGAGCGGTCTTCGGTGCCAGGTGGGTTCTCGAAAAGGGAACGCCGATTCCGGTCGCGTTTGCCGAATTACGCGATGGACTCACGATGGACGACGCCTTGAGCACGGAGATCGATTCCCTCATCGCGGAGAAAGCGTCTGGAGCGGAAAAAGCCGCGATCCCGCGAATTGGGCGATTCGACGAGTTGATTCGGGAGGAGCTGGCACGCTTGGGAGCTGAAGTCGAGCTGCTGCCGGAGGAGCCGAGAGATTCAGAAGACGTGAGCACGTTTTTCCGCGAGGTTATCCGCCGTGAAAATTGATCTGGAAGATGCGCGTTCGCCGCAGTGCCTGCTCTTTGAGTGCGTTTCAGGGAGCAAGGCGTATGGAACGGATACGGCGGATTCGGATACGGATCTGCGGGGCGTGTTTGTGATGCCGAAGCACTGCTTCTATGGGCTGGGCGAGTTGGATCAAGTATCTGATGCGAGTCATGACGAGGTCTACTACGAAGTAGGCCGGTTCGTGGAGCTGCTGACGAAGAACAACCCGAACCTGATGGAGATGCTGTTCGCGATGCCGGAGAAGGTTCGACATCGTCATCCGCTCTTTGCCCGGTTTCAGCCGGAGATCTTTCTTTCGAAACGCTGCGAAGCGACCTTTGCCGGCTATGCGATGGCGCAAATTCGCAAAGCACGCGGGCTGAACAAAAAGATCGTCAACCCGATCGAACGCGAGCGAAAAAACCTGCTCCACTTCTGCCATGTCTTGGCCGGCCAGGGGTCCGTCCCGCTGATGTCATGGCTTCAGGAACACGGAATTCGCCAGGAAGATTGTGGTCTCGTCCAGGTACCCCACATGCGCGATGTTTACGGGATCTATGTGGGCGAGCCCGGGTATCGGGGAATTTTGACCGATCCGGATTCGACCTTGGTGGCCTGCTCCTCGGTGACCCGAGAGGCGGTGCCGGTGGGCTGGATGCATGTCAATGGAGACGGGTTCAAGAAGTATTGTCGCGACTACCGCGAATACTGGGACTGGGTCGAACACCGAAACGATGCCCGCTACCAGACGAACGTCGCTCACGGTCGGAACTACGACTCGAAGAATCTGATGCACACGTTTCGCCTGCTTGAGATGGCTCGACAGATCGCGGAGGAAGGGACCATCACGCTGCATTCGCCCTTGTCCACGTGGCTCTTGCGGGTGCGGGCCGGGGACTTTGAATACGACAAACTGGTTCGGCTGGCGGAAGAGCGGATTGCGCAAATCGCCGAGGCGTTCGCGAAATCGGATCTCCAGGAGGAACCGGATGAAGACGCGGCAAACGCAGCGCTGGTGGAGGTTCGGGAACAGTTTTACGAGGGGTGACGGAAGCGTGTCCAGGATCTGGCATAGCCATTTTGGGCCATGCGAAAATGACTCGATCGCTTGAGGGACAAAAGTGGTGGAGTTTGTGACACTCTAAATCCATTGCCGTAGTGGCAGGTAAACCTTCCCTCGTTCCTTCAAACTCCCCATGAATCGAAAACTCCTCTTTCTCCTCCTCACCTTCCCATCCCTGATTGCAACAGCCGCTCAATTCGACTTCGAGGATGGCGGAGAGCGAGATGTTCCCGCACCGTTTATTTATGATCCGATCAGCGGCAAGTCGCGACCGAACACGTCCTCGGCACGTTTGAAGGAGGATCTGGAACTGCCGACCGCGACGGGAAGCTTTACGCTGGAGGGATTCGTCAGTCCGGCTTCGGTTCCGAACGCGTCGGTGGACTTGTTCGGGAAAGGTCGTAGGAGTCAGGAGGCGGCGTCTCTGATGGCGGGGGTGCGCTGGCTGAATAACTTCAAGCAAACCTATTGGGCGGCGGCGCTGACTTTGCCGGGTTCGAAAAATGCGGATCGGTGGTCGACCGGTCATTACGTTTCGATTTCCCGTTTGCGCGATGAGACGATGGGTTGGCGGCACCTGGCGCTGGTCTATGATGCGGATGCGCTGACGGTCACGGTGTGGCTAGATCATTGGCAGGCGCGCAGTCTGACATTGGAGGAGCCGCTGAAGCTGGATTCCGCACCTTGTCTTGTCAGCGCGAAGTTCGATGGTCTGGTGGATTCGATTCGGCTGACGGAGAAGGCGCTGGGCCCGGAGCAGTTTCTGCGGGCGACGGAAACGTCGTTGGCGAATGTTTCCTATGCACACGCGGATACGACTTTCCCGGCGGATGCCGGTCACCTCAGCATTCGGCGGCACTTCGGCGCGGTGGGTGACGGGAAGACGGATGATACCGCCGCGATTCAGCGCGCGTTCGAGAACGTCGATAACCATCAAGCCACGGGAGACGGTACCTATGTGCTCTTTTTCCCGGCGGGGACCTATCTCGTTTCCGATACCGTCAAGTGGGGGCGCTTTCTTCGCGTCCAAGGGGAGGACCGGGACACGACGATCATCCGACTAGTCGATAATGCCCCGGGGTTTGCCGATGCGGAAGCACCCAAGCCGGTCGTGGCGGCGAGCGGGGTGAAAGGACCTCCGGGTTCAAACAAAGCGGTAAACGGCAGCACGATCGCAAACTGGTTTCACCACTTCACCGTCGAAACCGGCTCCGGAAATCCCGGTGCCGTGGGTGTGGAATACCACTCGAATAATTACGGCTCGCTGGAACACGTCACGATTCGTTCTGGCGATGGTGAGGGGATTTTCGGTCTCGACCTGACGCATAAGACCAATGGGCCGACGTTGATCGCGCATACCTCGATTGAAGGATTCAACACCGGGATCAAAACGGCCTACATGGAATATTCTGTGACGATGGAAGACGTCCTGCTCTCCGGCCAGAAGGAAGTGGCGATCTTGAATCGTGGGAACATTCTTGCGCTGCGGCGAATCACGAGTCGCAATAGCGTCCCGGCGATTCGCACGGGTGGCGGCAATGACCTGGTATCGGTTTTGGATTCGGAGTTTATCGGTGGGGCTCCGGATGCGTCGGCGATTGAGTCGGACGGAGCGCTCTATGCGCGGAACGTGAAAATCGAGGGTTACGGAAAATCGATCGCGAAACAGGCGGTGACCTGGAATCCTCACCGCCAGGAAAAGTATCTTACCGAACCCGGTCGTGAGGTGACCGGCGACATTGTCGAATATATTGGCGACACCACGATTCATCCTGATGGGAAAGAAGTCCGCGCACTGGGGCTGCCGATCAAAGATGCACCGAAAGTTCCCGTTGGGGACTTGAAGACGGATTGGGTCAACGTTCGCGATTTCGCGGATCTCGTCGTCGGCGAAGGGAAGGAAGCGGACTGGGCACCGGCGATGGAAGCTGCTTTCGCGACCGGCAAGCCGACCATCTACTTCCCTCGCGGCGGATACAATGTAAGCCGCACGGTCACGGTTCCTTCCACCGTGAAACGTCTCTACGGAATGGACAATGGTATCTCCAAAGGGGGACTCGCCGACAAGGAAAATCCCGGCTACGAAACGATGGTCGCGTCATTGCGAGTCGAGGGCGATACCGATGACCCGTTGCTGATCGATTTCTTCTCCGTTTCGATGCTGGAACACGCCTCAAAGCGCCCCGTGCTCCTTCAACATGCGCGGTTTACCTATCGTGGTCTGCCCGGAGCCGGGAACGTCTTTATTCGCGATTGTGTCAGCCCGTTCTGGAGTTTCTCCCCCGGTCAGAAAGTCTGGGCGCGGCAATGGAACGTGGAATCTCATGCCGTCGGTCCCTGCATCCTTGCGGATGGAGCGGACATCTGGAGTCTCGGATTTAAGACGGAATACGGAAGCCAGAAGTTGAAAGCGATCAACGGAGCATCGGTCGAGATTTTTGGAGCCTTTATCTATCCAGTGGTCAAAGAGATCCCGAAAGACCGGCCGGTGTTCGAAGTCATCGACTCGCGCTTCTCCGCCCAGTGGGGACTCAGTATTTACGGCCGCAGCCACCATCTCCAGGTGCGCGATGTTCGGGATGGCGTGATGCGCGAAACCACCGTGAAAGACGGCGCGCAATTAGGTCCACGCTTTCGATTTGATCTCTACTCGAACGACTAATCTGTTCCCAAAAAGCCGAAAACATGACCCGCTTCATCCTCACCATTTTGATTCTCGCGAACACTTCCGGGAAATCCGAAGACCGGCCTCACTGGCGTGGTCTGAACCGTGAAACACCTATCGCGAACCCGCAAAGATCCAAGGAGCGACCACAGGCGGTCCGGGGGATGCTGGCCTCATGTGACGCTGGCCGACGGTTGGGTTCTTTGTAAGAATCGCCAGGGACAAATCACGGCGCGGCAAATTCGATGAAACCGCAATGGTCCACTCTATCTCGACCACGCTCACGCGAATGACGCGGATCCGTCCAGTTCCTCCGGGGCTTTTCACACAGTCACCCAAGGCCGTGGTCCGCCTGCCGGTCAGTCAACGTCGATAACCATCACATTCATTCCTTTCCCGACAGAGTTGACGTCACGGTCTCCGGCGAGAAGACTTCCCGCATGCTGATATCCTATCGTCTTGCCCACAGGCCACCGCGCTTTTCCCCTCTCGCGTCTCTTTGCCTCATCACTTTTCTCAGCTTCGCAGCAACGCTCTCCTCCCACGCCGCTACTCCCCACGGATTGTTCACCGACAACATGGTGCTGCAGCGGGATCAACCCATCCAGATCTACGGCACCGGGACGGACGGGGAAAAAGTGACGGTGACGCTGGCCGACGCGTCCGCCTCGACCACCACGGCCGGAGGAGAGTGGAGCGTCTCGCTTCCCGCCAAGAAAGCGGGCGGACCACATTCGCTCACCATCGAAGGCGAAGAAACCCACACTCTGGAAAACGTCATGCTCGGCGATGTCTGGCTCTGCACTGGACAATCGAACATGGCGGGAACGCTGGCTGCTTACATGGGAGCGCAATACAAAGACTATCAGCATCTCTACGAAGGATTGCCCGAGGCGAACCCGATGATTCGTCTTTTCAAACTGAAGCAATCGGGAGCGGATTCCCCGCAGCATGACGTGGTGACCAACGAAGAATTCGGCGCTGCCTGGCGTCTCTGCGATGAAGAAAGTGCGATGCTGTTCTCGGCGACGGGCTACCTCTTCGGTCGGGCCCTGCAGCCCGAAGTCGATGTTCCCATCGGACTGATCTACGCGACTCTCGGAGGCACCAAAGCGGAGTCATGGGTATCGAAAGAGGTCCTGCAGAGCCGTCCTGAGTTCAAGATCATCCTCGATGACTACGAAGCCGCGGTCACCAGTTTTCCGCAAAACCAAAAGGCCTACGAGCAGCGCCTCAAGGACTGGCGCGCCACGCCACCGGCAGAACGACGCGGCGTGCGCATGCCCCAGGAGCCAATGGGTCCGCAGCATATGAAGCGTCCTTCGGGGCTCTTTCATTACATGATCTCGCCTTTGCAAAAGTTCCCGGTCGCCGGTGCGATCTGGTATCAGGGTGAGGGCAATGCCGGTAGACCGGAGCAATACCAGAAACTCTTCCCGGACCTGATCACCTCGTGGCGGGAGCAGTGGGGCATCGGCGATTTTCCGTTTTTGTTCGTTCAACTCGCTGCCTTCAAAGAACAAAACCCCCACCCCGAAGACCCCGACTGGGCAAGACTGCGGGAGGCGCAGACGATGACTCTTTCCGTGCCGAACACGGGAATGGCGACGATTATCGAAGCGGGGCACCAGACTAACATTCACCCCCCTGACAAACCCACCGTCGGCAAGCGACTCGCAGCACAGGCGCTGAAGGTAGCCTACGGTCGCGACATCGTCGCGTCGGGTCCGATGTTCCGGGAAATGTCCATCAAAGGCAACCAGGCCACCCTCGCATTCGACGATGTCGGCAGCGGATTGACGACGCAAGCGGTCGAAACAGATGGCCTCACCGTCCCGGCGAACGAGCTCGCCGGCTTTGCCATCTGTGGGCCCGATGAGAAGTTTCACTGGGCGAGTGCCAAGATCGTCGGCAAGGATGAGCTCGTCGTTTCGTCTCCCGAAGTCGATTCTCCCGTCGCCGTGCGCTACGCCTGGGCAAACTTTCCCCGCTGCAATCTCTACAATGAAGAAGGTTTTCCGGCGGTGCCGTTTCGCACCGATGACTTCGAGCGAATGGGCACGGGAACGGTATCCGGAATCGGAGTGGGCAAGTCTCATGTCTGCAATCAGCCCATTCTGAATGGCAAATGGGACGGCCTCACCGACGGCAACCTTGGTGACAACAACCAGAACGCCTGGGCTTCCAACGGCTCGATGAATTTCCCCAAGCACGTCACCGTGGATCTCGAGGGCCTCTACCAGCTCGACATACTGCGGGTCCACAGTTCCGCCAACGGAGGGACCAAGACGGTCGAAGTTCAGATCTCAAAAGATGGCGAAACGTTCACGACGGTGGGCACGACGGAGTTCGAGAACTACACGATGGGCGTCTTCACCATCGACGAAAAGAAGCTCTCCCCGGCATCCCACGTCCGTCTCGTCTTTCCGGACATTCATGAGACATCGTTTCAGCGCAAAGTGAACGGCTTTGTCTTTGTTCGGGAGCTGGAAATCGATGGCAGTCCGGTTGAGAAGTAGGAAATTCCGGCAAAGCTCAGTAGGCTAAGTCGTTCACGTCAGCGAATCACCGCGAACTAACTGCCGATACTGGTTGTCTGGTGATCGAATTCACCAACCGCTGATCGCAAAATTGTGGTTCGTGTGGTGCCTACTTTAGATCGTTGATCCATTCAACTTGATCCCAGACCTCGCGGCCATCATTTTTGACGGGAGCGCCCTTCGTGCTTCGGCCATCCTGGATGACCTTTGCGAATCTCTTCCTGAGCTCAGCGGCTTTTTCGGGGTGCGTCTTGATGAGGTTATTCTCTTCCGCCACATCATCGCGCCAATTGATCAGGGCGGTTTTGTTTGGCATGTTGAAGTAGCTGAGTTTCCGGTCACCAACCCGAATCGAGCAATTTCCGGAATAGCCTTTTCGGGCTATCGGAAATCGACTCGAAAGCACAGGCGACATTTTCTTCAATTCCGGCGATCAGTGAAAGGATGAAGAGAAAATTGCTGACCGTAATCGCTGGATTGTTTGGGCTGACTGCCACTTGCCTCTCCAACGATTCATCGGAAGGGATACGCTTTCCAGCAGACGGCGGAGTCCTCGATGTCACCACATTCGGGGCGACACCGGATGACAACACGGACGATACCGCCGCCATTCAGGAGGCTTTGGAGCTATACCCGAGCGGAAATCGAATCGTCTACCTGCCTCCCGGGGTTTATCTCATTTCCGATACGCTAAAGTGGGGTGGCACCAGCAGCGGAAATGCACAAAGACGAACCATCCTGCAGGGGGCCGGCGAAGGTCTTTCCAAACTGCGCCTCCCGGATGCCTCGCCGGGTTTTGCCGACTCTGAAAACCCCAAATCTTTGATCTGGACGGGCAAAGCGCCTGCCCAACGCTTTCGCAACGCGATTCGTGATCTCACCATCGAGGTCGGCGCAGGAAATCCTGGTGCCATCGGTCTGCAATTCAATGCCAGCAATCAGGGTTGTATTCGAAACGTAACCATTCGTGCCGCAGGGAATTCCGGCAAGATCGGTCTCGACCTCGGGCACACCAACGAGATCGGTCCCCTTCTGGTGAAAAACCTCAATGTCGAAGGGTTTGCCATCGGCACCAGCACCAAGTGCCCCGTCAATTCGAACACCTTCGAACATATTCACCTGAGCAGCCAAAGGGAATACGGCTGGTGGAACTATCATCAGATGATCTTCGTTCGTGATCTGAAGAGCGAAAATTCCGTGCCAGCTATTTTCAACCAAAAGAACTCTTGGGGTACCACAGCGGATTTTGCTGCAGCCCGGTCAGAATGCATGGTGTCGCCAACTTAATACCGAGATCAAAGGAACGATGCTCCGCAACAATGGTGGGAACCTCTGGATCCTTGGGATGAAAACCGAAAAAGTAGCCACGATTATCGAAACGGTAAACGGAGGATTCACTGACGCGGCGGGAGTCTTTATATACTCCAATGTTCCCTGGGCAGAAGACATTACCGCATTCATTATTGAGAACAGCACCGTGACGATTGCTGGAATCAACGAACGCAATTTCAATCGCAGTCCCGTTTCTATCTGGTTCCGCGAAACGCAGAACGAACAAACTCGGGAACATCTGAAACTTCCCTGGGTATATCTGAGCAAATCGTTCGAAATCGACTATGAGTGTCTGTCTGTGCTATCGATTGGTCATCAGTTCTGTCGGCGGGTTTGGAGCATCAGCCAGGACTACCAATGGATATGACGCGGATGCCAACAGTGCCATGGCATTGCTACCGAACCAACTCTGCCTCAGCATACCGGGGAGAACTCAAAACAAGTCCATGAAAACCCTACTGTTTTTCCTCGGCGCTCTCATCGCGTCCCTCGCGAACATGACGCAAGCGCAATCTCCCGAAAACCCGAGCGGAAACATCACATCCACCACTCATCAGGACCTGCGTTATGGAGAGCATGCCGCGCAGAAACTCGATCTCTACCAACCTTCCGGCGCTACAAAAGCTCCGGTGATGGTCTATATTCACGGCGGCAGTTGGAAGCGTGGCGACAAGCGGGCGGTCGGGGAAAAGCCGGAGTTTTTCGGCGGGAAAGGCTGGCTCTTTGTCAGTATCAACTACCGCCTCTTGCCCGAAGGAGCCCACCCTGTAAACGTCAACGATGTGGCGAAAGCCCTCGCTTGGATCCATGACCATGTCGAAGACTACGGAGGAGATCCGGGGAGGCTTTTTCTGATGGGGCATTCCGCTGGTGCTCACCTCGCCGCCCTCGCCGGGACCGACGCTCGTCGGCTCCAAAAGCACGGCAAAGATCTCTCGATTCTCAAGGGAGTCATTCCGCTCGATACCAACGCCTACGACATCCCCGCCCTGATGAAGGGCCGCTCCTCTGGCTTCTATCGCACCATCTTTGGAACCGATCCGGAAACCTGGAAGGACGCGTCCCCCTTCCACCAGGTCGCTGCGGGGAAAGACATTCCGCCCTTTCTGATTGGCTACACCCGGGGCATGGGCAAGACCGCGAATCCGAGTCGGCCCTTGCAAGCCAAAGGCTTCGCGGATCGCCTTCGGTCTGCCGGAGTTGAGGCGACCGTCATCGATGCCAGCGACCGCAATCACGGCGAGATCAACCAGTGGTTTGGAAAAGAGGACGATGAGAAAGTCACCGCGAAGGCATGGGAATTTCTTCAGGCCATCGCAGAACCGAAATCGAAGTGACCGGCGTAGCACTGCGCTGCACCTGTCCGTAGAAAACGTCTGTCCTTTTGAAGGGTTCTCGAAGCACCGCAGAATCATCCAAATGAAGGAATTTTGCCCCTTCTTCCCCCATCCATCCCAAACTCTCAAGCCAACAAATCCGTCACCACCCGCGCTGGCTCGACTCCGGTCAGCGTTTCCTCGCGCCCTTCGAAATCGAAGGTGTTCGCATCGGGATCGACGCCGGTGAGCTGCTGCATCGTGGCGTGGAGATCGTGCACGGAGACGCGGTTCTCGATTGCCTTGTAGCCAAACTCATCGGTCGCGCCGTAGGTGATGCCCGGCTTGATCCCGCCGCCGGCGAGCCAGAAGCTGAAGCCGTGGGGATTGTGATCGCGGCCATCGTTTGCCTCAACCGTGGGGAGGCGCCCGAATTCGCCAGTCCAGACGACGAGGGTTTCGTCGAGCAGACCGCGCTGTTTAAGGTCGCGAAGGAGGGCGGCGATGGGCTGATCGACCTGGCGACAGGACTTGGGAAGGCCGACGGAGAGATTGCTGTGGTGATCCCAGTCGTGGTGCATGAGGTGGACATAGCGAACTCCGGACTCGACGAGACGGCGTGCGAGGAGGCAGCGCATCCCGAAGTCATCGGTCTCCTTTCCGCCGATGCCATACATCCGCTTGGTCGCTTCGGTTTCGCGGGAGATGTCGATGCTTTCCATCGCTTCAACTTGCATCCGCGCGGCCAGTTCGAAATTGTGAATACGGGTATCGAGTTCCTCCACTTCGCGACGGGACTCAAGGTGACCGCGATTCAGGGCCTGGGTCAGGTCGAGATACTCGCGCTGACGTTTTGCTTCATCGCCGCCCCCGGCAGGAGGACTGAGAAAGGCGAAGGGATCGCCGCCGCCCTGCCAGTTCATCGGCGTGCCCTGGTAGAGGGAGGGAAGAAAGGCGGAACCCGTCGCGACTCGCTCCCGGTAGCCCGTCACATTGCTCATTGAAACGTAGGAGGGGAGGTTTTGATTCTCCGTCCCGAGTGCGTAGGTGATCCAGCTTCCGATCGTGGGGAAGCCGGGAATGGGCCGTCCCGTGTGCATCATGAGGAGTGCCTCGCCGTGGTCGATGCGATTGGTGACTCCGGACCGGATGATGGCGAGGTCATCAACGACGCCGGAGAGGTGAGGCAGCAGTTCGGAGACTTCAGCGCCGCTTTCTCCGTGCCTGGAAAATTTGTAGGGGCTGCCCATGACCTTACCGGTGCCGTAGAGGTCGCGCTGATCGATGCTCATCGGGATCGGTTTCCCGTCGAGCTTGTTCAGGAGCGGCTTGGGATCGAGCAGGTCGAGATGGCTCGGTCCGCCGCTCATGTAGAGAAAAATGACGTTCTTCGCTTTTGGTGTGATGAGGGGGCGCTTCTGTGCGAGGCTCGGCGTCGCGGCGAAGCCTGTCGACTGGAGGATGGAAGACAAAGCGAGGCCGCCGAGTCCGCCCGCCGACTCGGCGAGCATGCGGCGTCTCGTGACCGGACCGCGGGTTGGGTAGCGATCCTGGCAGGGAAAAAGGGGCTTGGATTTCATGGATTCAGAAAGTCGGGGCCAATAAAGTGGGTTCAGTCTATGTAGAGAAATTCGTTGGAGCTAAGGAGGGCATGCGCGATGAGCGGCCAGTCGGGATTTTCTCCGCCCGCCGATTCGAAAATTTGTCGTTCTTCAGGACTTGGATTCCGGCCGTAGGTCAGCTCGAAGGCGTAGCCGATAAGATCGGCGGCTTTTTCACCGGACGCGTTTCGGATCCGCTCCGCGAGGGCCTCGGCTGCTTCGCGGACGAAGGGGTGATTCATCAGGGTCAGCGCCTGCGGCGCCACGGTCGAGGAATGGCGATGCGGCCAGTTGGTCTCCATAACGGGTCCATCGAACACCTTGAGGATGGCTGGCTGGGTCGATCGTTGCGTCGTCAGGTAGACACTGCGACGATACCGGCCGGGATGCTCGGGATCGACCATGTGAGTGCCGGCGCTGAACTCGACCGTGGGCACCGATTCCCCGCCCGGGGTCGTGTCGAGCAATCCACTGACAGCGAGCATGCGATCGCGGATGAGTTCTGCCTCGAGACGGCGCCGGGGAAACCCGCTCAAGAGGGAGGCATGGCCCTCGGTTCCGCCCGCCTGGCGAAAGGTCGACGAGTTCAGGATGAGACGGTGCAGGTGCTTGATCGACCAGCCGCTCTCGACGAACTCGACGGAGAGCCAGTCGAGCAGTTCTGGATGGGTCGGCGGGGAGCCGCGCTTGCCGAAGTCGTCCGAGGTGTAAACGATCCCGTTGCCGAAGTGATACTGCCAGATGCGGTTGACCATGACCCGGGCGGTGAGCGGGTGATCCGCCTGGGTCAGCCAGCGAGCGAGGGCGAGGCGCCGGCCTGTGGTGTGTGGGGTCGGTTCTTTGGACGCTTCGAGGACTTCGTCAAAGGTCTGCTCAAGATGTCCGTCCAGGACGGTCATGACGCCGGGCATGACTTCGTGAGTGGGTTTGTGGTAGTCGCCCCGGGCGAGGAACATGGCCGGGGAGGGTTCCGTGGAGACATCCCAGAGCCCCCAGATTAGCTCCGGCTGGGAGGCATTGAACTCCTTCCGCTGCTCGTTCATCTTGTTCCAAGCGTTCTTGAAGCGCTCTTCCATTTCCGGGTAGGTTTCGCGCAGCAGCTTGGGGGTGATCGCCAGTTCCTTGGCGGCGTCGAAGACCAGCGCGACTTCTTTCTTGCTGCGCTGGCGCTCCCATCGATTCATCGCTTCGCGCAGGGCCTCGCGGCGCTCGGTTGCAAATTGGTCGAGATGCTCGGCGATGTAGCGATCACGGAAGCGGTTCTCGATGCCGTAGTCGATTTGGTAGAGGATATCCGCCTGCTCGTCGAAGACCTTTTGCGTATCGCGCTCCCATTCTTTCCGCCCCGCCTTGTCGAGAATCGGAATCGCCCGGATCGGACCGGCGCCGAAACTGTTCAGGTTCCCGGGGATCCAGTTCTCCGGATCGTAGGCCGGCTGGAAGAAGGAGATCATCTGGAAATATTCCTCCTGCAGGACCGGGTCGTATTTGTGGTCGTGACAGCGGACGCAGTTCAGGGTCAGGCCCATGAGTGCCTTCATCGAGACCTCGACTGCGGTCTGCTGGGTGTCGAAGTGCTTGTCCTCCTGGGTGATGAGTTGGTTGTCAGTGCCGTCCGGGGCACAGCGGAGGAAGCCGGTCGCGACGAGGTTCTCGATCATTTCGGGGGTGAAGGCCTCGGCCTCTTTCCAATCGACCAGTTCATCGCCCGCGAGCTGCTCAGTGACGAATTGGTCAAAGGGCTTGTCCTCGTTGAACGAGTTGATGATGTAATCGCGATAGCGCCAGAAGTCGGGACGCACGAAGTCACCGACGATGAGACTCGATTCGGCGTAGCCGGCGACATCCATCCAGTGCCGCCCCCAGCGCTCGCCGTAGTGAGGGGAGTCGAGGACCTGTTCGATGAGGTTTTCCCAGGCCTTCGGATTCTCCGAGGTTACGAAGCTCGCGATCTCTTCCGGCGTCGGCGGCAGTCCCAGCATGTCGAAGTAGAGTCGATGGATCAGGGTGCGGCGGTCGGCCTCCGGTTTCATTTCGAGGCCGGCTTCTTGCTGCTTTCGGACGATGAACGGATCGATGGGCGTGCGGGTGACAGAGTCATCGTCCGTGTCCGGTATATCGGGACGACCGGGTGGGACGAAGGACCAGAACTGCCGGTCTTCTTCTGTGATGATTTTGCCTTTCGGCTTGGCATCCCCGGCGGTCGGAAATTGGCCTTGTTGGATCCAGTCGCGGATGAGTTTCACCTGTTCCTTTGTGAGGCGCTCACCTTCCTGCGGCATTTCTCCGGACTCGACGAGGCTGTAGAGGAGGCTCGCGTTCGGATTGCCCGGCACGATGACGGGACCACTTTCCACGCCCGCCATTACCTCGGTCAGCGAGGCCAGGCTGAGACCGCCCTTGGTGTTTCCATCCCCGTGGCACTCGAAGCACTTCTGTTCGAGGAGCGGCTTGATTTCGTGTTCGAAGGTGGGCGGTGTCCCGACCGTCTCCGCCTTTGCCACCGGAGTGGCGGCGAGAGCGACGCCGAGAAGCATTGCCGTGGCAATGGCCCTCGGGCGAATGAGGAAGCGGCTAGCGGGGGATTTTGTCCAGTCGTTGATCATGGCTCACTGGATAACGCCGCGAGACAAGCTTCCCGGTTACATCTTTTCAAGAAGAAGTGTAACCGGAGGGCATCCTGGGCGGCGTTCTACCTTGAACCCTAGGGAACAATCATTTGTTCGCCGAGAAAATACTACGCCACTCTTTCATGAAACCATCATCCGGAATCCTCGCCCTTCTTTTCATTACACTCCTTTCCACCACGACAGGAGCCGAAGAAACGGTCACCTGGGATGCTGAGAGCCGGGTGATGAAATTCCACCTCTCGGAGCTGTCGGGTGTGCTCGATCTCGACCATGAGAATCCGAAATACAGCACCCATCATTTCAGCGACGTACGACACCTTCCGACGGACACGCTCCTGAGTCCGGATGAGGGGAAAATGAAGCACGTCGGTTTCCTTAATTTCTTCCGTGTTCTTGTCGAAGGCGGCTACCTGACCGAGCTCCGGGCCGAGAAGCCGGTCGTGACGCCGGAGAAGGACGGTGTCACGCTCACCTACGAGCCGACGATTCGGCGCCAGGCAAAGGTCATTCTCCGATTCACCTTCCGCGAGCCGAACATCATCGACATGGACATGGCGGTGGAGACGCTCGCGAACTACGAGGGTTTCGAGGTCCTCCTGTCGGCCTATCTCTCGGAAGGGTTTCTTTCGGGGGCATATGTCGCCGAGGAGGAATTTTCAGAAGTCACCGTGCCCGAGCAGATTCGAATCACTGACCAGCCGATGATCCACGGGGTCTGGCCGTTCTTTCCCCGCGATGAGGCCGGGGCCCATCTCCTCACCGACGAGCGTCACCAGAAAGGACGCTGGTTCTGGCGGATGGCGATCGGACGACGCTACGGCCTGCCGATGGTGTTTTTCAGTCAAGGCGAGGTCGATGTCCTTCTCATGGGCCGTCCTGAGGACGTCTATGCCGTCGGCGCCACTTACGAAGGAGACGCCGAAAATGACAGCATCGCCGCGCATCGCAGTCTCTATCTATCGATGTTAGGCGAAGACCTCGCGGCCGGTGATTCTCGCAGAACCCAGATGCGGATGATCGTCGGTGAGTTCGGAAGCGATCCGGCGAAGCACGAGGCGCTCTATGATGAGTTTATCGAGGAGTTCAAATCCGTGCCCCGCACCTACTACATCGATCCGACGAAGTGAACTACTTTGCATTTCGAGAGATGGGGTCTCCACCAAAGACAGGGGGAAGTTCTATTTTTCCGTAGATCGCACTCTGCGAAGACTTTCCCCGTCCCCGTTTCCTCTACCTCCCCGTATCGTGCTGAATTTTCGAGGAAGGATAATACGCTCAGTTGGAGAATCATAAAGGTTGCTATTTCAGGCAAAATCAGCTATTTTTGCCTGAAATAGAACCCATTATGGGCCGAAAAGCGACAGCTCTGTTACCGAAGCATTCTCGAATGCTCACCGATGTGGGAGAGAACCTGCGTCTTGCCCGTCTTCGTCGGCGTTTGAGCGCCCAGCAGGTCGCGGATCGAGCTGGCATTAGTCGTTCCACCCTTCAGAGCATTGAGAAAGGCTCGCCCAGTGTTTCGATGGGCA
>CAYGQD010000048.1:0-37107 GCA_964351855.1 uncultured Verrucomicrobiales bacterium
CCTGAAGAGGTGGGCGATCAGGATCGTCAACCGTTGACTGAAGTCGAGGCGAAAATCATCGAAGTGTTTGTCCAAATCACCAAGCTCCTGGCCATCCCCAAGTCCGTCGGCGAAATCTACGGACTCCTGTTTTGCTCGCCAGAGCCCATCTCGGTCGCGGATCTCACCGCCAGATTAGGTATCAGCAAGGCCACTGCCAGCTACTCCCTCAAATTTCTCGCCAATATCAACGCCATCAAGGTGACGAAAGAATTCGGCGTCAGGCACGATCTCTTTACGGCGGAGACCTCCCTGCGCAAGCTCACCTTCGGGTTTCTCAGTGAGCGAGTCGAGCCCTTCGTCGAGCAACGGGACAGAGATTTGGAAGAATTGGTGGACCTTGGCGAAAACCTGCCTAACGGGACAGCGGATGAGAAGGCCGAGAAGAAGTTTTTGAAAGAACGTGTAAGAATGCTCGCCGGATGGCAGCGCAACGCTCGCGGAGTGCTGCCGTTAGTGCGGAAATTCTTCAAAATGACCTCTTGAGTCGGGTAATCGACCCAAATCCCATTGTTCTCCCGTGTTTTGAGCCGGGCCGAACTCCAACCCCTGAATCGAGTTTCGATTGGTTTTGACGCAAAGCGGCGTCTCTCGACCAAGGGCGGCAGCGTGCGATGAAAATCGTAGCAATCGTGCAAGGCCGAATGAGTTCCCAACGGTTGCCGGGCAAGATTCTCAAGCTGATTCAAGGCAAGCCGATGATTGAATATGTGCTCGAGTCTGCCCTGGCTGCCGAAAAGATCGATTCGGTGGTTTTGGCGACTTCGAGCGAGTCGAGTGATGATCCGGTCGCGGAATTTGCGATAGAAAAGAAGTTTCCGGTCTCGCGTGGACCGTTGGGTGATGTTGCCGACCGGTTTTTGGCTGCCGCAGAACAAGTTGGTGCAGAGGTGATTGTGAGGATTAGCGGCGACAGTCCATTGATCGATCCGCGAGTCATTGATCGAGGAGTAGAAGTCTTTGGATCGGCAAATTGCCCGTTGGTGACGAACGTTAGACCCCGGACGTTCCCTCCGGGGTGTTCCGTAGAGGTTTTTTCGGTTGAGGCGCTCCAGATGGTGCATCCGACGATGACGCAGGAAGAGCGAGAGCACGTCACTCCGGCAATTTACCGAGGTAAATTTCGTAATTTCGAACACTCCTCGGACCTGAGTGGTTGCCCGTTGACAGTTGATACGGCTGAGGATTTTGACGTGGTCAGCCGGGTTGTGGCAGAAATGAGCCGACGACACACCGAATACACCATTGATGAAACGGTCGCGATTCGGAACCGTGTTGTCGCGTGAAATCAGAAAAACTGAGAGTGGGGATCATCGGTCTGGGTGTCGGCGAGCGCCACATTCGTTGCTACGAAGCCCATCCTCGTTGTGAGGTCACCACGCTTTGTGATTTTGATGAGAAAAAGCTCCGTGAAGTTGGTGATCGTCATCCTGGGAAGCGACTTGTCGCAGATGCCGTCAACGTTCTCACGGATCCAGAAGTTGATGCGGTTTCGATCGCCAGTTTTGACGACGCCCATTTTGAACATTGCAAATTGGCGATTGAGAACGGCAAGCACGTTTACGTTGAGAAGCCGCTTTGCCTTTATCCTGAAGAAGCCCACCAAATTCGACGATTGCTCAATGCTCACCCGCACGTGCGCTTCTCTTCAAACCACGTTTTGCGCGTTTCGTCTCGATTTCAGCAACTCAAACAGAGAATCGAGTCCGGTGAATTCGGCGAAATTTACTATCTGGAAGGCGATTACCAGTACGGTCGCCTCCAGAAAATCACCAACAGTTGGCGCGGAGAAATTCCGTTCTATTCCGTCGTTTATGGTGGGGCCATTCACGTCGTTGACCTGTTGCTCTGGCTGACGGAAGACGAGGTTGAGGAGGTGAGTGCTTACGGAAACCGAATTGCCTCACGCGACACCCAATTTCGCTACAACGATATGGTCGCGGCGATTTTAAAAATGAAGAGCGGTGCGATCGCCAAAGTCACGGCCAATTTTGGTTGTCAACGGCCTCATTTTCATGCGGTCGAAGTTTATGGAACGAAAAAAGCCTTCGTTAATCGACCCGGAGCCGCCGAGATCTGGGATTCAACGGAAAAAGAGGCTTTGCCTTCGGAGATGGAGACCCCCTACCGCGATTACCAGAAACCAGATTTGATTTGCAGCTTTGTGGATTGGATTGTCGGCAATGGCCAACCGATCGTATCGCCCGATGATGTTTTCCGAACCATGTCCACTTGCTTCGCGATCGAACAAGCAGCCAAGACTGGACACCCCGTCCGGGTGGAATCCATTTAGTTCATGAGCGGTCTCCGAGAAATCCCATTTGCCCGCCCGTTTATCGGCGATGACGAACGAGCTATTGCCGAGGAACTTCTCAGCGGCCACATTTTGGTGCATGGGCCAAAGATCCACGAATTCGAGGCCGACTTCGCCAAGTGGTCCGGAGCTGAAAACGCAGTTGCGGTAAGCAGTTGCACCGCCGGTTTGCACTTGGCCTACTTCTATCTTGGCTTGGGTGCTGGCGACGAGGTGATCGTCCCTGCCATGACGCATGTCGCCACCGCGCATGCCGTAGAATTGGTCGGAGCAACTCCTGTATTCGTGGATGCCGAACCACGCACTGGGAATATTGACATCGATTTGATTGAAGCGGCGATCACCCCACGCACAAAGGCGCTATCGTTAGTGCATTATCTGGGAATGCCAGTCGATATGGACCGGATCAACGCCATTGCCCAGAATCACGATTTGTTCGTCGTCGAAGATGCCGCTCTGGCGGTCGGAACAACATACAAGGGAGTTCACGCCGGCCTACTTGGCGATATTGGCCTCTTTTCGTTTTATCCGGTCAAGCACATGACCACCTTGGAAGGAGGGATGGTTCTCTCGAAGCATCCTGAAGTGCTCGAGAAAATCGCGCTACAACGCGCCTTTGGAGTCGATCGTACCCATGGCGAGCGAAAAATTCCGGGGCAGTACGACGTCAACATGCTCGGCTTCAACTATCGCATGAACGAAGTTCAGGCTGCGATCGGATCCCGCCAAGTTGACCGTCTCGACGGTTTTCTCGCCAAGCGCCGCGAGAATCACGCCATCATTACTGAAAAGCTTGCTGGTTTAGAAGAAATCGATCAATTCGAAACGACCAACGGTGATTTCGTCAGCAGTTGTTATTGTCACAGTATTGTGCTGAAGAACGGCCTCGAAAAACGCAGGGTTGAGTTCATCGAATCGCTTCAGGGAAAAGGTGTCGGCACAAGCATCTACTATCCACGGCCTGTGCCGCACCTGACCTATTACCGCGAGAAGCATGGTTTCACCGAAGATCAGTTCCCCGAAGCCGCCCGGATCGCTTACCATTCGGTGGCGTTGCCGGTCGGGCCCCATCTCAAGCCTGGCGATGCCGAGTATCTTGCCAACGCGGTCATCGAAACCATTCGCAGTCTCTCCTGAATCGAATTTATGAGTATCAGTTCCCTCAAAGACAAGCGCATTCTCCTCATTGGTGGAGCAGGATTTATTGGCCACAACCTCGCCTTGCACCTGAAAGCGCAAGGTGCCGATGTGTCAATCATCGATGGTCTCGAGGTCAACAACCTGATCGCCTTTTCTTCCACCAATGTGGACGCGGTAAATCGCGATCTATACCTGGATATTCTCAACGAGCGCCAAAATCTGCTCAGAGGCGCTAGCATACCACTCTACGTTCAGGATGCTCGCGACTATCATGCGCTAACCAAACTGATTGGCCAGATCAACCCTCAGGTGGTTGTGCAGCTCGCCGCGGTCTCTCATGCCAACAAGTCAAACAAGGATCCCTACAGCACATTCGATCACAGCTTCCGGACCTTGGAGAATGCTCTCGATGCCTCGCGCGACAACGTTGAGCACTTCATCTTTTTCTCATCCAGTATGGTTTACGGGCACTTCAAAGAAGATGTTGTGGATGAGGAAACCCATTGTGAGCCACTCGGAATTTATGGTGCTCTCAAATTAAGTGGGGAGCTACTCGTCAAAGCTTACCACCAAGTCTTCGATTTACCTTATACGATCATTCGTCCCTCCGCCTTGTATGGCGAGCGTTGCGTCAGCCGAAGGGTCGGACAAATCTTCATTGAAAATGCTTTAACCGGGAAGGAAATCACAATCGCCGGCGATGGCTCGGACAGTCTAGATTTCACTTACATCGGGGATCTTGTGAGGGGCGTTCAGAATGTCATCGAAAACGATGCCGCCAAGAATGAGATCTTCAACCTTACCTACGGAGATGGACGCAGTCTGGCTGATATGGCCGCCATCATGCACGAACACTTTCCCAACTTGGAGGTCAAATACGTTGCGAAAGATAATCTGACTCCGGATCGCGGGACGCTTTCGATTGACAAGGCGCGGAAATTGATTGGCTACGAACCGGAGTTCCCGCTGGAAAAAGGATACGTTGATTACATCCACTGGTACAAGGATTTCTACGCTGCGCGGTAGTGAAGAAAGGGGTTCTAATTGATCCGTTTTTAAGCGAGATACTCGGCAAGACTTCGGGCCGCCTAACTGGGATCGAAAATGTTGCTCTGCTGAACCCGGCTGGCGACGACCCCTCTGCGGGATTTGTTTATGCCAAGATTTCAACAGGGGATACGAATCTTGTGGTATCTCTTGAAAACGCTGGATTTCATTTGATTGACACTAACGTTCAGTTGGACCGGCCCTTGACGGGGGAGTGGCCCCAAGCGAACCTGTCCAGCGATTACCAAATTCGCTTCGCGCAACCAGAGGATCGCCAAGGGGTTCAGAGTGTTGCTGGCTCAAACTTTGTATTTACCAGGTTTCATCTTGATCCGAAGATTCCGAACAAGGTCGCAGACAATATTAAGGCAAGCTGGGCAGGGAATTATTTCGTCGGCCTGAGGGGAGAGTTTATGGTTGTCGCGATGCATGAGGGAAGGCCAATAGGCTTTCTTCAATTGGTCCGCGATGAGTCAAATCTGGTCATCGATCTCGTCGCCGTCGAAAAGGCGCACCAAGGTTTGGGAGTCGGAACTTCAATGATTATTTTTGCAGTGCACAATTGTGATGCAGCGAGGGAAAGAATCCTTGTTGGAACGCAAATTGCCAACGTTCCTTCACTGCGGGCTTATGCAAAAATTGGATTTCGCGTCTGCACTTCAGAGTATGTATTTCATTACCACGGTTCGCTAGTACCCTTTGTGTGAATGAAAATTGGTCCACACAACACCTCCGACTCCGTTTTCATCATCGCTGAAATCGGAAACTGTCACGAGGGAGATTTTGATCTGGCAAAAGAGTTGGTTTCTCTCGCTGCTGCTGCTGGTGCTGACGCGGTAAAATTTCAGACAATTGTGCCTGAGCGACTTGTGCCGGCAGCAGATGAGTTACGAATTGCTCAATTGCGCCGATTTCAGTTCACCCCGGAACAGTTCCGGCAGCTTCGGGAGGAGGCTGATGTTCACGGTGTGCAATTTATGTCTACGCCATTTGATTTGGATGTGGTTGACTGGCTTGACGAACTGGTTCCTGCGTGGAAGATCGGATCTGGCGACAATGATTTCCTTCCACTCATTGAACGAGTCGCTAAGACTGGAAAACCTGTCCTAATCTCGACGGGATTGGGACACCACGATGAAGCTGTAAGGCTCTTACCAATCCTCATGCAGTATGGTTGCGAGCTTGGTCTGTTGCATTGTATGGTTAGCTATCCCACACCACTGGAAGAAGCAGGACTGGGTGAGATTACTAAATTAATGCACGACGGTATCACGCCAGGTTACTCGGATCACACAGTGGGAATTCAGGCTGCGCAATGGGCTGTAGCTGCCGGTGCTCGAATCGTCGAGAAGCATTTTACGATCGACAAAAATCACTCAGATTTTGGCGACCACAAACTTTCTGCTGATCCTCAAGATCTTGCTGAGATGGTTTCAGGGATTCGCCAGATTGAATCGGCACTGAAGAAGCCCATTGAACCTGCTGAAGAACAAAACCGCTCAAAAGTTCGGAGAGGACTTGTTGCTGCGCACGATCTCAGGGCCGGTCACGTAACCGACATGACCGATTTTCTCTTCCTTCGGGGTGTTAATGGAATCTCGGTTGCGGACACCGCAGATTTCGTTGGTCGCCCAGTTGTTTCAGCCTGCCAAGCAGGCGAGACACTAACCCTTCAACATTTTGGCTGAATGATTGACTCCACCCAACAACTGTTCGACCAACTCGATATTGGTCCCGAAACGTTGAATGGCGAGCAGAAGGCATTCCTCGACGAAAATGGCTACCTACTCATTCCTGATGTTCCTACCATTTGCGACAACATGGAAGAGCTGAGGGAGCAATGTGAGAACCTGATTAATTCCGAGGGAGAACGGGGCGGTTGGGAAGGCAAGGAGCAGTTTTACAAAAAGGGGAAGAATTTCGAACCAGGTGCCTCTCGATTGGGAAACCTCTATGACAAGGATCCGATATTCCGGAAACTCATTACCTGCCCAGAAATTCTTGCGGGTGCCCAACATGTCATCCAAGGCGAAATCAAGATGGGGGGCGCGGATCTTAGAGAGCCCAAGCCCGGAGGGGAAAACCAGCAAATTCACATTGATTGGCTACCCCGTGAATCTGAGAGCGATGGATTTGGAGGAATTGTTGCCATGGCATTTCTTGATGATGTTCGAATTGGAAACGGTGCTCCTCGGGCGTACCCCGGTTCACATAAGTGCCTTGGATGGCCCGATGACGTTCTTGATGTTCAGTCGGAACGTCAGGATTTTGGAGATGCTTCTCGGATCGAAACAGATGCAGGAAGCCTCATGATCATGAACTTGAACCTTTGGCACGCTGGTTGCACGAACATTACTGGTGATCGGCGACGTTCATTGTTCATTAATGTTCGGGAGCGCAGTCTACCGCAGTTGTTAAACTTTAAGAAATTTGTTTCTCCAGAGGTCACAGCCTTACTCAGTGAGGAAGAACAGTACATTTTAGGTGTTCGCGAGATGGATCCAATGCAGGAAGAAGACAGTGTTGGTCCAGGCAAAGCCTACCGTGAACGCTTTGGCGATCTCAGCGTCGACAATTAAATCGAGCCCCAAGTCAAGTATGGACAACTATATTTTTTCCCGTTTCAATTTCAGTGATGAATACCGCGCTGAGCTTATCGAAGCGGTGCGTCGGATGAACAATTTTGAGTGTGGAGGGCATCGGCTCTATGATGGAAAAGATACTCACTACATGCAGAACGCAGTTGAGATCACTGAGTTCATAATCGCTTTGAAGCGACATGAAGAAGCGGTCGGCAAGAAACTAAAATCGTTTCTTGAGATTGGATATTCAGCAGGAATCAACAACAGCTTTGTAAATAAGTTCTTCCAATTTCAGAATATCGTAGCGGTTGATATTATCAGCCCGGGCGGGGTAAGTTTCGAAACATTTTTTGCCAACTTACGTTTTAAGAACATATCCCTAGTTTGTGGTGATTCGAAGGATAACGACACCATTGAGCGTACCGAGCTTCTTGGAAGAGGGGGATACGATCTGATTTTCCTAGATGGCGGCCATCAGTACGAAGATATCACGGCAGATTTCCGAAACTATTCACCAATGCTCAGTTCGAATGGAGCAATTGGATTCCATGATATCAAATCGGAAGCATTTCCTGGTGTGGGCAAGTTTTGGGGAGAGGTGAAAGCTGAACATGGCAATGATTGGGAATTTCAGGAATTTTACGAATCAGGCAACCACACCAGTTACGGGATTGGGATGATGATACGGAAGACTAGCTAATGGCCATAGAGGAACTTACAGCGGACTGGAATGGGGCCGGAATTGAACAAGGAGACACGGTTCTGGTTCACTCCAGCCTGAAAGACACTATTCGCCGCTACCTTCGTAAAAAGGTGAGACTGGATGCGGAGACGCTTCTGAAGTCATTTCTTAACGCGGTAGGTTCTGAGGGTACTCTTCTGTTGCCTCTATTCAACTTTGACTTCACGAAGGAGAGTCCCTTTGACATTCGTTCCACCCCATCACAAATGGGAGCACTTACCGAAGCAGCGAGGCTTGACCCACGTTCAGTGAGAACGGGACATCCCATTTATTCTTTTGCCGTGATCGGTAAGAATGCACGTAAGTTTGATGGTGTCGATAACAAGAGCGGGTATGGTCCGGATTCGCCATTTGGGATTCTGCGGCAACTGAATGGGAAAATCGCGGTATTGAGTCTGCCCGATCAGAATAGTATGACGTTCTACCATCATGTTGAAGAGATGCATAGCGTGTCCTACCGATACCTGAAACACTTTACTGGCCAATACACCGATAATCGAGGGACGACGCAGCAAAAGACGTACTCACTCTTTGTGCGTGATGTTGAGAGAGGTGTGCTCACTCATGTTGACCCGACTGGGGAACTCATGTGGGAGGCAGGACTCTACTCTGGTCATCGCCCAAACCGTGGTTGTGGCCTCCGCGTAGTTTCTGCAGTTTCAATGTACGAGTTTGTCTCTGACATCATTACTTCAGGCCGAGCTGAAGGGTTACTTTATCGCGTGGAATCCTGCTAAGTGTAAGTTATGAATAACGCCGAAATATTTGAAGCCTCGGAGTGTCCCACAGCGGACAAGTTAGCGAACTTCCCTAAGTATGTTCGAAGGCAAAATATCGCCCGATTTCTTGCGCAGCACGAGATGTTTAAACGCCAACTTCGGATCAAGGGATCTATTGTGGAATGCGGTGTTCATCATGGAAGTGGGGTTATGACGTGGGCGCATCTTTCTGCCATCTATGAGCCCTACAACTATCATCGAAAGGTGATTGGATTTGATACCTTTGAGGGATTTCCTGAGGTTGAAGACATTGATGGCTCCGCTGAGCATGCAAGACCAGGCGCTTTCTCTGTTGGCTACGATTCAGAGGCGGAACTGCTACAATGCGTAGAGTACTTTGATGAAAATCGCTTCTTAAACAACCGAGACAAAATTGAACTCGTTCGCGGTGATGCGAATGAGACAATGCCGAAGTATTTGGAGGAGAATCAGCATCTGCTGGTTTCACTCTTGTTCATCGACTTCGATATCTATCGTCCTGCGGTAACCGCAATCCAGACTTTTTATCCTCGGGTGCCCAAAGGTGGTATTGTGGCGTTTGACGAGGTCAATAATCCACAGTGGCCTGGGGAAACAGTGGCTTTGATGGAAGAGTTGGGCTTGGATCGTGCGCAACTAGAGATATTCGAATACGAACCAAATATTTCATTCTTTGTAAAGGGCTGAAGTGATGTGTGGAATCGCGGGATATATTGGGCAAAAGCCACTGGCGCAAGAACGTATCGGCCAAACTCTGAAGGTCATGAAGAATCGTGGACCTGATCATCAGGCTCACGTTTCGTTTTTGGCTGCCAGCGAGAAATATGTTGGCCTGTTGCACTCGAGACTGAGCATTATTGATTTGGATCCTCGCTCCCATCAACCGTTTGGTGTTGATGGAACAACGGTGGTGTTCAACGGCGAAATCTACAATTACGTGGAACTTCGGAAGCAGTTAGTAGAGCGAGGTGTAAATCTCAGGACGACTTCCGACACTGAAGTTCTCTTGCACTATTACCGAATTTTCGGAGAGAAGTGTGTGGAGTTTTTCGAAGGGATGTGGGCTTTTGCGATTTGGGACGAGAGTCGCAACTCGCTTTTTCTTTCTCGGGATCGTTTTGGAGAAAAACCGCTATATTTTATGCAAGTAGGAGGTGGCTTCTATTTTGGATCCGAAATCAAGTTTCTTAAATCGCTTTCTGGAAGGCCTCTTTCAGTGAACCACGGTCACCTGCTTCGGTCGATTGTCCATGGGTATAAGGCCTTATACAAGGTCGACGAGACTTTCTTCAGAGACGTTTCCGAATTGCGATATGCGGAATCAATGACGATTGGGGTGGGGTCTGGCGTTCGAAATATCAAAAGATACTGGAGGCCGGAAGTTGGCGTGGATCGGACGATGACACTGGATGACGCAGTTGCCGGATCGCGTGAGCGCTTGATTCAAAGTGTAGGGATTCGACTGCGCTCCGATGTTCCACTCGCGTTTTGTCTGAGCGGCGGGGTTGATTCCGCTTCAATCGCTTCAATCGCGGTTAAAGAATTTGGTGCCAAAATCAAGACGTTCTCAATCGTCGATAGTGATGAGCGATATAACGAAGAAGAAAACATTAGAGCGACGATCGATGATCTCGGCTGTGACCATGAGTTGATTGGGATTCCTCAAGAGGAGGCCTTGCCTCGTTTGCGCAAGTTAATTGAGTATCACGACGTTCCTGTAGCCACCATCAGTTACTACGTGCACTCACTTATTTCCCAAGCAGTTCACAACGAGGGCTATCGAGTGACTTTTTCCGGGACGTCTGCTGATGAGTTATTTACGGGATACTACGACCATTTTCTCCTCCATCTTCACGAGGTGCGTAATGATTCGGATTATGCCCAATATCTCAGTGATTGGGAGACAAATATTGCAGACTTTATCCGTAATCCAATACTCAAAGACGCCGATCTCTATTCCAGGGATGTGAACTTTCGCGAACACATTTTTGACGGAAGTGGGGAAATTGAACAATACCTGAAGGTTGGTTTTGATGAACCTTACCAAGAGGAGTGCTTTACGGAGAATCTGCTCCGGAACAGGATGCTCAACGAGCTATTTTACGAGGCTACGCCGGTAATTCTTCATGAAGACGACCTTAACTCAATGTTCTACTCGATCGAGAATCGGAGTCCTTTCCTAGATACACATCTGTTTAATTTCGCATGCTCAATTCCTGCCAGGCATTTGATTCATGATGGCTATGGTAAATATGTATTGCGCCAAGCTGTCTCGGGGATTCTAAACGAAAAGGTAAGACTCGATCGGCGGAAAAAGGGATTCAATGCTTCTATTAATTCATTGATTGATTTCCAAGATTCTGAAATTCGCGACTACCTTTTGGACCCAAAGGCTGAGGTTTTTGAGATCATTGATAGAACTGCATTGATCGGTTTGCTTGACCAATTTCCGATTTCGAACCACCTCAGTAAGTTTTTGTTCAATTTTGTAAACGCAAGGATTTTCTTGGAATTGAGCTGAGTGATGATTGGGATCATCGATTACGATCTCGGAAATGTTCGATCCGTCCGTGGTGCGGTTGAACGCTTGGGGCGGGAAGCTACAGTGACCCGGGATCTTGATCTTCTTGCTTCCTGCGAGGCTCTTATACTTCCCGGTGTCGGTGCATTTGGAGATGGGATGGAGAAGCTCAATAGATTTGGTCTAGCTACTGGGGTGGGAGAGTTAGTCAAGTTGGACAGAAAACCCATTCTGGGGATCTGTTTGGGAGCCCAGCTTATGGCCAAATGCAGTAAGGAGTTTGGAGATCATAAAGGATTGGGCTGGATTGATGCATCAGTCGAGAAATTGCCAGTCGACGATTTACCTCTACCTCATGTCGGATGGAATGACCTCGAGATTGTCTCGGAAGGAAGCATACTGTATCAAGAGATGACGGGGTCGCCCCTCGTTTATTTTGTTCATACTTATCACATTCGTTGTCATGAGGAAGCACTTGTGACTGCAAGATGTGAATATGGATCTCCGTTTACTGCTTCGTTCGAAGCGGACAATATCTATGGAACCCAATTTCATCCGGAGAAGAGTCAGGCCGAGGGGTTGTTGATTCTTTCTAACTTCCTTAACCAATGCTGCGCAACCGCTTAGTCGTGGTCCTCACCCTTAACGATGGTGTACTCTTTCGGACGCGCAATTTTGTTCCGGACTACCGTTACACAATGAGTTTTGTCGATACTTGGCTCATCGATGAGTTAGTTGTGCTAGACATTACTAGGCCGGGAGAAGGGGATCGTGCTCATTTTTACAAAGAAGTTGAGCAGCTTGCTAGTCGCTGTTTTGTTCCGCTTGCTGTGGGAGGGGGGATTCGCGACTTGGAAGAAGTGAAACGGCTTATGGATGCGGGAGCAGATAAAGTTGTGGTAAATTCAGTTGCATTTCGTAATCCTGAGCTTATTACCGAGATAGCTCAGAGTTATGGTTCTCAATGTGTCGTTGTCTCAATCGATGCCAAAAAGGGGGTGAGCGGAGAATATTGTGTTTACACCGATTTTGGCAAGACGGAGACAGAGGTTGATCCTGTCAGTTGGGCTCTCGATTGCGAAGAAAAGGGAGCCGGTGAGGTTTTCCTCACCTCTATCGATCATGATGGGATGTTGGAGGGATATGACAACGAATTGAATCGGCGGGTCTCAGAAAAGTTAAGTGTGCCTCTTCTAGTTTGCGGAGGTGCAGGGAATTGGAATCACTTTGTGGAAGGGTTCAAGGAGGGAGGCGCTGATGCGGTTTGCACAACCAATATTTACCATTTTACCGACTCCAGCATAACGAGTGCCAAGACCTACATGAGCAAGCGAGATATTCCTGTTAGACGATGAGTAATTCCTCAATAGATAAACTGAAAGCCAAGATCTCCGGTGAAGTTGGTGGTCGTGATATAAAAGTCTGTAGCCGTTGTCTTACGCCGTCTTCGCGACCTCGCATCGGGTTTGACGGCGAAGGAGTCTGCAATGCTTGTCGAAATGCTGAGGACAAAGAGCAAATTGACTGGGATGCACGTCGCGAAGAGTTTTTGGAATTAATCGAGCCTTATCGTTCAAAGAAAGGGGAGTGGGATTGTCTGGTTCCTTGGAGTGGCGGAAAGGACAGCAGTTCGGTGGCCTACAAACTGAAGTTTGATTACGGGCTAAACCCACTTTTGGTCACATTCTCTCCAATGATGCCGAACGAGGTTGGTGATTTCAATCGGGAGTCGATGATTAACGCTGGATTCGATCATCTTTTCCATAGGCCCAACCAGAAAGTCTGCCGCCATCTTGCAAAGCGCTTTTTTACAGAGCGCGGCAATCCAAAAGTTCATTGGGATGCTGGTGTGAATTCCTTCCCTATTCAAGTGGCTATATCGTACGGCATCCCCCTTGTTTTCTATGCGGAGCATGGAGAGAGTGAGTATGGCGGTAAGGTTCTCAGCGAAGAGCACAAGAAAATTCGTGATTTCACGGAAGTCCTTGAGCATCAAATCGGGGATGATCCTCGAAATTGGGAGGACGACACTGTCTCAGCATCTGACCTTAATCCGTATGTTTATCCTGAACTGGATAGAGTTTCCGATGTGGGTGTCAAGGCCATGTACTTCGCTTACTTCCATCGTTGGAGCATGTATGAGAACTATCATTACATCAAAGATAAGTTTGAATTCCATTGTCACCCAAAAGGGCGGACTTCGGGAACTTTTACGGATTTTGACAGCCTCGATGACAAGATTGATCCGCTGTACTATTACATGCAGTTTATAAAATTTGGTTTTGGTCGGGCCGTACGCGATGGGTCGCGTTTGATTCAAAACCACCACCTAACCCGAGAAGAGGGCATGCAGCACGTCCGGGATTATGATGATGAGTTTCCGTCGGAGCATTTTGATGAGGTACTCAAATATCTCGAGTTAACCAAAGAAGAGTTTACTGATATTATTGATAGACACCGTAATCCGGAAATATGGAAGCAGGAGGGTTCCGATTGGAGACTACGCTTCAGAATTCATTAGAATATACACAGATATGAGCAATTCCACCACTGAACTATTTCCCTGCGATCTTTGCGATTCAGAAGACGCGATCGAAGTTCCTCACTCACGTGAGTACACCAAGGACGGGGTGCAAGTTTATATCTGCAATCGATGTGGTATGGTATATACCCCACATCGTCGGTCGGCTAAGGCCATCGCTGATTCTTGGACTCACGAAATCTATGGGGAGGATTACACTGCACGCATTCCTGCGGTTAAAGCCCGGCAGACCTATGTTGCTGACACAATTGACGTTGAGTTGGGATTACACAATAATACACTTTGTGATATCGGTGGAGGGGAGGGGCAGTTTCTTGAGATGGCTCGTGACTACGGTTCGCGCATCTTTACGACGGAAGCATCTGCCGAGAACTGCTTTCGGATGGGTTTGGCTGGCATTTCTCACTACGAGGGCACCGTGGAAGAATTTAGTGAGAGTGCCGAAGCTGCTGCCCATCAATTTGATATAGCTACCATCATGTGGACACTGGAGTGCTGCCGCTCCCCTCGTGACATGATAGCCGCAGCGCGCAAAATTGTCCGCCTAGGTGGCCATTTGGTCGTTGCTACGGGAAGTCGAATTTTGGTTCCATTCAAAAAGCCTTTGAATCTCTATTTTAGCAATACGCGGGCCCGCGATACTCATCCGGTTGAGTTTAGTGCGGGAACACTTGCGGGCTTTATGCAAACTGCTGGATTCGAGCCGGTCTACACCAACCGCTATCTAGATTCCGATGTGCTCCTGGTGATTGGAAAGAAGGTATTGGCACCTATCGTGCCTGATTACCCCATTGACGATCCTAAGAAGGTCGCAGACTTCTTCGAACGCTGGCACACTGAGACTGCCTTCTATCGGCAAGACTAGTTTATGGCCAATATTAAGTTCATCCATATCGGTCATCACAAGTGCGGTAGCACCTTTCTTCAGCGCGCTTTTTTTTCAAAGCTCACTGATCTTAATACATTGACTGAAGTTAGTTTCGCAGAATATGCGGAACTACAGGACCTGATTCATCAACTCTGTCACAAATCGGACCTTTACTACGATGAGGAAAGCGTAGGAAGGGCGCTTGAAAAGGTTCTGGAAAACTTTGACAGCATTTCCTACGAGGGGTTCGTCGGTCACGGCCTTGAGAAATCAGACGGTCTTCAGATCGAGCCTATCGCGCGGCGCTTACAACGGCTTTGCGCTCCATGCAAGGTTCTGTTTGTGATTCGCAATCAAGAGACATTTTTTCCATCGCTCTACAAATCGGAAGTGCAGATCGGGATGGTGGCGGGCTTTGAGTTCTGGATGAAAAGGAAGCAGCAATTCGCCCTCTTGGACTGGGCGCGCTATGCTCCGATTGTTGAGTTGTATCAACGCTTGTTTGGGAAAGAGAACGTAGTTGTTGTTCCTTATGAACGACTTTTTGATGGGAAGGCCTTAGGAGAACTCCCGGAAAGGTTGGGTATTTCTTCGGAGGGTATCGAAGCTGTTGATCCAGTGAAACGTGTTAACCGCGGACTTAGTGGGCCTCGCCTTGCTCTTACCAAACTTGCCAACAGATTGGTAGGCTCGAAATTCAACTACGGCAATCGTCACCTCTATTATCTTTGGCGGCGTCACAGCGAGATAGTTGATGCGGTCGCCTATGGATGTGGCGCAAAGCCCCCGTCTTGGAGTTTTGTTGGATACGAGGCAATGCTGGAATCGCTTTTTCACGAGGACAACCTGAGAACCTCTGAGCTTATCGGCGAAGATCTAGGTGCTCTTGGATATCCGTAAATGGACGATTTCAAACAATTTTTGACTGATGCCGGGCTCTCTCCGGATTCGTCGGTTTACTGTTCTGTCAGGCCAAGTGATCAATCAGTAGATTCTGTTGAGTTGGAGGTGGCAATTCGCAATTTGATTGGCCCTGCGGGAACCATATTGGCTCCCGCTTTCTCTCATTCATTTGCACGGAACGAGGTCTATTGCCGCAAGGAATCGCCATCTCTACTCGGCAATTGGTCTGAGCACATTCGGATGAAACCAGTAGCCACCCGCTCAAGTGATCCACTTTATTCAGTATCAGGTGTAGGTCCACGAGCTGAATCTTTACTGGATGGTGATTCACAAGACTGCTTCGGACCCGATTCGATCTGGTCGAGATTAATGGGTTCGGACTCGTTTCTCATATTTATTGGGGAGGAGCCAACTCGGGAACTCTTTGTTCGTTCTCTAGAGTATGAGCACGGTTGTGATCATCGCTATCGGAAGCTTTACCCTGGAATTTTTCAAGATGACGATTGCAAACGGAAAGGGAGCGCCATCGATTTTTGTATTGATGCTACCAATGATGAAACCCAAGTGGATCTTTCTGTCCTCTCTTTGGTTCCGAATTATTGGGCGGATTTCTCAGGTTATAAAGTTTTGGCGATCTCAGGAAAAGAGTTGGGGTCTTTCATTCGCAACACACTAGCCCAGCAGCCTTACGCTTTCTGCCAGGCGGGAGTTTCGGGGACTACCCCTGTTCTCATTGCTAGGGAATTAAAACAGTTACCTCCCTTGAGCCCGCAGTCGACTCCGTATGAAATGGTGGAGGCGGTTTGGCAGATGCCTCGAGACATTGTATCCGAAGGTTATGATCGTGCTTTGTTTTCCCTGCAGCAGGTCCTACCGTTTGAAATACATGAGATCCCAACTGGGACAGAGTGCTGGTCATGGTTCATCCCAGAGCGTTGGACTTGTCACGAAGCGCGCTTGGAGTCAACGTCGGGTCAGTCAATCTTTGATTACGAGGATCACCCTTTGCATGTGATGTCCTACTCCCTTCCGTTTGAAGGGACTATCTCAAGGCAAGAACTCTTTGATCATCTATGGACAAACCCCAAGGTGCCAAAGGGGATCCCTTTTCGATTCAAATACTACGAGCGGGATTGGGGGCTTTGCTGCACTGATGAGCAAAAACAAGGGTTGACCGATGAAAGCTATCGTGTCGTTATTCGAAGCGAATTTTCTTACAACACTCTCAAGGTTGGCGATTATGTCCTGCCTGGTGAGTCTGAAGAGACATTTGTTTTTTGTGCGCATTTGTGCCATCCGGCTCAAGTAAATGATGATCTAACAGGTGTCGTGGCGGGTATCGAAGTTATGCGGCGTTTGGCCAAGATAGAGAGACGGCGCTACACTTACAGGTTGTTGATTCTTCCTGAGACGATCGGATCTATTGCTTATTTGAGCCAAAATGAGTCTCTGATTCCAAATATGGTCGGCGGACTTTTTCTTGAAATGCTTGGTTTGGATCAGCCTCATTCACTTCAACGCTCTTTCGTTGATGATCACGAGCTTGATCGTCTATTTTCACTAATCGTCAAAGAGACGGACCCCGATTCCTGGGAGGGGGGCTTCCAGAAAGTCATTAGTAATGATGAGCGTCAATTTGCGGCCCCTGGTATTCGTGTTCCCATGTTGTCGTTGTCCCGTGTTTTATCTTGGGATCAGGAAGATTGGCCGTTTCGCGAGTATCACACCCATTTCGATGATCTCGATCGCTTTTCCGAATCGGCGCTGAACGAATCGATTAGTCTTGTTGTGAAAATGGTTAGTGCATTGGAAGACAATCTAAAGCCTCGGAACCGTTTTCGAGGGGAGTTGTATTGTTCTCGTTTTGGTTTCATGGTTGATGATCTGAAAGACATTACATGGACTCGAGCGTTGTTTGATGTTTTGCATCATTTGGATGGCGAACATACCCTGTTGGAGATTGCGGAGTCTTGTAATGCCGAATTATCCATTGTTAAGGAGATTGTTGATCAGTTGAAAAAGAACGGAATTGTTACTTTGGATTCCTAGTTCTGCTTCTTTTGTATTCAGTGGGTATCAACAAGTGAACTATTCGTTTTCCTTCAGATCGAGTTTACGTTGAAGAAACAACCAATGACACAATTTGCTCCCGTTTGTGCATTTCCAATGGAGATCACCACTCGTGAATTCGAACCGAGGTTGCTGTTGGCATACAGTTTTTTGGTTGCTGGGATGGATTGCATAATTGGGTCAAAGCAAGCTGTCAGAAACGCTGCTCTTAAGGAGGAAAGGCCTGTTATCTATTTTGATAAAGGGATTTGGCTGGGCAGCGCTAGGCTATACGAACATATCCGCTCGCGAGGTGGTCTTGTCGTTTCCCTCATGGAAGAAGGGCTTATCCCGAATCCTTATGATTGGTGGTCAGATCTGTTTCGCCGAGCAATTCCCCGCCATGTTCTCAGATTCGTAGATTTGGTCTGTGCTTGGGGAACAATGCATAGGGATATTCACGTTGATATTGGCCGGGAGAATGGGGAAGGCTTTTCGATGCCGGAAATATTACTTTCAGGTCATCCACGTTTTGATCTTGCAAAGAGTCGGTTTCGCCCATACCACACTGCTCTTGCCGAGGCTCAAGGCCAACGTCCGCAGTCTGATCTTCGTTATGTGCTGGTAAATACAAATTTTGGGTTTGCAAACAATGTTGCATCGTTTGATGAACTCTTAAGGCGGAATGAAGGGGTGCTTCCTGTTGAGTTTTGGAAGAAGGCATATCATCACGAACAGGCCGTGATGGAAGCATTTATCGAAATGCTCAAAGTGTTGGCGACAGCATTGGATGGAGTCGCAAATATAATCATCCGACCGCATCTGATTGAAAAGAAAGAAACTTGGATCCAAGAGTTTTCAGGAAGGCCGAACGTGTCGGTTTCAAATCAGGGGCCATCACTACGGCAGATTGCGGACAGCGCAATTGTTATGCATCATGATTGCACAACTGGTATCGAAGCCTATTTCGGAGAAAAGCCGGTGATTTCTTTTCGGCCGTTTGATAACCCTGAGTTTGTGCAGCAATTACCTGTTTCTCTCAGTGAACTTTGTGAATCAAAAGAGGAAGTTGTTAGTTGCGTAGTCAGATTGTTGGAGGATTCGAAGCCAGTTTTGCAGACGGTAGAAAAGAACGAAATTTTGCGGGAGTTCATTGCGAACATTGATAAGGAATCCACTGAGAGCATTGTGGACTGTGTCAGAAAGCTTTGGGATGAGTTAGGTGGTTCAAATCGATCGATTCCCTTCCGGGCCTTTTGGTGGAATTCGATCTATGCGATTCGAGCCCGCTACTACTTCCTCAAAGCCGCCATGAAAGGACCAAAGGCGATCAGGGAGGCGAAAGCCGCTGAAAAACTAAAGGCTTCAAACATCTCGAAAGACGATATCACTGAGCGAATCAAACTGCTGAACTTGATTGAGGAAGGCGATGTCAATCCGACCGTTACAGAATTGGAGTCTGGTTGTTTCTGGCTTTCAGTTGGGGGCAATTAATGGCGGAAGTAGTTTTCGGGAAATAGTCCTAATTCTGATATTCATATTCACCCTTAGTTCGAGCAACCAAAATATGAGGACAAGCTTAGGCAAACACTACGACGCGAAGTTTTACTCGAAGCATCGGGAGATGATGATGGGATCCGCAAACGCGGTTCTTGGAAAACTCTTTGAAAAGTTTAAGCCTGATTCTGTGGTCGATGTCGGTTGTGGGTATGGTGCGTGGCTTGCTGCCGCAGAGTCACTAGGGAGTCAAACGTTAGTGGGGCTTGATGGAGACTGGGTCAAATCTGACGAACTTTACGCGCAAAGCATTGATTTTCGTCCGCAGGATATAGAAAAAAGCATTGAGCTTCAAGGGCAATTTGATTTGTGTATTTCACTAGAGGTAGGAGAGCATATCTCGGAACAAAGAGCTGGCTCCTACGTGAAGGACTTATGCGGATTGGCGGATCTCGTGCTTTTTAGTGCGGCGATAAAAAGTCAGGGTGGCACCAATCACGTTAACGAACAGTGGCAGTCATATTGGGTGGACCTGTTTGAGAAAAACGGCTTTGAATGCTTTGATGTGATTCGACCTTGGTTTTGGGAAGATGAGACGATCGAATGGTATTACCGTCAAAATATTTTTGTTTTTTCGAAGTCGGGAACGACTCCTGATGGGATTGTGGAATTTCAGAGAGAAGTCAGGTTTCCTTCGGACATTGTTCATCCTGGGAACTACGATGATAAATCAAAGTATAAATCTCTGAGTATGAGGCCAAATTTGCGTTTTTGTTTGGGAGTAATGAAAAGGTATTTGTTAAGCCTATTTCGGTAGTAGGGGTTGGAGGAGGTATTGCTCGGTTTGCGGGATGTGTAGTGAAGCAATAAGTGCATCGAAAGAGTCATGTTGCCGATATGAATTCAAGTGTGAGTGAAAAAATGACTGTTGATGTAGTCATTGTCACCCATCGACGTGATAGCCACGTGGAGTTTTTGAATGATGCGTTAGACTCGGTCAAGGCGCAGAGCTTGGGCCCGGAACGGGTGTTCGTTGTCAGCGATGTAGAGGATAAAGAAGGGCATGACACTGTAATGAAACAGGCTGCGTCAGACTTGGATCTAGAGTTTATTTGTTGGAATGCTCCAGAGCAATATCTTTCGGATTCGAGGGCCGGTGGGCGAGCACCGGCATCGCGGAATTTCGGGATTTATCGCAGTAACGCAGATTGGATTGCTTTTCTTGACGATGATGATTGGTGGGAACCTGCGTATCTTGAGAAGTCGATGGAATTGGGGGCGAGAAGCAAGTCGGATGTCGTGGTGTCGCATACGACTACCGGAAAGGATAAACGTTGGAGAAAGTGCTATGACGGTGAGTTTTCGGAGCGGAGATTTTTTGTTTCGAACCCTGGCGTCAACGGTTCGAACTTGTTGTTTCGGCGTCACAGTCTGATTGAGATTGGAGGTTACAACCCTGCAGTTTTGGGGAGTGCGGACAAAGAGGTGATGATTCGCCTAATACGAAATGGTGGGAAGGCTGCAGTTTTGGATGAAGCTTTAGTCTACCACCGGACGCATGCTGGGCAGGACTCTGTCAATATGGGAAGACTGGAGGAGAATGCTAAAGCGTTGATGAAGATCCACGGACGTTCAATGGGTATTAGAACTCGGCTTGAGATGCTGGGGAAGATTCTGCGTTTGCGATACGCGAAGAGTCAGTCTTTGAATGAGGCAAAGAAGGTATGAGCAACATCCTTGTAACAGGAGGGACCGGTTTTATTGGAGGTCATCTGATTGAAGAGTTGTTGGCTGCAGGGCATCAGCTATCCGTCTTGTCTTTGTCTGGAAAGTTTCCGAATAGTTCGAGTTTTTTAGGGGATAAAGTCACTATGATTCATGGGGACTTTGGGGATTCGAGTATTCTTGATAAAGCGATTGCAGGAAAGGATTGGGTCTTACACGTCGCTTGGGAGTCAGTTCCCGGAACTAGTATGAATGGTCTTTCGAGTGACCTTCAGGGTAGTGTGAGTGGTTCGGTAAGATTGGCGCAGTGTTGCGCTGAACATGGAGCAAAGCTGATCTTTGTTTCTTCAGGGGGGACTGTTTATGGTGCCTCAAAGGTCCTTCCCGTTGTAGAAGGCGAACGGGAAGAGCCAATTTCTGCTTATGGTGTAGCAAAATTGATGGTGGAGAAATATCTTCGGGTTGTTGGTCGAGAGAGTGGCTTGGAGTATGTTATTCTTCGCCCTGCAAATGTTTATGGCCCTAGGCAAAATTTGAGCCGTGGACAGGGAGTTATTGGTATTTGGTTCAACAGAATTCTGAATGGCGAAAATTTGCTGATTTACGGAGACGGAGGAGTTGTGCGGGACTATCTTTATGTGAAGGATATGGTTAGGGCTGCGCGAATTTTGGTTGAGACTGAATGTGCGAATGGTGAGACTTTCAATATAGGCTCCGGGGTTGGGGTTTCGCTGAATGAAGTGATCGAAATAATCAGCCGTGTGGTTGGAAAGGACTTAGAGGTGGAGCGTCTTCCGGCGCGCAAATGTGATGTGGTTTCAAATGTTTTGGACTCTTCCCACGCGATGACAAAACTCGATTGGATTCCGAAACACGATTTGGAAGAAGGGCTTTGTCACACTTGGCGATGGCTCAACGAGCAACATGGACTGTAACGTGCCTGTTTGCCCTCGGGTGTATGTCACTCTCAAATGTTTAGTAAGCTAGACTCGGAACGTTTTAATTTTCCGGTAGCCAAGGCTCATGTAGCCGAGATAAGGCAAATCGGAGGAATTGAAGCACTTGTTGAAAAAGGTTTCCGATTTTGTATCGCTCGATGTGATACTGGCGATATCGCGGGATGTAATTGGCTTGAGGATAATGGATTTAGACTGACTGACGTTCAAGTCTGCTACCAGAGGGAGATTGCAGATTTAAGAACCTTTCCTTTGTCTTCCCCTGATACTTCGTTGGAATACCGGCCTGTTGCAGCATATCAAACTGATCAAGTTTTGGAATTGGTGAAGAACTGCTTCACCGATTACGGCCACTACGCTGCGGATAATCGAATTGACCCGGATGTCTGTCGAGACATCTACGTCGATTGGGCAAGACGTTCTATTAGCGACCGAGAAGTGGCGTCGATTGTAATGGGGGCGTTCAGGGAACACGAATTGGTAGGATTGCTTTCGCTACTTGCAAAAAAATCCAATGACGGACAAGGATTTGCCAAGGGGATTATGGGCGCGGTAGATCAATCCCATCGTTGTAGAGGAGTTTTTAAAAATTTGATCTATCGGTGCCTGATTTGGGGGAAAGAAAATGGCCATGAATGGCATGAACACAACGTTCTGGCTGCAAATATTCCGGTTAACCGGTCGTTTCAGAGAATGGGTTTCCTTTCAATGAGCACCTTTTCTACCTTTCATTGGTGGGCAGATTGAAGATGGGTAGGCTCTGTTGGTTGGTAACGGTTGCTTGATATCAGAATGACTGACGAAGATTTTTTTGGGCCACCTGTAGAGCCCACATTCTCGGTAGTGCTTCCAACGCTCTATCGAAGAGAGACTCTTTTGGAGGCGATCGACGGTGTCCTTTCACAGGAGCGTCTACCTCTTGAGATTATCGTGTTGGATTTAGGGGCGAATGAGCAAACCAAGCAAGAGGTTCAAGGATTTGCTCATGCGTCATCGGAGGTGGAAATTCGATATTTGCCCTTCAGGGGGGATCCTACACCCTCACCCAGAAATTATGCGTTTGCTGAGGCTCGAGGAAACTATATTGCCTATCTGGACGATGATGACATATGGGAGAGTCACTACCTTGAGACAGTATATCGAACGATCAAAGAAACAGGAGCCCATTTCGTTGTTGCCGGGTTCCAAGAATTTAACGCAAACGGACTTCAAGGGGATGTGCAACTTCCACCAAAGGAGTATTCATTTGATCAAGTAGCGCTAAGAAATCCTGGTTACGTGATGTCGAACATGGTCTTCCACAAACGAAGGACGTTTTATGTAGGAGGGTTAGATCCATTCCTGTTGGGCAGTGCAGACAAGGGGCTTGTTGTGGACATGATCGAGGTTGGATCAATCTATGTGCTAGTGCCCGAAGCGCTTGTGCGGCGGAGAGTCGGACACGCTTCTCAATGGAGCAAAAACACACGAAAGGTTTTTCCAAGCGCCATTCGCTTTTACCGGAAATATGGCACGAGGATGGGGGTTCTCTATAAATTGGCTTACGCGAGAAAAATTTGTATGCTGCTGGCCGGGATGATGCTTGGGCGGTAAACCAAAGTAAGTCAGCCTATAGTTTAGGTATTAACTTAAAGCCCCTGCGAAGCAATATAATTTCACTGGATTGAAGGTTCCGTTTAATAAACCGTACTTGGCGGGCTCGACCGAAAGTCGTATTGCTGAGGCGAAAGCTCATTGTCATCTTTCTGGTGGTGGGCCGTTGGGTTACGCTTGTGAGGTAGACTTGCAGAAGCGAATCGGAAGCAAAAGAATTCTCCTCACCACTTCCTGTACGCACGCATTGGAGATGGCGGCACTACTACTCGAGTTGGGTGAAGGTGACGAGGTGATTGTTCCGTCTTTCACCTTCGTCTCATCCGTAAATGCGTTTGTTCTCCGTGGCGCTAGGCCCATTTTCGTAGATGTTCGCTTGGACACGTTGAATCTGGATGAGGAAAGGTTGGAATCGGCAATAACGCCCAGAACGAAGGCAATTGTGGTTGTTCACTACGCTGGTATTTCGTGCGAAATGGACTCAATTCACCGAATCGCTGAAGAGTCTAGTGTTCCCGTCATTGAAGATAACGCCCATGGGCTATTCGGAGAATACAGAGGGCGCCCGTTGGGAACCTTAGGGCTATTTAGCACGTTGAGCTTTCACGAGACTAAAAATTTCAGTTGTGGCGAAGGTGGAGCTTTGGTCATCAATAAGGAGCAATTTGTTAA
The DNA here is from genome assembly GCA_964351855.1 of uncultured Verrucomicrobiales bacterium. Taxonomy (GTDB): domain Bacteria; phylum Verrucomicrobiota; class Verrucomicrobiia; order Verrucomicrobiales; family DEV007; genus JBCDHN01. The sequence goes on from CAYGQD010000048.1 coordinate 23,949, forward strand.
CCGTGCTGAAATTATTCGTGAGAAAGGAACGAATCGTTCCGCATTTTATCGTGGCGAAGCGGACAAATACACCTGGCTTGATATCGGTTCAAGTTACGTGATGTCGGACCTTCTTGCTGCTGTCCTCAAAGCTCAATTAGACGAGGCGGATGAGATCCAAAGACGTCGCCAAGTAGCTTGGGACTATTATTTCGAGCGGTTGGAAGGTTTGGAGGCCGATGGGAGGATTCGGCGACCAGTAGTGCCCAAGGACGTGAAGCAAGCTTACCACTTGTTCTACTTGCTGACGCATTCCGCTGTGCAACGTGACCTGCTTCTTTGCTGGTTGAAGACTCGCGGAATTCATGCGGTATTTCACTATCTTCCACTTCATAGTTCGCCAATGGGGCAAAAATACCTGACTGCAGAACAATTGGAATCTGATCCTTGTCCGGTGACGACAGACGCCAGCCAACGGTTGATCCGACTACCCTTCTTCACTGAGATCAGTCGAGGCCAGCAGGATATTGTAATTGAGGAAGTAGAGCAGTTTTTCAACCAAGAGTCTTCGCCACAAAGGCCGGGTGGTCTTTGCGGTTTTGACTAAGAAATTTTCAGGAGTCTCCCAACTTGGTTCGCGGCACGTATGATAATCGGAATTTGTGCGTAGGATGACTAGCGGAAACCTACTGACTGATCTCCCAAAATTTCTGGTGATATTTCATCGTCAGTTCGGTTGGAGATTGTACGCTTTACTTGGTATTGCGATCGTGATTGGTCTGACTGAGTTCGGATCTATATCGATGCTGGTTCCAGTTGTGACGGGTGGCGACTGGAGCGACGCATCCGGCAAGCTGAGTCAAGCTTTGAATTCACTGTTTGAATTCTTGACTGGTGGAGATCCGAGTTTGGGGAAAAAACTGGTTGTTGCTGGAGGGTTTCTTGTGTTCTGGAAGGCAGCCGAATGGTTTGGAGAGGCTTGGAGAATCGTGATGACAACTCAGTTCTTGGCGGAACTCAGAAATCAGTTTGCCGGTGATATTTGGAATCTTAACTACAAGGCATACCTACAGGAGAAGAGTGGTGAACTGACGAACGTGCTGGGTACTCAAATCCAAGCATTTGTCAGTTCGATCGGTCCATTCTTTGAAGTTCTGAAAGGTGCTGTTCAGATTATGATTTATCTTTTGGCTGCATTGTTTTTTGAATGGCGGATAGCGGTCGCATGCGGATTGGCAGGCTTTTTGATCGTGCCATTAGCGGCACCGTTTAATCGGATGCGCCAGAAACTCTCTCTTCAACTTGCTCGGCGTCAAAGCCGAATTCAGGATCTCTTGATTCAGTTCCTCCGGAATTTCAAATACCTAAAATCGACCGGATCGGGTGGGGTGGTGCTAGATCATCTTGGTCAGGAAGTTGAGATGGCTCGGCGGGAAGGAGTGACCAACCAGTTGGGGGTGGTTACATTGCGTTTCTGGTTACAAGTTGGTGCGGGTTTTGCTGTGTTTGGCTCAATGTATGTGGCGGGTTCCGTTTTGGGGCGAAGTATGGAAGTGGTAGTTATACTCACGGCGGTAATTTACCGTGCAGGGATAGGAACTGCCGTTTTGCACGAAAGTTGGGTCAAATTTTGTGCTGCTTCCGGAGCGTTGCGCCTGGTGCAGGAAGCTCGTGAACGGTTGGAGAGTGGGAAGGAATTGGCTGATGGCAAACAGATTCCGAAATTCGAAACTGGAATCAAACTTGAAGACGTGAGTCTGAGTTATGGCGAAAAAGAAGTAATCCGAAACGTCTCCCTTGAGATTGCTCAGAATGAGGTGATTGGCATAGCGGGAGAATCAGGGGCCGGGAAGTCGACCGTCCTGAATGTTCTGACTGGGTTGGCGGAGCCGACCTCCGGTCAGGTTCAGATGGATAATATATCATACAGGCAATTGGACCTCGGGAAGCTTCGCAAACTCTTCGGTTATGTTACTCAAGAGACAATGCTCTTCAATGATTCCGTCGCCGACAATATTACGTTGTGGCATTGCCACGATGAGGGAGAGAGGGACCGCTTGGAAAAAGTAGCTACGGCAACAGGGGCCCTCAAGGTTGCTGAGCGTTCGGCAGATGGATTGGACACGGTGGTCGGGGAACAGGGGATGCAGCTTTCAGGGGGCGAACGTCAGAAAATTTCCTTGGCTAGAGAGCTATACCGCGATCCCGAAATATTGATCCTGGATGAAGCTACTGCCTCTCTTGACAGCCGAAGTGAAAAAGAAATCAATCGCTGTATCGAGGAGTTTCGCGGGATTCGAACCATAGTGGTCGTTGCTCACCGACTAGCGTCATTGCGAGGATGTGACCGAATCTACGTGATGTCTGATGGACAAGTCGTTGAGGCGGGTGGCTGGGAAGAGTTGATTAATTCAAAGGAGGGGAAATTCCGCGGTATGTGTCTGGCACAAGGCTTAGTTACATGATGGTGCAATTATAGAAGAATGCTGTATCGAGCAATCAAATCCAAATTAACGGGATCACTGCCACCATTCAGTGAGAAGCGTAGTGAGCGCTTAGATTGTGTTTTTGGAAACGCAATCCCCAAGAGCGGGACATTTCTTTTGAATGCACTGTTGGAATACCTCAGTGAATGGGAGGTGTTACCGGTTTTTCTACGAAGAGGCAAATGGCTGACTGACCGAAAAGATGGAGGGGAGCTAGATGTAACGCCGGAACCTGTCGCGATTTCCTGCAATCGGATACGAAACGGGCAAGCTGTAAGCGGACATATGGAATATTCGGCGAGCGCCGCATCTGCGCTTGGACGCACTACTCATGAGCGTCGCCTGAAGCACCTTTTCATGTTCCGAGATCCTCGTGATCAACTCTCAAGCTATGTGCGTTTCGTAACAACATCGGAGGAGCATACCAGAACGGCTGGAGGGAAGGCTGAGCAGGAGTTTTTCAACAGTGAGTTCAATTCCAATGCAGAGAGGCTTACGTATCTAATCGAGCAGGGAAAGTATAAGAATTACCTTAAATATGATGGATGGCTTGATGCTCCGAATGTCCACAAAATTCGGTTTGAAGAGCTCTACGCAGACTTGAATATGGCAGGAGCAGAAGGGACGATAGGTGAGACTCTTATAAGCGTAATTGATTACCTGGAAGTGAAGCTACCAGAGGAGAAAAGTGGACGAGCTCTAGCAGAGGGAGTCCTTGGAGTTGGGAGGACTTTTTCGACGATCAAGAAAAAAGAGGGGCAATACCGCGAGATGTTTGAACCGAAGCATTACGAATTGCTCGACAACGAAGAGTTTCGGGGGATTTTGCAGCGTTTTGGATATGAGTGGGACGATGCGGGTCAGCGATCAATCGAAAAGAGATCATGAAGAGAATCGGAGTTGTCGGTAGCAATTCTTTTTCTGGGGCTTCGTTCGTTGCGCATTGTCTAGCGCAAGGGTTCGAAGTACTTGGTTTGAGCCGTTCCTATGAGCCTATTGATGCGCTCTTGCCCTATCGTTGGCTTGATGCAGATCTTCAGGGTCGGTTTCAGTTCACTCAGGCAGACTTAAACCAGGACTTGGACAAAATGGTCTCGGCGTTGAAGGATTTTGCGCCTTCATACGTGGTTAATTTTGCATCGCAGGGGATGGTCGCGGAAAGCTGGGAAGCACCTGGCGATTGGTATCAAACCAACACGGTAGCTAATATCAGGCTCCATGACGAATTGCGGAAGATGCCATTTCTGAAAAAGTTCGTGCATATCTCCACGCCAGAGGTCTACGGAAACTGCGAGGGGACCATTGCCGAACATACTGACTACAAGCCGTCAACTCCCTATGCCACCTCTCGTGCTGCGGCGGATATGAGTTTGATGAACTTCGTGGATAACTACGATTTCCCGGTGGCGTTTACGCGTGCTGCCAATGTCTTCGGGCCAGGCCAGCAGCCCTACCGAATTATACCTCGCACGATCCTTGGAATTCACCTTGGCGAAAAACTTCAGCTTCATGGTGGTGGGGTTTCGGTTCGCTCCTTCATCCATATTGATGACGTTTCGCGTGCGACGTTGCAGATCGCGCAGTCAGCCGAACCGGGAGATATTTTCCATCTTAGCACAAATCGGTTCGTTTCGATCCGAGCTTTGGTAGAGATGATATGTCAAAAAATGTGTGTTTCGTTTGAGGACAACGTTGATGTTGCCCCTGAAAGGGCCGGTAAGGACCACGCTTACCTTCTGGACAGTTCAAAAATCGAACAACGATTTGGCTGGACGCCGGAGATTGAACTTGAGTCCGGTATCGCACAAACGGTCGATTGGGTCGATCGGCATTTGGATGCCCTACGAAATGAGCCATTGCATTACATTCATAAAAAATAACGAACTACATGGGAGATACCAAAAAACTGTTGGTAACCGGCGGCTGCGGATACGTCGGTTCCGTTCTAACTCAGGCATTGCTTGCTGATGGTCACGAAGTGGTCGTTGTCGATACCCAATGGTTTGGTAACGCGCTTCAGGATCACGAGCGGCTCACGATTATTCAGGAAGATATCCGCAACCACGACATCATTCCGATTGAAGGCATGGACGGCATCCTTCACATGGCTAACGTTGCCAACGATCCAAGTGTCGATCTTGACCCAACCCTCTCTTGGGAGGTAAATGTGCTTGCCACGATGAAACTCGCTGACCGCGCAGTTCGGGTCGGCGTTCCGCATTTCATCTTCGCCAGTTCAGGCAGTGTTTACGGCATAAAGAATGAAGATCAGGTGACTGAAGACCTCGATCTCGTTCCGATCTCTGCCTACAACAAGACCAAAATGGTCGCGGAGCGGGTCTTACTTAGCTACGCCAATCAAATGCAGGTACACAACGTTCGCCCGGCAACCGTTTGTGGCTTGTCCAAGCGTATGCGCCTCGATGTTGCGGTGAATCTCCTGACGATGGCCGCTCTCGACAAGGGAAAGATCACCGTTTTCGGAGGTGATCAAACTCGCCCTAACATCCACATTGAAGACTTGGTTGACGTCTATCGTCACTTGATCGCAAATCCTGATATTGCGTCAGGCAATTACAACGCCGGCTTTGAGAACATTTCGATCCTGGAAATAGCCAACAATGTTCGCGACAAGATCGATGCTGAAGTCGTTGTCACCGAGTCGAATGATCCACGTTCCTACCGCTTGAGCTCTGAAAAGCTGCTCGCGACTGGTTTCAGCCCGAAACGCTCGGTTGGACAGGCGATGGACGAGATGATTGCGGCTTACAAATTGGGTGACCTAGTCGACTCGGAGCAGAGTCGCAACGTAAAGTGGATGACCAAACTCATCAAAGAAGGCAAACTTTAGGATCATCATTCTTGGAACCATCCACCACAGTTGAAAATGAGTTTCACGGGAAGTTTCTGCCTTACGCAGGGGCGACCGAGGCGCTTGAGAAGATTCGCTCAGGGAAGAAGGTCGTGCACTGCCATGGCACTTTCGATCTGATCCATCCGGGGCACATCTACCACTTGGAAGAGGCAAAGGCGCAGGGAGATTTTCTCGTTGTGACTCTGACCGGCGAGGAATACGTCAATAAGGGGCCTGGACGGCCATACTTTAATGATCACCTTCGTGTCAAAGCTCTGGCGGAGTTGGAGTGCGTTGACTACGTGGTCGTCATCCCTTTTCCGGCTGCGGTAGAGGCGATTGAGTGTGTGCGGCCTGATGTATATTGCAAAGGTAAAGAATATGAGAATGCCACCAATGATCCGACCGGCAACATTCTCGATGATGTCAATGCTGTCAAAAGTGTCGGTGGTGACATTGCCTACATCGGTTCGGTTGTCTTTAGCTCGACCAAGCTGCTCAATCGGCACTTCGAAAGCCACACCGGAAGCCAAGCGAAACAATTCTGTGCGGAACTCGCCGAAAACTGGACACCTAATCGCGTCCGCGAACTCGTTGAGCAGTTTCAGGATCTCAAGGTTGTTGTCCTCGGTGACATTATTTTCGACCGATACGAACAGGTCCATGTTCAGGGCTTGACCTCGAAGAGTCGTGTGCTTTCTGCGCGCCATGCCGGCGTCGATACGCAAGCTGGGGGTAGCCTTGCGGTATTCCGCCACATCAATGAGTTTACCCCTAATGTAAAGCTTATTAGCTTGGCCGGTGAAGAGCCTTGGGCACAAGATGAGTTGCGCCGCTATCTCAGGGAGAATCAAGATCTGGTCATTCGGGAGCCCTCGTTCACTACGATCATCAAGCACCGCTTTGTTGAATACACTGGTAAGGAAAAAGAGATCGGGAAACTGTTTTCGGTGAATTATATTGATGAAGGCGCACCTGCTCAAGATGCTCAGAATCGACTTCTTGATGTGATTCAAAAAGAGTGTGCGGAAGCCGATGTCGTTCTCGTGATGGACTTTGGTCATGGTTTGATGCAGGAGGTGCATCGCCGCCTCGTTGAAAAAGAAGCCAAGTTCATGGCTCTAAATTGCCAGACGAATAGCTTCAATCATGGCTTCAACGTCATCGATAAGCAGTATCATCGCGCGGACTCTTTCTCTCTCGACCAAGCGGAGATCACCTTATCCTGCGGCAAGCGTGAGGCAGACTTCGAAGCAGAACTCGTGGTTCTGCAGAAACACTTTGGTGCCAAATACGCATGGCTTACTCGTGGAAGTGTGGAAACCATCGGGATTTGCGATACCAATATCTCAGAATGCCCACCGCTTGAACGGGTGGTCACGGACACGGTCGGTGCTGGCGATGCTTTCTGTTCGGTTGCCACTCTTGCCGCCGCTGCTGGTCTCCCTATCGATATTTCCACCTTCTTCGGTCAAGTCGCTGGAGCGCTCGCGGTGAAGATCGTGGGGAACCGCGACTGCATCGACAAAGGAGCCTTCATCAAATCGGCTACTACATTGCTCAACTACTGATGAGTCCAGACAAACTTGCAAAACTCGAACGCCAGGCTGCTCAACTCCGTTATAAAGCCGTCGAGTTATCCAACAAAGCTCGTACACCACACCTTGGGTCGCAGTTGTCTTGCGCCGACCTACTCGTCGGTTGCTTCTGGCATGCCATGCGGATTGACGATGGTAATCCCCACGGTCTGGAACGGGATCAGTTCATTCTTAGCAAAGGCCATGCCGCTCCAGTACTTTACGCCTCGCTCGCATACCGAGGACTACTTGATTTTGAAACGCTGGACGACTTTGGCCATCCTGGAAGCGTCCTTGCGGAACAACCCGCTCCCAACTGCGTGCCGGGCGTCGAATGGGCGACCGGGTCCCTTGGTCATGGCCTTGGTGTTGCGATAGGCAAAGCAATGGCGGCCCGAATCGCAGGGCGCGATAGCCGTTTTCTGGTCCTTATGAGCGACGGAGAGTGCAACGAAGGCTCGGTCTGGGAGGCTGCGATGTTCGCCGCCGCACAGAAACTCGAAAACCTGCTGGTGATGATCGACTTCAACAAGTGGCAGGCAACCGCTCGCAGCCGGGAAACGCTCGCGCTGGACCCATTTGTCGATAAGTGGACAGCCTTTGGTTGGAACGCGACCGAGATCGACGGGCATGACATGAACGCCGTGGTTGAGGCGCTGGATCGGTTCCCTGCCACGAACGGCAAACCTACCGCGATAGTCGCCCATACGGTCAAAGGTAAGGGCGTCAGCTTCATGGAGGACGACAATAATTGGCACTATCGCATTCCGACAGAGGAGGAGGTCGGTCAGGCCCGCGAAATGCTGCTCACCAACTGAGATGAGAAACGCCTTCGCCCAGGAAATGTTTGAACTGGCTGACGCCGATGAGCGCGTCGTGCTGCTGATGGCTGACATCGGCAACCGTCTCTTCAACGACTACCGTGCCAAGTTTCCAGACCGCTTCTACAATTGCGGAGTTGCAGAAGCGAACATGATCAGCCTTGCTGCCGGTATGGCGAGCGAAGGGCTTCGACCGTTCTGCTATACGATCACGCCGTTCATCACCGCTCGTTGCTTGGAGCAAATTCGTATTGACGTTTGCTACCATAAGCAACCGGTGACCATCGTGGGAACCGGATCAGGCCTCTCTTACGCCTCGCTTGGCGCGACCCATCATTCCTGTGAGGACATTGCTACGATGCGCGCTCTTCCGGAGATGGTGGTGATGGCTCCAGCCGATGCCATGGAAGTGCGGGGGTGCTTGCGCGCAGCGTTAGGACAGGATCAACCCGCCTACCTCCGCATCGGGAAGAAAGGCGAACCAGTGATTCACGACAAGGTTCCGAAGATCATAATCGGCAAAGCGATCCCTCTCCGAGAGGGCGGCAGTGAAACCTGTCTGCTTTGCACCGGAAACCTCCTTCCGACAGCTCTTGAAGTCGCTGATTCGCTCAATGCCACTGTCTACAGCGTGCCGACGGTCAAACCGCTCGACGAACCGCTCTTGACAGAGGTGTTCGGCAAATACGCTCAAGTCGCGACGCTCGAAGAACACAGCCTCGTTGGCGGATTCGGAAGCGCCGTTTCAGAATGGTTTGTCGATCAACCGGTCATGCCGAAGGCTCGTTTGGTCCGGATCGGCACGCGCGACGAGTTCCTTCACGAAACAACGAATCAGACGACGGCTCGTGAACTCTTCGGTCTTTCCGCGCCGCGGATCATCGAACGCCTCTCTGCCGCTTCATGAAAACGAAAGCCGCCATCCTGGTCGAACAACAGCGGCCGTTGGAAATCGATGAGGTCGAAATTCCGAAGCTTGGGATAGGCCAAGTGCTCGTAGATATCTCCGTCAGCCGAATCTGCGGTTCGCAGCTTGGTGAGATTGACGGTGTCAAAGGCCCGGACAACTGGTTGCCGCACTTGCTTGGCCACGAAGCGGGAGGAATGGTGCTTGAAACGGGGCCCGGCGTCAAAACGGTCAAGCCTGATAATCGAGTTGTTCTCCAGTGGCGGCCCAGTGATGGCCTGGAAGCTCCGCAATGCCCGCAGTACGACTGGAACGGCAAAACGACGAACGCCGGGCACATTACCACCTTCAATCATCTCGGCATCATCTCCGAAAACCGTCTCACCGCAGTACCAGGCGACACCGATTATGAACTCTGCTGCCTGATGGCGGACACGCTGACAACCGGATTCGGTGTCATCAATCACGATGCAAAGGTCAAACTTGGCGAATCGGTCGTCCTCATCGGAGCTGGCGGCATTGGATCCGGAGCGATCTTGGGTGCGCACCTGGCAGGCGCAAACCCGATCATCGCTGTCGATCTGCATGATCATAAACTTGAGCAGGCGAAGAAACTCGGCGCAACACACACGGTCAATGCCAAGTCTGACGACGTGGAGGAACAGATACTGGCAATTGTTGGCTCGAAAGGGGCAGACGTCGTGATTGATGGAACGGGGCTCCCTCAGGTGATTGAGCAATGCTATCGCCTGACCAAGCCAAATGGTCGTTGCGTGCTCTTTGGCGTGATGCATCACAGCAAGAGAGTCTCGCTCCACACTCTGCCACTTCACTTTGGTCGCGTTTTGACCGGCTCCGAAGGCGGGCAGAGCCAGCCGCATCTTGAGATTCCGCGGTATCTCAATTTGCTGCGAGACCGCAATATAGACCTGACGGACTTGATCACTCATCGCGGACCGCTTGACGATGTGAACGATCTGATCGCAAAGATGCGCGCGGGTGAAGTTCAGCATGCCATGTTGCACTACAAGTAGACGAGCGATGCATCTGGGAATCGACTTCGATAACACGATTGCGAACTACGACACGGCATTTTTCGCCGCTGCTCGCGAACGGAATTTAGTCCCGGAAGACGTTGATTCTACCAAAAGTGGAGTGAAGCAATTCTTGATCGATGATGGACGGGAAAGCGATTGGACTGAACTTCAGGGATTTGTCTATGGCCCTGGAATTCACCATGCGACACCGTTTCCCGGATTTTTGGAGTTCGTCAGGAAAGCCGCAGCCGCGCAGTGGCGATTGACCATTGTGAGTCACAAAACCAAGCATCCCTACCGAGGTCCGGCTTATGACCTACACGCAGCCGCAGCGGGTTGGCTTGATGTTCAAGGGGTGATGACGTCAGTGAATTCTCGTTTTTTTGAGCTGACCAAGGAAGCAAAGCTCGACCGTGTTGCGAATGAAGGAATTGAGTGCTTTGTGGATGACCTTCCAGATATCCTAAGGCACGAGCGATTTCCGGGTAGCTTCACGCGACCAATTCTTTTTGATCCCAACGGCGCTCATGAGAACACCGAGTTTAAACGGTTGAGTGGCTGGGAGTTTGCTTGGGAAACACTTTCGGCGGTCTGAATGCTTACTTCGGAGGAAGAAAGTCTGCTGGTGGAATCTGGCTTCCAGCCTCTTTTTGTGGCTGAGCAGATCAAAGCGGGACGCAACAATCAAGTTTACCGCCTCGATGACAGAGCAGGACGTTCAGTGGTCCTCAAGCGCTACTTCCATCATCCCAACGACTCTCGCGACAGGTTAGACCATGAATGGCGTTTTTTGGCAGTTGCTCATCGAAACGCTCCTGACTTCGTGCCCAATCCTATCGCGTATTCAAGAACAGAACGCTTTGCGCTGTTGGAATTTGTTGAAGGATCGGTCTATCGCAAAGCCGTAAGTGACCAGGATGTTCGTCAGGCGATTCAATTCGTGACCAGACTCCATTCTAATCCACCTTTGGAATCGGCCCTTCCCATCGCGGCTGATGCTTGTTTTTCGATGAGTGGGCATGTTGAGCTTTTACGAAAAAGAATCGAACGGTTGGAGAGCCTTCCTGAGAATTCGCTAGCGTTGAATTTCGCCAAAAACCGCCTATTGCCAAAGGCACTTGAGGCATTGGAATGCTGTCCGAAAGCTGATCACTTCGAACCGCGCGTTGTTTCGCCATCTGATTTTGGGTTTCACAATGCTTTGGCTCGTGAACAAGGTGGGCCGTGTTTTCTGGATTTCGAATATGCGGGCTGGGATGGCCCCGGAAAACTGGTCGCAGACTTTTTCTCTCAACCTGAGATCCGGATTGATGTACGTCTACTGTCAGATTTTTTGACCGCCCTGGAGCCCGTTCTCACGGAGCTGGATCATCAACGTCTCCGCGAGACGCTTCCCTTCCTCCTCTGCCTTCACGGGTTGAAATGGTGTTGTATCCTGCTCAACGAATTTTTGCAGGTCGATGCTGCTCGGCGTTCCTTTTCGGGGGATTCCACTTCTCAGCAACGCCAACTGGAAAAGGCTCAATCCTATTTTGCCGAGGTTTGCGAACCGCGTCTTGCTGCCCTGAACTGATTTTTTTTAATTTATGGCCTACGTTGATTTTATTTCTCTGGTTCACAAAAGCACCAAGCGCGATTACTTGGAGCGCGTTACCGAATATCCCAAAGCCAAGGCTGCAGAAAAGGCTAAGGAATGGGGGTATGATTACTGGGATGGAGATCGCCTGACTGGTTACGGCGGCATGCGCTATGATGGCCGTTGGGAGAAAGTCGCGCGAGCTATGGTGGAACACTACGGGATCAAGCCGGGAGACAGAATTCTGGATGTCGGTTGTGGGAAAGCTTTTTTACTCTATGACTTCACCCAAGTCGTGCCGGGTGTGGAAGTGACCGGAATTGATATTTCGGAGTATGCCATCGAATATGCAAAGGAGGAAGTTAGTGACCAACTACAGGTTGGTTGTGCATCGTATTTGCCCTACGATGACGATGCATTTGATCTCGTAATTTCGATCAACACGCTCCATAATCTCTACACGTATCAACTCGAGGCGGCGCTTCGTGAGATGGAGCGAGTTGGCAAACAGCACAAATACTTGTGCGTTGAATCGTATCGCAATGAGGATGAGAAAGTGAACCTCATGTATTGGCAACTGACTTGCGAAGGCTTTTTCACCCCGAAGGAGTGGGAATGGTGGTTCAACCTAACGGACTACACAGGCGATTACTCCTTCATTTACTTCGAATAACCAATCTATGAGCGAAGAAACTCGCGAACCTCAGTACAATTGCGTGCTAGACATGCGGAACCAAGACGGCTTCAGCCGATTTGGTTTGATGAGCAACTATGTTTGGAACGATGATCCTAAGCGGATCACGTTTCTTCTTTCCCGCTATAAGTTTGTAGCCAAAATGGTGAGTGGCAAAAGTCGGGTTCTTGAGGTCGGTTGTGCGGATGGGTTTGGGACGCGGCTAGTGAGACAAGAGGTGGATCATGTTACCGCAGTGGACTTTGATCCCGTGTTCATTAAGGATGCGCAAGATCGGGGAGAAGGGCCATGGCCAGTGGACTACCAAGTTCATGATATGTTGGAAGGTCCCGTGGCAGGGGGCAGGTTTGATGCTACTTACGCCGTTGATGTGTTGGAGCATATCACGGTTGAGCAGGAAGATCAATTTTTGGGCAACATGTTAGAGTCATTAACTCCTGAGGGTATTTTGATTGTCGGAACACCATCCGAAAATTCTCAGGCGTATGCCTCTGCGGCGAGTAAGGCCGGACATGTAAATTGCAAAACCGGTGTAACAATGCGTGAGACGCTTTCGAGGCACTTTCACAATGTCTTCATCTTCTCAATGAACGACGAGGTGATCCATACCGGATTCCATCAAATGGCTCATTACATTTGGGGCATTGGTGCCACCCGAAAGTCTAGTTGAGCTCACAACTGATCATAGGTGGCGATAGCGCAATCGGCCGGGAGCTTGCGAGAGCTCTGCGATATCGAGGAAATGAAGTTATTACGACCAGTCGGCGAGCGAGTTCAGGTGCAATCCAACTCGATTTGACCCATTTTCCCCAAAAAGATTGGCTTCCAGTTGGAGCCGTAAGCCGTGCTTTTCTATGCGCAGGCATCACATCAATTGCGATGTGCGACGAGGATTCCCGATCAACACGCGAAGTCAATGTAGAGCATTCGTTCCAGGCTGTTGAACCTCTCCTCGACGCGGGCACGCAGGTGGTTTTTCTTTCTACCAATCTGGTCTTTGACGGAAGTGAGCCGGATGTAGCTCTTGAGGAGCCAACGAATCCGCAAACGGTTTACGGGGCGCAAAAAGCCGAAATGGAAGCATTATTGTTGGGGCATTCCTCAGGAAACGGTCGAGTGGTCCGCCTGACGAAAGTCTTGGGACGTGAGAACGTCCTTTTGCAAAGTTGGATTGAGAGATTGCGAGCGGGAAAGCCGATTGAGGCGTTTAACGACATGGTTTTCGCTC
>CAYGQD010000049.1:0-36531 GCA_964351855.1 uncultured Verrucomicrobiales bacterium
TCGAACCAAATCTCTCGCGAAGTGCACCTCTTACTTTCCGGATGATGCACTAGTGCCGGCCCTTGCCGATTCCGAACATCTTCCGGGCGATGGAAACGACCTTGTTTTCTTCCATCCCGGCGATGCCTTCCATGACGCGATCCGCTAGGCGGAGGAAATCGCTCAGGTCTTCCATCTGACGATGAAACTCAGCCGCTTCCTTGGTTTTGAGCTTCTCGGTTTTCTCAGAGCAGCGGTCGAGGACTTGAATCGCGGGAGAGATTTCTCGGCGTTTACGCTCCCGAGCAATCGTGCAGAACATCTTCCAGATGTCTTTTTCCGCCTCGAAATACTCCTTCCGCTCGCCTTTACGAATCACGCTTTTGATGAGGCCCCAGCCGACGAGATCGCGCAGGTTCGTATTCGCATTGCCCCGGCTGATGTGGAGATCCTCCATGATTTGATCCGTGCTGAGCGGTTCCGGACTGACGAGGAGCAGGGAGTGGATCTGGGCCATCGTCCGATTGATGCCCCAGGCATTGCCGATGGCGCCCCACTGCGTGACAAAGTCATCGCGTGCTTCCGCCAGAACTTCTGATTCTTCCGATTGATTCATTTCTTCCAAGATTTCCTGAAAGTTCGAGCCATTTGCCAAGCTTTTCAAGGAACCATCCGGGAACGATCAGTGGAGGCCGTGAACCGTGCGATGAACGAACTTCAGCTTTTCCCGAATTTCCGGGTAAAGGACGAACGGGTAGGCGTCTTGGAGGCCCATACTCCGATTGAGCGCATTGAGCATGACCGAATATTGCATCCAGATCGTGAGGATTTCGTCGATCGACGTTTTCGGGTGGAAGTAGTCCGTCTGCTGGGCCGGGACGAGTTTGTTAAGCGCGGAATTCTTCTGCGGCTTCTTCGTTCCCTTCAAATGGACCCCGTAGCTTTCGGCAGTTTGCAGGGTATCGATCAAATGAAGGTAGTGAGCCCAAGTTTCGGCCCAGTCTTCCCAGGGATGCATCGTGGCGTAAGAGCTGATGTGGTGTTCCTGCCAGTGGTCGGGCGGTCCTTTCTCATAGTGGTGTTTGAGGGCGGCTTGGTAGTCCTGAGTTTCATCGCCAAAGACCTCCCGAAACGCGCTCAAAACCTTCGGATGAGGCTCGATCAGCTGATCCCAAAAGTAGTGACCAATCTCATGACGAAAGTGGCCGAGGAGGGTTCGGTAGTGTTCCCCCATCGCGATTTTGGTGCTGGCGAGGACGATGTCATCCGCTTCCGCCAGGTTGATGGTGATGTGACCACCGTCGTGACCGGTAAAGACTTGCTCTTGATCGGGGAGCGCACTGCGAAAGTGATCCGTGGCGTCTTTGTCAGCCAGAAAGTGGAAGCAAATGCCGGTCTCCGGATCTTGGACGCGGTCGGGCAAATCCAGCTTTAACGAGACCAGGGTGAAGAGGGTGCGTCGTTTGGCGGTCTCGAGCTTGCGCCAAAGCGGGAGATGCTGCGGGATGCGCAGATCCGGAATGGTGTGGTTAAAGTGGCAGGCGAAACACAGGGTCGGTTGCTGATCGGGTTCTAAGGTCTCGTCCAGGAGGATCATCCCGTTGCAAGCTTGGTGGAGCGCATTGTTCTCACACTTCCGATAGATGGGAGCGCGTTTCTTGACGCGAACAAAGAGGTCTGGTTCCGGGCCGGGATCAAAGGTGACGACTTCTTTGCGGTCGTCACAATAGCCGGCGACTCGGTTGCAGGCATTGCAAACGGTGGATTCGAAGAAGAGGTCAGATTGCGGGGAGCAGGAGCAGCGAAACACGCGCATGGTGGAGGGTAGGCTGACTTTGAACGAAGCCCTAAGGCTATCTGAAGCCCAGTCGGCATGAAACCGGAAAAGTCGATTGAGGAAGCCGAGGTTCGCACTTTTCCAGAATTGCAGTTGCGCGGAGGCTGATGCTTCTGCTAATTGCCTGCCCTTTGCGGCCTGTGCCTCCTCTCAGGTCTGCTTTGTTGGATCCATTTTCCGTGTCCTTTATGAATCCCGACCGCGCGACTCTCAACTTCCTCAATGCATTTCCCGAAGACAACCGCAAGGAGGGGGAACGGCTGCAAAAAGAAGGCTGTGTCGTCCAGATTTTCGGTTCGATCGTCAAGATCCAGGGAAAAGTAGAAGAAGGACGTTCAGCCTGCCGCACCGTGGTGAAGCTGAATGGCAATATCTGGGAGGGCGAATGCTCCTGTCATGAGGGTGCCAACTGTCCCTCGCTCGTCGCGATGATGATGGAACGTCTCGCGCGAAATGGCGAGCTGCCGGAATCGCCCAACGAGGTCGAAGATCAGACGTTGACCGAAATTTTAGTGGAAAAGCTGAACCGACCGGTGTCCGAAAACGAGGCCAAGTATGTCGAAAAGCTGGAGCAACGCTATCGCCGCTTTGAGACGGAAGGACGGATGACGGATCACGACATGGCGCGACTTTACCCGAAGTGGCCGATCGAATCCTACGACGACGCGATTCAACTCTGGCCGGTGCCGCCGGGCGATATCATCCAGTTCTGGAACTACATCGCTTACCATTTTGAGAACCGGAACATGCCCTACCCGAAGTTTCTCGGAGTGGTGACGGATCTCGCGGCGGTGGAACACTCCATGCGCGAGTGGGAGCGGGAAAAGGCAGAAGAAGAATGGCGCCAAACCGTCTGTGCCTTCGCCGAAGTGGATCTGGACGCGCCGCAGGAAATGGAATTTCGCCTCCTGTTGACGACGAGCGAGGCACGGCTGCAGTGGAAAGATCCCCAGGAAGCCGAGTTCAACACGATCGCCCAGAAGGCGGATTTGAATCGCCTGTGCGAACTCTACAAAAACGGGGCTCTCCGGCTGGACGGAGCCTCGGCTCTGGTCTGGGAAGAGTTCATCGGCGGATTGGGTGAGGAGGCAGAAGCCATTACCCTCCGCCTGGAATCTGCCGAACAAGCGGCGGTCTTGAATCGCATCCTCCACACGGAAGAGCTAGCGGCGAAGCTGGTGAATCTGGATGATCGGGAAGTGAAGCTAGACAGTCGTCCCGTTAGCTGGATTTGTGAAGAGAGCCAGATCGAGGAGGAAGACGTCTTTTACCTCCAGCTCATGTCCGCCGAAAACGAGGCGATTCCTCACATCGTGCGTCTTCTGCCCGGTTTAACCAGCCTCTATCTGGGTGACGAAACCGCCTTTCCCGGGCCCGCTTTCTGGGGCGAAGGGACCGAGATTCAGCCGCGCTACGCGATTCCCAGCAACGTGATTTTGAGCGAGCCCGGAGTCGCTTTCCTTGGCGGAATCGGCGCGGACTTGCCGGAATCCCTTAAGAAGCGGATTCGCGAAGTCGCGATGCAGGTTCGCATGAAACTGCGTCTGAGCCAGAAACTGACCGGAAGCGAGAGCGAGAATCTGATTGTTGAAGTGGACGCGATCGATCCGCAAGAAACCCGGCGGGAAACCCTGGAGAAGGAAGGCTGGATCGTGGCCGAGCGCAAAGAGAGCGAGAACGGCGTCATTTTCCGGTATGATCGCGCCCAACTGCGAAAGTTCCCCACGATCATGGAGCCAATGGCGCTCACCTGGGATGCCGGGAAAAAGGCGTTTCGCGGTCGTGTCACCAAGACCTTCCCGGAGAAGTTCGTCGAATGGTATGAGACCTTGCCAGAGGCGTTCGAGAAAGAAGTCGATGAGCATCTCTCCACCCTCATGGCGGATCCGGTCAAAGCCTCCGTCACCTTCGACATCGTCGCGAGCGAGATCGATTGGTTCGATCTCAAAATCATCGTCAACGTTGAGGGCCTGAATCTTTCCACCCAAGAAATCAAAGCGTTGGTCGCGGCACGGGGTGGATTTGTCCGCATGAAAGATGGCGGCTGGCTGCGACTCCAGATTGACCTCACCGAACAGCAGACGGAAGCGGTTAACCGACTCGGCCTGGATCCCTTCGATCTCACGGGAGAGAGCCACCGGATGCACGTCCTCCAACTTAATGAACCCCTCGCCAAAGAGGTCTTCGACGACGAAGCGTGGAATAAGATTTGCGAGCGCTCCAATGCCCTCAAGCTCCAAGTCAGCCCGGCAGTGCCGTCGCAGCTCAAGCTGGAGCTTCGCCCCTACCAGATCGAGGGTTACCAGTTCCTCTCTTACCTTTCGACGAACGGCTTCGGTGGCATTCTGGCCGATGACATGGGTCTCGGTAAAACGGTGCAAGCCATCACCTGGCTGCTCTGGCTCCGCGAACAGGAAGGGAATTCGGACAAGCCCTGCCTCGTGGTTTGCCCGAAGTCGGTGCTCGATGTCTGGGCCGGTGAGGTGAAGAAATTCGCCCCGCATCTGCGCGTCCGCATTCTCCGCAACAAGTTCGAACTGGATATGGATGCGGTGGCGAACGATATCGACGTCCTCGTCCTCAACTACAGCCAGTTGCGGGTGAACTCGGAACCGCTCGGCACCCAAGAATGGCTCGCCATGATTCTGGACGAGGGTCAGCAGATTAAGAATCCGGATTCGAAAGCCGCCAAATCAGCACGGGCGCTGCAGAGCGACAACCGACTGGTCTT
This sequence comes from uncultured Verrucomicrobiales bacterium, assembly GCA_964351855.1. Classification (GTDB taxonomy): domain Bacteria; phylum Verrucomicrobiota; class Verrucomicrobiia; order Verrucomicrobiales; family DEV007; genus JBCDHN01. The sequence goes on from CAYGQD010000049.1 coordinate 4,548, forward strand.
GACCGGAACGCCGATCGAGAACCGCTTGCTCGATATCTGGAGCTTGATGGCCTTTGCCATGCCGGGAGTCCTGGGAACGCGCAAATATTTCCGCGAACGGTTTGATCGTCGCAAAGATCCCCGCTGCCAGGAACGGCTCGCCGCGCGGCTTCGCCCCTTCCTTCTCCGCCGGACCAAGAGCCAAGTGGCGCTCGACCTTCCGCCCCGGACCGAAGAAGACGTGCTTTGCAAAATGGATGGCGAACAAGAAGAGGCCTACCAGACCGAGGTGAAGCGGATTCAACAGACGCTCCTCAATGTCGACAACGACGAGGAATTCAACCGCGCCCGGTTCACCGTGTTGCAAGGCCTCACCCGCCTCCGTCAGATCTGCTGCCATCCCGGCTTGTATGATCGCTCTCTCATGGAAGAAGAGAGTGCCAAGTTTACCGCGCTCTTTTACCTCCTGGATCAGCTCAAAGCCGAGGGTCACAAGGTTCTCGTCTTCAGCCAGTTTGTCAGCATGCTCGAGATCATTCGCGAGCGGCTCGAAGAGGAAGATCGCCCTTACACGATGTTGACCGGGCAAACTAGGGACCGCCAGAAAGTAATCGAAGAATTCCAAACCTCGAAAGATCCAACCGTCTTCCTGCTTTCCCTCAAAGCGGGCGGAAGCGGTCTGAACCTCACTGCCGCCAGCTACGTAGTCCTCTATGATCCCTGGTGGAACCCTGCGGTTGAAAATCAGGCGATCGACCGGACCCACCGAATCGGCCAGCAGAACAAAGTCATCGCTTACCGCCTCTTGATGCGGGACAGCGTCGAAGAGAAAATCCGCGTCCTTCAGAAGCAAAAAGAAGCGACTGCGACCGGCGTTCTCGGCGAAGAAGGCTTCGCGAAATCGCTGACCCGCGATGATCTCAGCTTCTTGTTCGAAACCGCCGCAGAATAGACCGCCTACATTCGGGCGCAGAATCCCCAGACGCAACCGGCCCAGACACAGCCGAACGCGGCGGAGATCCCCAGCCCGATGAAAAAGAAGAGGACGGGAGGCTTCGTCTTCCATCGCAGGGACGTAACGTAACCTGCGACAAGAGGGATGATGCCGATGATCGGGAAGATGACGGCAACGACCCCCACGTAAGGATCTTGCTCACCGGCGAAGTAGATGACAAGGCCGGCAATCACCGCGATGAGGATCGGGGAAACCAGGGCCGATGCGACGTTCCACTTTGCGTAGCGCTGGAGCTGCGCGCGTTCATCCTCCGAGATTTCGGGATTCATGGTGGAGGACTTTAGCACGATTGAAGAAAAACGCCTATTCCGGATTCGTCAGCCTCGGGCTGCTTGCACCCGCTGCCTCCCGATGCGATGCTGGCCGTTCATGGAATCGTATGACTTCGTCGTTGTCGGCAGCGGAATTGCCGGCCTCACCTTTGCCCTAAACGCAGCGAAGCATGGAAGCGTCTGCATTGTCACCAAACGGAATGCGAATGACGCCAACACGGCGTGGGCCCAAGGAGGAATTTCCTGCGTCTGGAGCCCGGAAGACTCGTTCGAGAAACACATCGCGGATACGTTAGATGCCGGAGCCGGACTTTGCCGCGAAGACGTCGTTCGCACGATTGTCGAAGAAGCGCCGGAAGCGATCGAGGCCCTCATTGATGCCGGGGTGGAGTTTGATCGACGTGAAAACGAAGCGGGTGTTGACGAATATGATCTGGGGCGTGAGGGAGGGCATTCGAAGCGGCGTATTCTCCATTCTGCGGACACCACAGGTCGGGAGATTGAATCGAAGTTGGTCGAACGCGTTCGGGAAGCGAAAAACATCGACCTTCTAGAGCATCACTTCGCCATCGATTTGATCACCACCAGCAAATTGGGCTACGCGTCTCAAGATCGCTGCATCGGTCTCTATGTCTTCGATGAAGAATCGAATGAAGTTCTCACTTTGCGCTCGAATCGCGTAATCCTCTGCACGGGTGGAAGCGGTCGCGTCTATTTATACACCACCAATCCCAAGATCGCGACGGGTGATGGTGTCGCGATGGCGTGGCGGGCTGGGGCGGAGATCGCCAATATGGAATTCACCCAGTTTCACCCTACCTGCCTCTATAACTTGCAGGTGAAGTCCTTCCTCATTTCGGAAGCAGTCCGGGGAGAAGGTGGCCGATTAATTGATAAGCATGGCGAAGAGTTCATGCACAAATACGACAAGCGGAAGAGCCTGGCACCGCGGGATATTGTCGCGCGGGCAATCGATACCGAGATCAAGCGCACCGGTGGCCCTTGTGTTTTTCTCGATATCAGCCACAAGCCGAAGGCGTTTATCCAAAAGCGCTTTCCTAATATTTACGAGACGTGTTTGAGCCTGGGTATCGATGCGACCAAGGAGCCGATTCCGGTGGTGCCGGCAGCGCATTATCAATGCGGGGGGGTGCTGACAGACGTCAACGGAGCCACCAGCGTTCGTGGACTCTACGCCGTCGGCGAGGTGGCCTGCACTGGTCTGCATGGAGCCAATCGACTCGCCAGTAACTCTCTGTTAGAAGGAGCCGTCGTCGCGAAACGAGCGGTGGACGATATTATCTTAAAGCTTCCTCTCGACGGGAAAAAATTGCAGAAATTTGACCTCCCCGCGTGGGAGACCGGCGATGCCGAAGACGTCGATGAATTGGTGGTGATCTATCACAACTGGGACGAAGTCCGTCGCTTGATGTGGGACTATGTCAGTATCGTAAGGACGGGCAAACGGTTGCAACGCGCCTCGACCCGCTTGCGTAATCTTCACCGCGAGATGCTGGAGTTTTACTGGAATTTCAAGATCTGCACCGAACTTCTGGAACTCCGTAATCTGGTCGATACCGCCTCGTTAATCGTCGACTGCGCCATGCGTCGCAAAGAAAGCCGCGGACTCCACTACACCCTCGATTTTCCCGAGTCCGATGAGCGGGTTCGGGAAGAGACGATTCTACGCAGGATCTAGTAAATGCCTGTGAATTAAGGGGTTAGAGAAAAACGAAGGGGCCTTTTCAGTTATTGGTTGCACTGGGGATTGGGCTAGGCACATTTGCCAAAACCTTGGGTTTCGGAAAGATATGGCGATCGACTATAGTGTAGATTTAGAGAGTGGTTTTGTGTCTGTAAAGGTGACAAATGAAACTGGGATGACGGATGTCAGAATCTTTATGGAGAGCATGGCGGAGGCAATTCCGGAAGGGGACGAACCTCTGGATTTTTTGGTGGAAGTGACCGGCGTTAAACGATCAGACTTTGGGATGTCGGAAATGGATTCGATCGCCAAGAAAGTCGATCGGCTTCACTGGAATGGCCGAGTTCGTAAAGAAGCCATCGTTGCGAATCAGAAAACCGTTCTTGGCCTCCTCGTGCTGTATCGACAGTTCAGTCAAGGAGGTCGCGACATCCAAATCTTCAAGACCACGGAAGACGCACTGCGGTGGTTGGAAGAGGGTGCTATCGCACCTAAGCCCAATGCAGGCTGATTTTTGATTTCAAGAAGCCGACGCTGCGTTGAAGCTGATCGAAGCCATCGACCCCATCTTCGATGCTGATCCAGCCATCAAAGCCAACGCGCTTCAATTCGGTGAAAATCGCGTCGTAATCATTGAGTCCTTGGCCGATTTCTCCGTGGCGGAGTCGGCTGGCATACCCCTCGGAATCGGACTCCTCGCGCCGCAGATCTTCGATGGTTCCCTCAATGAGAAAGCGGTCGCTTGCATGCATGGTGACGACGCGATGAGAAATGTTGGCGAGAAGGTCGAGGGGATCTTCCCCTGCCAGAATCGCGTTACTGGGATCGTAGTTGACGCCAAAATTCTTGGCGGTGATGGCATCGACAAGCTGGCAGAAAACCTCACTCTTCTGGGCAAATTCCGGGTAACTCCAGAAGTCGTCCTTGTAATGGTTTTCCAGAATCAGGGTGACGTCTTTTTTGCTGGCGTAGTCGGCGCAGGCATCGATGCATTCCGCTGCAAAGCCAACTCCCTGATCAATCGAGAGTTCTGGTCGGCGTTGCCCGGAGAGGACCCGGCAAAATCGGGCTCCGAGAGCGTCCGCCAGATCAATCCAACGCTTTTCCTGCTCGATTTGCTCGGCTCGGAAGCTGGCATCGGGATGGGTAAAATCCGGCGAGCAACACAGCATCGGGATGCACATGTCCTCATCTTCCACCCGCAGCCGAACAGGCTCCCAATTCGCTTCATCTTCCAGTTCCAGAAACCCAGCGTAGAATTCGAGCCCATCGATGTGCAGTTGGGCCGCCATGTCCACCCATTCGGCGATTCCCATGGTCCCGTCTTTGCAAAGGGCGTGCATGTAGGGCTTCGGAAAGGCGGCAAGTCGGGGCATTAGGTAGTCTCGCGACGATTCCGAACTCGTCAATGGTCGGCGCTTCGGTTGATCAATGGGGTAGGGTTAGGTGAAGGAAGCTGAAATACCGGGGGAAGCGAAGGACGTGGGCAAAGAGTTGACAAGGGAATCAATCTTGCTAAAAACGGGGAAAATATCTCTGTTATAGAAATTCTAGAACAAAGCTAGGAAATCTCGAACCTCGAAACCCATTTTTCATGAAAGCCCTGTCTTCTATCTGTGCGGTCCTCCTCGCCTTTTTCTCCGTGAGCTGCGAAACCACCAAGACCAGCTCCGCTCCCACGCCTCCGCCGATGATCACGAAGTATCAAGAAACTGGATCCGTCTATCACGGGAAGGCTTCCTGGTATTCCGTGAAAACGAATGGCGGCTATGCCACAGCCAGTGGCGAGCGCTTCAATGAATGGGCTGACACAGCAGCGCACAAAACGCTTCCTCTGGGAAGTCGGGTCAAAGTGACCAATTTGGCGAACGGAAAACACAAGGTGGTGAGGATCAATGATCGCGGTCCTTACATCACGGGGCGGATCATCGATGTGAGCCTGGGAGTGGCCCACGATCTGGAATTCGTGAATCGCGGCGTGGTCCCCGTGACGGTCGAGGTCGTGCAGAAGATTTCGGTTCCAGCTCCGGTTCCCGAGCCAGAACCACGGGGCCTATTTGCCGGCGCGAAAAAATCGGCGAAGCCGCAGAGTCAACAACCGAAATCTCCGTCCCGTCCGGCGACATCCCGCAACCAATCGGGCGATCCCGTCGCTCCCCAGTTGGCGCGCTCGTTGGAGACGCTGGTTGGGTTCGTCAGCGAACCCTTCAAAGGAGACAACCGGGTGGCCTCCACCTCCATAAAGCGCTCCGAGACGCGACTGAGTGCGAGGTTGGGAGACGTGGGACAAGGGCTGAAGACTCGGCTGGCTGCGGCTCAGAACCAGCCATCCCATCGCGCCCAGCAGAAGGACCGCGAGAAGCGCTCTCTGCCCGGATTGCGTTCCCTGCTTCGGGCCAATCGCCGCTAATTCCGGGGCAATTCGGATCCCTGAAACCGGGATCAAATCCTCCGGTGCCGGGAGGCGAAAAACCAGTTGCCGCTCCGGTTGCAAAGCGGGAGAAAAGCGCTGCAGCTGAAAAGCGAGTTCGGTCGTGAAGTGCTCGATCTGTCTCTGCGGGTCGGTCAGATCCAACGCTCTTCCGGCGCTCGCCATCAGATGGGCCTGCATTGCCGTTTGATGAAAGTCATCATGAAGCTTCGCTCCCCAGTCCGTCTGCGCTTTCGCGGGATTTCCGTAGGGATAAAGAATGACGGCTTCTTCAGCCCCTTCGAACCACCGTTGCCTTAGGGATTCCGCGCTCATTCCCGACTGGATCGCGTAGTTTTCATCGACGACCACGAGATAAAGCTCGACGGACGACCCTTGATGAAGGGCCGCGAGAAACTGCTCCAACTGCTGAGCAAGATCCGCTTCCAACAGGTTTGCGGGATCGACCAGATATCCCTTCGGAAGTGCCTCGAAGTCCGGCTCAGGGAGTTCGAGAGAAGGTCTGAATGGCTCTTTGGTTTGGGCGATGAAGACCGTTGTGCAGTCTTCCGAATCGGAAATCTCCAGGTCCAGGGAGGGACCGCTCGGCCAGAGATGACCGCCGAGAATCATCACGGCATCTTCCGGTTTTTGCTCGGGTTCCCACTCGGGAAGAGAGCTGAGGGAAAGGTACGGTGGCGTGCTGAAATTGCGCCGTTTCGAGTCCCCGTCTTTGCGAAAGGAAAAATCGAAGAGCTCTTCCTTGCTGCTGGGACTGTTGCGATTGCGTTCCCGTTTGCCAAAGGGCCAGAGGACGCGATCACTCGATTCTTCGAAGTAGTCGTCGAAGTCTGTCTCCGCAGCCGCCCATTCCGCCGATAGCGCGAGCGCCACCGTCAGCCAAACCACACCTGTTCCGAGTCCCTTCATGAAGGGCTGAACAGGCTCGAGAATTTCAGGGCGAAGACGGTCGGGCGCCGAAACCTCCGAGGAGAATTTCCATGCGCGTTCGGGCGAGGAGCCGCTTTCGCGACTTCCCGGGCCAGGATTCGCGTCACCTTAGAGAGAACGATTTGCGCGCCAAGACTCCATTCCGCTTCGGCGAACGCGTTGCGCGCCTTCATCAGGATCGACTCCATCCGCGCCCGATCGAGAAACGCTTCCACGCGGTATCCCAGGGAAAAGCCGACCTTCTTCGAGCGTGGATCGATGATCAGGAGAACGGCGTCTTCGTAAGACGTCTTCGAATCCGGATCGACCTTCGCGTGATTGATCAGCCAAAAGCCGAATTCCTGAATCGACGTCTGCTGAGGCAACTCAACCAGACAAACGCGAACGAAGAAGGGCGCGATCTGGCGACTGCAGGTCCGGATCGTCTTCGCGAGGGATTCATGGTCCGTCCGAGAAAGACAATTCGCCAAATCACAAATCACCGGCAGGAGAACGAGCTTCTTCCCGTAGGCCTTTTCTGCCGTGGTGAGATCGAAGTCGCAGTGCCGACAGGTAGTGCCATCGGGGAGCACTTGTTGCTGGCAGTGTGGGCAATTCATGAAATTTACTTAAACTTAGTAAAATATCACGACTCCCATAAAAACGAAGGGCTTTTCTACAATTTCTAGAAACCACAAACGTTTCGCTGAATCATGAACTTCAAGGCGAGCGTCACGAAATGGCATTCAGAACCAGGAAAACGCAGACGTTCCCGGTGAGGCGTATCCAGAGATACGTTGAACCGGGAAAATCAAGTTTGACGCCGTTATGGATGCCATTTCGTGGCTCATAGCGGAAGGATCATGAATAAGCCAGGCTAGAAATATATCCGGATAGCCGTCACGAACGTCCAGAATTGGTGGTCCCGATCAAACCCGTCCAGCGTCGACCATTCCACACCGTTCATGATCTTGAGCCGGTCCCCACAAAGGTAATAGTTCAAGCCGCCATAAATCGCGTGATATTCATCGCCCCGTGCGATGGGCGATCCTTCTTGCTCGTAGCGTCGTTGAACGGGAATGCCATCCATCTCATCCGCCATCACGAATTGGTAGCGAAAGACAGCTTCCAATCGGTCCGTCAGATCAAAATACGGCATGATGATGGCGCCATTGAGATCCGAGGCGAGGTCATTGAAGGCATCGTCCGCGTAGATGAAATCTGTCATCAAATGGAGACGTCCCCAGTGGCTGACGCTACTGAGAGAGAAGTTCTCGTGATAAGGCCGATAGGCGTTTTGGTTCCGATCTCCGTGGCGATGAAACCAATCGATCCGGATATTCGTGTTCTCTCCGAAGTCGCGGGAAATGCGCCCGTATTGTCCCCAGGAACCGTGCTCCGGAAGGCCCCAGTCTTCGGTGAGTTGGCCGGAAAACCCGCCAAACGAGATATCGAATCCATGCCAATTGTGAACCGTCCCGACGATGCCGCCCGCCGGGGACGGCGCGATTTCGTTGACGATCAAAGAGCGCTCGATCGTTTTGATGTGATTCGAGGAGGTCGAATTCTCGCGGGTGAAGTTCACTCGCATTTTGCCAACCTCCACGGTGTATTTCTTACTGGGTTTCCAGGTAAAATAGGCCTCGTGAAGATTGTCCACCATTCGACCGGAAGGTTCGAAGTTCTCGTTCAGATTGAATTCAGACTGAAACTGAAGGTAGTCTGAAAACGTCGCTGCCAGTCCTAACCGAACCCGACGATTCTCCCAGTCGCCTCTGTGGGCCTCCGATTCGACGCGGTAATACTGACCGTGATACCGACCGGTCAGGCGGAGCTCTTTGAGGAAAGGATGGTCCCCCTCGTAAATCGTTGCCAGCCCGATGAGGTCATCGTAGAAATCGCAAAACCCCTCGGGGTCTTCGCAAATCGTAATGACTTCTCTACCTGGGCTCGCCGGTCCCGCCGCAAGTTGGCCGAAGCCGATGAGCAGACTAAAGACAAACGTGATGGCCGCTTTCATCGAAAATTATGTCCATGTTAGGTTTCCTCATTTCTAATGACCATCTTCCCTGACTCAACTCCTAAATAGACAGGAAGTTGCCTTCTTGGCAAGCCTTTCCCGGCTGGTGCGTTGATTCCCGGGGTTTTCTGCGCTAGCAAAGAACGAATGAAAACCCTGACCCTGATTGTTGGATCGCTCGCCTTCGCTCTCTTCGCCCGGGCCGAAGCCCCCGTCTTCGAATTTCCCGGTGCCGTCGCGGAAACCTACAAGACCGCTTCCGGTGACGAACTCAAAATCTACATTTTTTCTCCCCCGGATCATGATCCGGCAAAAGAAGCTCGTCCGGCCATCGTTTTCTTTTTTGGAGGCGGTTGGGTCGGAGGTAGTCCCGGTCAGTTTGAACAGCACTGTCGCTACTTGGCTTCCCGAGGAATCGTGGCGATGACGGCAGATTATCGGGTCAAAGGCCGTCAAGGCACTGGCCCCAAGGAATGCGTGGCTGACGGGAAATCCGCGATTCGTTGGGTTCGACAACATGCCAAGCGGCTCGGCATCGATCCCGACAAGGTGGCTGTCGGAGGTGGCTCCGCCGGTGGACAGGTGGCTGCTGCTGCAGGGATGGTGGAAGGCTACGATGAACCGACTGACGACCTCACAGTCTCCTCGAAGCCAAATGCTCTCGTTCTCTTCAATCCAGTTTACGACAATGGTCCCGATGGATGGGGCCACGCCAAAGTGAAGGAATTCTGGGAGTCGTTTTCACCAGCCCACAACATCACCGCCGATGATCCTCCCGCCGTGGTGTTTCTCGGGACCCAAGATAAGCTGATTCCCGTCGCGACCGCCGAATCTTTTCGCGACAAAATGAAAGAACAAAACCTCTTCAGCGTTCTCCATCTCTATGAAGGCCAGACGCATGGATTCTTCAACGAAGCCAAAAGCAACACCGAGATCTTCCTCGATACGATCCGGAAGATGGACGCCTTTCTGCTGGAGATCGGCTATGTGACGGAACCGCTCGACGAAGAAAACGTCCAAGCGGTTTCCAAAACCTTGAAGAAAGGCTGACTTTCCACAAAAACGCCACATATAGTGCGTTGTTTCGAATTCATGCCACAATATCTTGACGTGCGCCCGATCACAGATTCAGTGTTGCAATGCGTTGCGTGAAATGTCAGAGCCTGGACGATAAGGTCCTTGATTCCCGAATGTCGAAGCACGGCTCGGCAATCCGACGCCGACGTGAATGCCTTTCCTGTGGTTACCGCTTCACCACCTTTGAGCAGCTGGAACAGAGCGACTTTCGGGTCATTAAGCGCGACGGCACCCGGGAAGCCTTTAGTCGAGACAAGCTTCTCGGCGGTCTCCTCAAAGCCAGCGAGAAGCGGGCCGTTCCCACCGAAATCCTGGAGAAAGCTGCCGATGAAATCATCCAGGAGCTGAAAGCAGAAAACCTCAAGGAAATCGCCTCGCAGCGAATTGGGCCGCTCGTCATGAAGCAACTTCGTAACATCGATCCTGTCGCCTATGTTCGCTACGCATCGGTCTATCGTCAGTTCGAAGACGTGGGTGAATTCATCGAAGAGATTCAGTCCCTATCGGAAATGCCGGATGAGCGGAAAGGCCAGCCGGACCTCTTTCTCGAAAAGACTCCTAAAATGGCCTGAAAAGGCTTCGGAGCCGTTGTTGAGGGGGGGGCAAAGCCCTGCATTTCGTGGGTTGTTAGGGCCGACTTGGGGACAACTTGGGAATAAGCTGGGAGCACAGCCCTCTTCCCAAGAATCGGTTTGACTTTGTGTCATTTCCCTAACATTGACACGGCCTAACGTGATTTCCCTCAGAGAACAACTACCCCTCCTCCGCATCGAGCGCGGCGAAGTCGTCCACTACGAAGAGTCGTGGGTCTTCGACGTGATCCGCGATGCGGCCTACCGTTCGGGTCATGAGGATAGCTGGTTTGCGGATGATATTGCGAAAGGGGTCATTCTCTATCTCAAAGAGAAGTTTCACCAGACGTCCATTGGGATCGATGAATTGTTCCTGAAGATTGAACGAACCCTGCAAGCAGTTGGATTCCCGGATGTTGCGGGAAATCTGGAGCAAAGCGCTCCTCCGGCGCGACTTTCGCTCGCGACCGTGGCAGAGGACTCCGGCTCTGGATTCGAGCTGCTCTTCTTTCAACTGCTCGCGAAACGGATCGCTTCGATTCGGCAACTCGGTACCCGCCGCCTCCATTGTTCAGAGCTGCGCCACGCCGTTCAACACATCAGCGGGGCAAAGCGGTGGAACGGAACCTGCGATCAACTGCAGAACGAGATCCTCGAGTTCATGGCCCAGGAGATGATGCGAGGCGGGAATGCTCGCGGCGGTCTCTCGCTCATGGTCACCTAGCAGATAGTGGGCAATTCGGCTCACTGATTTCTGGGCGTCGATGTTTGCGGTTTCGAAAAATCGGAATCTCTTTCAGGAATGACCATTTTCCAGAAAATCATCGCCGGAGAAATTCCCGCCAACATCGTTCACGATGACGATCACTGCGTTGCGATCCACGATCTCAATCCGCAAGCCCCCACCCACCTCCTCATCATCCCCAAGCAGGTCATCCCGCGCGTCGGCGAAGCGACCCCCGAGAACCAAGCCGTTCTCGGCCACTTGCTCCTGATCGCCGGCAAAATCGCCACCGACCTCGGTATCAACTCCACCGACCAAGGATTCCGCCTCATCATCAACCACGGCAGCGACGGTGGAGAAAGCGTCCCTCACCTCCACATTCACCTCCTGGCCGGCCGCCCTCTCAAATGGCCTCCAGGCTAGGAGAGAGATTTCGGATCAGTTCCCTCGAAAAGACATTTTCCCTTGCAATTTCCCACAAAATCGACAACTTCACCTTCCCCGATTGCGAGAACGCCGTCAACAATCCGGATTAGCTCAGCGGTAGAGCGGGTGGCTGTTAACCACTAGGTCGTTGGTTCGAATCCAACATCCGGAGCTTCTCATTTTCGGCTGGGCGGAGTCGAAGCAGCGGGGTTTGGCAGATCTATTTAGGTTTTCGAACAGGCGCATCTGATCGTGTTCGAGTCTTCAACCAGTAATTGTTCGATCAAGACTTCGTGATCTCATGGGGTATTTGATAGACGCTCTCAGGCAGCCAAAGAAAGCTACGAAAGCTTCACCAAGGGATAGTCTTTGAAGACCGTGCGTTCTGTCCGCAAATCGCACGCGGTGATTAGCAGATGCTTGTTCCCGTCAATGCTGAACTCTACCCGGAACGTGTCCTCGCCTCCTTGGGCTGGCGGGTCGGCGACGAGAAAGGTGGGGCTGTCTTGATTGACCCAGAAACGGGAGCGTTCCGTGGCCTGGGCCGCATCAACATGGCTTAGCCTGGCGGCACCGCTGACGTCAAAGACGACTTCCATGGCTTGGCCGTGGGCTCCCCGGGACGAGTGGGCTTCGCCAACTTCAAACACGGCCAGTCCCAATTCGGTCTGCCCGGGATAGGTTGGCCGAACCATTTTCTCGCAGATGGGTTTCTTGGTCGGATATTCGGTGCCCCGATGAACGATTAACTTGTACTCGTGCCGTCCCGTTTTCGGATGGGAGTAGCGGATGGCGTAGTCGTGCTGGATGTGGTCGTAAAAATCGACTCCGGAGACGAAAGCGGCTGCCCCGCGGGCCACGGCATCAAGGGGGCGCTCCAGCTTGACGCGATCGCGGCCGAAGTAGCGCTGCACGGTTTTCTGGACGGAGGGAATTAAACTGCTACCGCCTAGCATGAGCACGGAATGGACTGCGTTTTTTGCGTATCCCCGGTTTGAAGAATCGTTCAAGGCGCGGTCAAGGGTGCGAGTGATTTCCTCAAACATTCCGTGGGCTTCGAGGAGGTCTTCGAAGTGTTCGCGGGTGTATTCAGCGCCCACGACCATACCGGATTCGGGATGCATCGCGGCGACTTCGGTTTCGTTGCGCTCGGAAAGTTGCTCTTTGGCTCGCTCGCATTCATTGAGAAGGAGCAGGCTGATGTCGCGCACGTCTTTGTCGCTGTCACGGCGGCCGCAACGCTTCAACACGTCAGCAAAGAGCCACTGATCGATTGTTGAACCACCGAGGTCGAGCCCGGCTTTGCCGAGAACACGGCAGCGTCGTCCGGCAGCGGCGGCTTCCTCGCTTTCAATGAGAACGATGGCGACGTCGAGCGTTCCTCCACCGAAATCGAAGACGGTGTAAACCTGGCCGGGCTGGACATGGGCACCGTACCCGAGGGCCGCTGCCGAGGGTTCGTCGATAAAGCGGAAACGGGTCATCCCCACACTGGCGGCCACGTCGCCAATCCAGTTGGTGTAATGCTCGTAGGCCTCGACCGGCACAGTGAAGGCAATCTCTTCATCGCCGATCTCGAATTCGGCGGCGGCCAGGGTGAGAACGGACCGGAGAAAATCCGCAGCCGCTTCTGCCGCTGAGATCCGGCGATCATGGACGTCGCGCCGGGCCGGATTGCGCTGGCAAATGGCGGATTTCATCCACTTAAACGTTGTCGGGGAATCGTAGACCCGCTGCTCGTGGACCTGTTGACCGAGCCATTCCCGGCCATTGGCCGTGTAATGGATGAGGGTGGGCGTTACCGGGATTTCCTCCGCGCCGGACTCCAGGAGCCGGTTCAGGCCGGGGAGACGCGCCGGAATGCCCTCGGCGGAAGCTTCGTCCCAGAGAGCCAGGACCGTATTGGTAGTTCCGAAATCACAGGCGAGATGTGGCATGGTTGGTTTTTGGTTTGGGTTGCAAGGTCAGGCGGCAGGAGCGACGCCGGCTTTGCGCAGCAAGCGACCATTGAAGGCGAGGCTGGGAAGTTTGACCACAGCGCTTTGCCCGGGTTCAAGGGTAGCGGGTTGGCCGATGGTTTCGTGAGTGTTAGGATCGAAATCGACCGTCGCGCCGGGCTCGACCTCGATGCTTAAGCCGTGTTGTTCGAAGGTGCGGACGAGGCGTCGCGCTACGGCGAGGACGTCCTTCGCCTCCAACGCGTTGCCCTGTTTTTCAACGAGGAAGTTCTGGGTCAAGAGTTGCTGGAGAGGACCGGAAAGGTCATCCATCAGCTTGTTCAGGCGTTCTCGAACCCGTTCATCGAGCCGCTCGGATTCGGAGGCACGTTCGCGTTCCAGATCTGCTTTGACCGCATTCAGCGCCTCGTCGCGTTCCCGCAATTCGAGTTCGAGTTTCTGGATTCGAGTCCGTGTTGCGACGTCGGATGGACCGAGGATTTTTCGGAGGTAGTTCAGCATGGTTTTGAGTCGGTTAGAATGATTTCGTGTTCGCCGGTCTTGATGACGGGTTCGACGATCTCGATGTCATAGCGAAAGCGGTGGCGCAGGAGCAACTCGACGAAGCGCAGCGTGTTTCTGGCTTCGGCGGGGAGGCCGGTTGCTCCCTTGAAACTGGAAGCGGCGGCCAGGTCGCGCGGCGTAGCCCGTTCCAGCGGCTTGGACATGAGCGTTACCACATCAGCCCCGCGCAAGTCCCAGAACGCAATCGAAGTGTCGGAATCGCCCGTGACCATGAACGCTTCGTCTGCGTTGACGGAGAGCGAGGTCAGTCGTTGGCCGGCTGTTTGACGGATGCCCAACCGGGCGCACTGCGGCCAGGAGCGAAACACAATGATGCCGGTCGAGTCACCGCTAATGAGAATCTGCTTTTCCGGGAGAATGGCGATACCGGTGATCTCGCCAGCGTGCCGACAGCCGTTCAGACGGGTGGCGCGCAGGACTTCACCACGCAGCAGATCCCCGTTTACCTTCCCCACCAGGTAATCGTCACTGTCCGGGGTAAAGCAGACCGAGCGCGCGATGCCTTCCGACCAATCGTATCGACGAGAGGTCCGCAAGTCTTCGGCCGCGACCATCTCGGTGCCGCGATGGGAAAGCAGGATGCGCTGGCGGCAGGGAGAAAGCGTCAGGTTCCGCGGCCAGAAGTCGAACTGACGCTGGTGAACCGCGCGCCCGGTGTTCACATCCCAAACGGTAACCACTTGGTCGCGACCACTGGAGACCACGCGGTCGCCGTCCAGGCCTTCCAAGCCGGTGACCGAGGCTCGGTGTTTGCCGATCGGCTGAGGATCGGCGTGCTCGTGGCAGCGGTAAATCCTGCAATCGGCCATCCCGTTGGTTCGCTCCCCTACGATCAGCGCTCCGTCAGGCGTGTAGGTGACACGGCCGATCGAGTGATCGAAAGGGCCCCAGCGATGCTCCAGCTCCCCGGTCTGAAAATTCCAGACCGCCGCGCGACGGTCACCCGTGCCGATCGCGATGAGAGGCCGGTCCGGGTGAAAGGCGACCGCGTTGACATTGGCCGTGACATTCGCAGTGGCTTGGCAGAGGGAGACCGGGATAGTATCGGCGATTTCGGCTGGATCGTAGGGCAAACCAGCCCGGGCCAGTTCCCGCAACTGAAGGTAGGCGGACTGCTCGTCATGACGTGTCGGCATCCAATCTGATCCGGCCATCTGTTTCAGGATATAGATGGTCCAGGCCAGCGTGGTCTGAAAGGCCAGTTCCCAGAGCGAGGTCCAGTCCTCGCGATCGATCAAGGTCGCTACGATCAGGTTGAGTTCGTCCCCGGAGAGGTTCTCGATTTGCTGGTTCTCCAGGCCCACGCCCAGCATCCGTTTCAAGACGTCGGTCCGACCGGCGGCCTGGGCGCGGGCCACGAGTCGGTTCCGCTTCGACTCCGGGGCGGCAAGGTAGGCGAGGCGGATCAGGCGCTGCTCGAAGTCGAGCACGTCATACTCGTCCCAGCGTCCTGACAAGATGAAAAAGACGGCGCGCTCCATTTCGTCTTCCGGCACCATCCCGCTCTCGGCAACAACGCTCTGAGCAAAGGCGTCGCCCCCTTCGATCGCTCGCCGACAAAGCTCGTTGCAGACTTGCGGGTGCTTCAGGGCCAGATACGCGGCCCTGACGGATTCCTCCAAAGCCGCTCCTCCAAGGTCGCGAAGCTCTTCCAGCAGCGGAAGAACCTCCGGTTCGCAATGGGCCAACCGCTCGGGTTGCCCGGCGTGAATTGCTGTCCAGACCAGAGCTTTCAAGGTTGACCCGCCTACTAACTTGCGCGTTTCAAAGATGGTGGCAAGACGCGAATCGCCGGTTTGAACCCAGCGATCCGCCATCCAGTCAATGGCCTGCGGGTTTTCAGTCTGGGTCAGAAGATCGATCGCCGAGCGAACCATATCTTCGTCTTCGCAATTTGTTGCCTGAAGGATGAGGGAGGTGTCCGTTTCCTCATCCAAATTTTCCATCACCCCGGATTTCAAGGCCGTGGCAACCCGCGCGTTGGCCGAGTGGTTAGACACCCAGCCACTTTTTCGAATCAACTGCCCCAATTCGGGATTCCTGGTCTTCAGCCATTGCGCGCACAGTTCATTGATCCCAGCCTGGTCAGTGACGCTTTCCATCGCCTTCCAGGCCAATCTGCGGACACCACGATCCCGACATTCCGTGAACGCGAACGCGAGCATCGCGATAGCCTCGGGCGAGCCGGCCCGGACCAACTTTCGGGCGGCACGCCGACGGATCCACCAACCGAATAGGGGTATGCGGCAGTGAAGCTGCTGAAACAGCCCCTGCAGGACGGATGGATTCATGGTTTGCCTCCTTTCGGTTTTAGTTACGGCTTAGTTGGGGTTTACATCGATCGGAACGATCGAGCTGAGTGGCACCAGCTTATCCTTCGCCTCGGTGAAGCCCTCGAACGACGCCGACTTGGCCCGACCATCCCGTAGCCAGCCGCGCAGATGCTCGATGATCTCGGCCTGGGAGCGGGAAAGGGGCACCAGGTCGGCCAGCGCTTTAACAAGGTCCTCGGTCGTGATGTCCCGGCAGTCGTCGTTGAATCCGTAATACATCGCGTCGATCACGGCCTGCTCGATCTCTGCGCCAACGTAGCCTTCTGAGGCACGAGTCAGCTTATCGACATCAAAGGCACGCGGGTCTCTTTTCCGTTTCTTGAGGTGAACGCGGATGATCTCACGGCGCTCCTCATAGGTCGGTAGATCGAGGAAGAAGATCTCGTCGAACCGGCCCTTCCGGAGTAACTCCGGAGGCAACGCAGAGATATCGTTCGCGGTCGCGACCACAAAACAGGGAGCGGTCTTCTCGGCCATCCAGGTGAGGATGCTGCCAAAGACACGGGTTGAAGTGCCACCGTCGAGACTGCCCTGGGCCAGAGCTTTTTCCATCTCGTCGATCCACAAGACGCAGGGCGAGACGGTCTCGGCCAGCTTCAACGCCCGACGCGTGTTTTCCTCTGACTCGCCGACCAAGCCACCGAACAGCGCGCCAACATCGAGCCGGACGAGCGGCAGACGCCAGAGCCCGCCGATCATCTTCGCCGTCAGGCTCTTACCGGTGCCGGGAATACCGATCAACGCCATCCCCTTCGGCGAGGGCAACCCGTAATCGCGAGCCTCCCGGGTAAAGGCGCGCTCGCGCAGGCGCAGCCAGTCTTTCAGTACACCCAACCCGCCGACGTTATCGGGCGTCTCCGTGACGGGGTAGAATTCGAGCGCCTCGTTCTCAGCCACAACCTGCTTCTTTTCCTGGGTGACGATGTCGATGTCGCGATCGTCGAGCACTCCGCCGGAAACCACCGCCTTGGCAAAGACGCGGCGAGCCTGCGACGCGGTTAGGCCAAGAGCGGCCTGCACCATCTTTTCCCGACCAAGCTTGGTCAAATTCACCTGAACGCCCGGAGCCTGAGTCAAGCCCTCTAACACCTGATCTAATTCCTCGACCGTCGGAGAGGGAAATTCCAGGATCATGGCGTCGTCCTTTAATTCGGACGGCACCTTCTTGGTTGGCGTGGTGACCACGATGGTTTTGCGGCTGAACTTAAGGCGCTGCACCACGCTTCGCAGCTTGCGCTTGAACATCGGCTGGCTGCCGTTCTCGCCCCAGAGTTCGTGGAAGTCCTTGAGCACGATGACCAGCTCACCATCGACCTTGTCGATTTGTTCCAGGGCACTCATCGGATCCTTAGCCGTCTGCAGCGACGGAGCTCCGTCGGTCAGCTGGGTGAAGCCTTCGGCGATGTCCCAACTGATGCAATGGCGCTGGGTGGAGTGGCAGAGACTTTTCAGGGTCTCAAGGGCACGTTCTTCCTCAGGCGTCGTCAGCACGACCAAGGTGCAGCGCGAGCGCAGGTAGGTATCGAGTTCGGTTTGGAAAGGGATTTTCATGGTTCTATTGGTGGATGAGGATGGGATTGAGGAGTCGCCTCAGGCCACGAGACGTGGAGGGTCGACGCCGGAGATTTGCAGGTTGCCTTCGGAGTCGATCGTGATTTCCGAAGCGGGCACCGCTTCGAGGTCCGCCGCGCTGTAGCGATCGGTCAGGAAGTGGAAGGTTTGGTTGGCCGATCCCAGTAAGCCGCTGCCAACCCGCTGAGACTGGTCGTAGCGTCCGGCCACGATGACATCGACGAGGTCGAGCAAGCGCCGATGGTTCGGCATTCGCTCGATCTCGTGCCAGTGGAAGCCGGTGAACAGCAATACGCTGAGGCTGGATTCACGGTGAACGCGCTCGAGGAGGGAAACGACGGCATCGAACTGTTGAAGCGGTTCGCCGCCGCTCACGGTGATGCCTTCGATGGCCTCGCCTTGAACTTGGATTAGCTCCCAGACGCGGTCGATCGAGCGTGGTTGCCCACTCTTGGTGTGAGTCAGCGGATTGAAGCAGCCAGGGCAACCCAATGTGCAGCCCTGCACCCAGATCCCCGTGCGCAGGCCCGGGCCATTGACGCGAGTCTGCGGCAGGATGTTATGAATACGAAGGTTCATGGTCTAGCTCCCTGCGGATTGCTGGGCACCGGCTGAGAATCCGGATTCCGATTCACTGGCTTCGGCCGTCATCTCGCGCGAGAGGACTTCGCCGCCAAGCGCCGCTTCCAGGTCGCGAGTTAGGTCCAGGCACTTGCCGCCCTTGAATCCGCGCACTTCCAGGCGCACCTGGCCGTCGGGTTCGATGAAGACGTCGATTTCTTGAAATTCCATTTTCGGTGTTTGATTAGGCTTCTGGTTTCAGGCAGTGCGCCTCAGTTGCAGGTGGATCTGGCCGTTCTGGGTAGTCTCCTCAGAGGCGATGCTGAAGCCCTGTGCCTCCAGCTTGGCTTTGCTCGCGTGGTAGGCGTAGCGTTGCGTGAGCTCGCGAATCCACGTCTCTGAATATTTGGCGCGGTCAAAGCCGGAGATGATCGCTTCGAACATTCCGTCCAGGCCACGTTTAAAGCCGATGTCATTGCTGGCACGCCCAACGAATTCTCGCCGAATGATGACCTCGGCGGTTTGTGAACGGACGTCGCCCTGGTAGCCGTAAAGAGGCTGCGCCGTTTCGTAAACTTCCACGTTGTCGAATCCGACGTCGCGAAGCGCCTCAACCAGCGCATCGGCCTCAGCGATTTTGGTTTTGAGTGAGGTGAAATGGGACATGGTTTTTCGTATGGTTATTCCGATGAATCGGAGTTGGTTTCGTTATGGAACGCCAGGGGCGTTTCAACGTCGCACTTCTGGTGAAAAGTGGTATTTGGCGAGACTCCAATGATCGGGCCGCGACCGTTTTGCAGCAGCGCGTAGACCGGAAGAGCAAAGGGCGATGCGAGAATGCCAATCGCGAAGAGTTTGATGATAAACATGATTTTGGTAGGTGTTGGTTAGGAGTTCAGGGCATAGCTCCGCCCAAGCCGTCGCTTGGACGGAGCTGCCCAAATTCAGATCGAAGGCGAATTACTTCTCGTCAGCAGCGCCGCCCTCTTCTTTCACGATCTCTTCCATCGGTTTTTGCAAATCAGGTGAAGGCGCGATGCCCGCTTTGAGGGAGGCGCGATGGGCCGAGATTTTTCGGGAATACGCCTTGGAAGAGCTTCGAATGCCTTCTCTCGAGAAGAAGATCTCCGCAGAATCTTTCCGGTCGATACTCATCTGCGAGGCTGTTGCAATGGCATCCGGATTGGCGGCAAGAAAGAGGAATTCCCAGCCGTGATTCTCCCGGCAATCGCGAATCTTCTTGGAAACCTGCTTCCAGTCGAATTCCAAGGAACTGTTCTCACAGCCATCGGTGAAGATGGCCACGATCACTTTCGCCGGGGCCAGCCCGACCGGCCGGTCTTTGAACTGACTCTGAAGGTTGTCGATGGTCTTGCCCACCGCATCCAGCAGAGCGGTTGATCCGCGGGCGGTGTAGGTCTTGGTGTCCAGATCAGGAACCTCCTTGATGGGGAGATTCTCGACCGGCACCTCGTATTGATCGTCGAACAGGACGAGGGTTAAAGAGGCATCATCCCCTTCCTCCTTCTGCTCGCGGAGGAATTCGTTGAAGCTGGAGATCGCGGCTTCAGTGAGATGTTGCATAGAACCGGAACGGTCCAGGACGTAGGCGATGTGGGTTTGTGGGTTGGTCATGATTAGATGTTGGTTGGAGTTTGATGGAAAGGTTGAGAACCGCAGAAGCGGGTTTTCTTAGTGCGATGTCTTGAGGTCTTGCTCGATCCACTGAGATGCGACCTGGTGCAGGTGATTCAGCGCCACGTCTTTGGGTAGCCAGATCGGTGCTCCCGGTTCCGGATACACAGCCGCAACGACCACGCTCTGCCCGGATACCTTGTCGAGGTGAAGAGAGACACGGTCCCGTGGAAATTCCCCTTCCGGGCCGTCGGTGTTGCGGAACCACAGTGTCAGGCTGCGTTCGGTCTCATCGACGTAGAACTCCCGGAAGCGCCCGTCACGGATCGTGTTGGCTCCCACGGCGTTGTCTTCCGTCCAGAAGGACAAGGGCCCACTACCTTGGCGGAGCCGGGTGGAGGCCATTGTGCGGGTATCCTGGAACAGTCGTTCGTAGGTCTCGCGTTCGTTACTCGTTAGCTCCTGTTCGCCAGGCGAGAAGAGCACGGACTCGATCGGTTTGGGTTGAACCGCAACCATAGGTATCGGCAACGGCCCCGGAATGGGAGACTCAGCCGGGAGCCGCGAGGACCAGCCGAAACTCGCAAAGACGCCGCCACCTGACAGGAGCAACACCACACAGCCTACGATCAACCACAGAATCATCCTCCGACCGTTTGGTTTAACGGCCCTGACCGTCTCGGGCTCAACGCCATAAAGACGGCCCAGTGAAGGGTCATTGGCAAGGAAATGATCAATGAGTGAGGATGGGAGTTGGGTGGGTGGATTCATGGTGATTGGGGGAGTGAAACGATCTTTCTAAAGTTGCCTATCGAATTATTTTAACGTCTGTTACAATGTGTTATCGAGTATGATTGTAGCCAAAGTTTTCGTGGGAGGTGAGTGAGGTCCCGAGAAACGCTGCAACCTGCTGGATTACACGATCAATACTAGCACGTTGTTTCATTCATACAAGCGTTGTGAACGTAAGTATCATGCTTGTTGACGCATCTAGAGAGATGCACGATCACACACTTGATCGTTGATTGGTTCGAGAGCCGAGTATGCTCTTCAAGAGGGTCGAAACCGAACGGGATGAAGGCGAAGGGTGCTGAGGTTCTGTTTTCATGGTGCTTCACACTGGCACCCATTTACATTACTGGAAACAATACAGATGCAAACAACCATGCCTCGATAGGCATGATCGAGCCGGAGCCCATGAACCATTTTGGTCAGAGCCCTTTGGGTCGGGAGAAATCATCCTGCCGGATATCGCCAATACTCGCCCTTGAATCACCCGCCTCATGGTTCTCGCTCCCGGAGTTGGCTAGCGTCACATGGAAAAACCGATGGTCGTCCGGATTGACGAATCGCTCAGTCTTCGTCAGACCCAAAAGAGCATTGAGTCGATCCAAGATCGTTCCCACGTAATCGTGCGCGGCTTGCTGATTGCCGACCGGGGCCACCAGGCTGCTTTTTTTGAGCGCCCCCGACGCTTCAAACCGTCGGGCGATGATCGGCGTTCCCAGTTTGAGCCGGGTCATCTTGAGATCCGCCCAATGGATCGGTTCGGCCAGCAGGGCGCGGGCACGCTGATCCAGTATCTCGGGAACAAGGTCCAACCCCCGAGCTGTTTCCTCGATCATCTTCTGCCACGCCTGACGGGAAATCAGAGTCAGATGCTGTTCGGCTTGGGGGAGGCGCTTCATCCCTTCCGGCAATTCGCCCAGCCCATGTCGGCGCAGCTTGTCTGATGTGAACTCGATCGGTAAGACCAGACCGCTATTTCCGCGCGGTATTCCGCGCGCCCTTACGCGTCCGGCAATCTTGTCGAGTGGATATGCCGGAACGGCAGGCGTTGCGGGGCGATTCAAAATCGTCAGTTCTTCGTCACGGCGTCGATTGGAATTCTGGTGATCCATGTGGATAGCGGTTCTCGCATCGTTCCTGTTGCTCACGCCGTTTGAGGGAGGTTCCGCGCCTGAAACTTCGCGAGGGAAATCGCGCTTTCGTCAAGAAGGCAAAGGGAGGGGCGGAGAAGGGCGACGTTGCATTCCTCAATCCATGCACGGGCCAGGCACTGGGTAACCTGAAAAAATCGCAACCGTCATGCCTGTTGAGTAGAAAGAACGTCACGCTTGATCACGTCAAGGGCGCTTTCGATGATCGGTCGAAAGGTGATCCGTTTGGGATTCCACGCAAAGCAGAGGCGTCGCTGTTCCTTGAAATCCTCGATCCTATATTCAATGACATGGTCCGGGAGTTGTCCGGCAGCATACGCTGGAAGCACGGCACAGTACTGCCGCCGCTCTACGGCTTTCGCCAGTTGGGTGGAAGAACTGCATTCCATCTCAAAGTGAGGTTTCACACCTGCTTTCTCAAACGCTTCCTCCAGTTTGCGGCGGAATTGCCCCTCTCCTTCCAGTGCCGCCATTGGGAACTTCTCCAAATCCTTCAATCGAACCGTCTTGCCTTCCGGGCGACCTCTGAAGGCTCTCGGCATGAAGCAATGATAGTCGAATTCGGTGATCATGGACTTTTCGAGAGGTTTTTTGACCGCGTTGTCTCGGACAAAGGCCAGATCAATCTCGCCCTGGACGAGTTTCTCAATCGCCTTCTCCGTCTGCAGATTCTTGAAGATGATCGAGCAGCCTGGCAAAAGATCCTTCCATGAATCCATCCAGCGCGGCATCAGAAACCATTGGATGAGGCTCTCACCGGCCCCAACGACCAATCGCTTGGGCGTCTTGCCGCGAGTTCCCTGATAATCCTCCAGACCGCCTAAAAAGTGGCGAGCCAGGGTGGTCAACTCCTCACCATCGCGGCTCAGTCGGTAAGGCTTCTGTTGCCGATCCAGCAAATCCACTGCGAAAAACTTTTCCAATTCGTCGATTTGCCGACTGAATTGAGCTTGACGAGTTCCGGCGCCACTGCCGGAACCGCCGTAGCGGCTGGCAGCTTCTCCGATGCTCCCGCAGTCCGCAATTCGGCAGAGAGTGATGAGCCGATCCAAGGAGAGGCCTTTTTGATTCGTGAGATCCTCGAACATGACTGTTCAGCCATTAAACACAGAATAGTAATGCTCGCAAGCAAAGCTGCGAAACCAAGCGGTTCTGCCACACAAAACCGGAACTGGCTCAGTTCCTTCCTGCGCGTTCTGCTTCCAGCAATTTTCCCAATATCCGTCCTCCCGCTGCTTGATCCCGACGTTCGGCCATCTTTTCAACGACCCGATTCAAGTCTGCCTCGGTGCCTGTAAAAAAATTTCGATGGGACCATTGTCGGGCAAACCTAGCTTTGATGACCAGGGTGCCGAGAACGCAGCCTCGTTCCAAAACGTTCTGGAGCCAATCTGCAGTCTTCAGTTGTTGTTTGGCCGCCTCGGAATCCGGATCCTCAATAAAATCGCGTCGTGGAATCGAACGAAGGAAATCAGCCAGGGGGATAAATCGTTTGTCGTCTCGGTGTGCGACCGATGAAATTTTTTGATATACCCGCCCCAAGCTCCTCGCCTCAGACATGTTTTCGCTTCCATAATATTCGAGCCATTTATTGATCTCCCCCGGGGAAGGTGTTCGATGGGTCGGCAACTTTGGAGGAGGCCGGTTCTCATGTCTTGGATTCCCTCCAGGAGAATGCGGAAGCTGAATCCCATCATCCGCCAAATATTGAAAGATCCCTTCAATCGCACAGCGAAAAACAATCGCACTGGCGGAATACATTCCCGGCAGCGCCAGAAAAAGTGACTCAGCCATGTCCTGAGCCACGCATTCCAGGCGAGCGACATCTTCTTCACCGTTTCCGAGATCAATCAACTCCGGCCTGCGTAGTTCCGAGGTGACGCGGATCAATGAATCGACGTATTCCGCATACAATTCGAAACGAGTTCGCAACTCCTCGGTTCCAGCGAGATCTCCAATCGAGAACCCCTCCGCAAACTGCCTTAATCCTGACCATGCCGTGCTCATGTGCTTTTTGCTCCGATAATTCCCTGCACCATTTCCAGAGTGCCGTCAATGGCCGCTGATTTACGCTTTTTCGCGCCAGGTACTTTCAGGTTGTGACGCCGGATCAAACTCTCGGCCTTTGCGATGCCTTCCGGCATCTCTAGCAGCTTGACGGCTACCGCACCAACGATGTGTTTCCAGGCAATGGAGACTGGAAGCCGAAGCCCAAGTTCCTCTTGCAGGATATCGAGAGCCTCTTTCTTGGATTCAAACTGCTGATACCGCCCGAAGGCCTTGGCGCATCCCAAAATTAGACGATTACTTTGACTATTTTCTGCGGCATTCGGATCGCCCGTATTGCCGTCCCCGGCTTCGCGAAGCGCTTCGCCCAACTCCTCAACGGTTAAATTGGGAAATCCTTCCAGGAGAAATCCCAACTCTCGAATCACCGTTTTTGCGGATGTCTTTTTAGTCATCATCGTTCCCCTTCTTGGCTTGTTTTATCCGGCTGAGCAACTCATTCGCGATGCTTCGGATCTGTTGCTGTGGGCTTCGTGCTCGGATTCCCATCTCCAAGATGAGCCGTTGTCGTTCCTGACCGTTGCTGATCAACCGATAGCTTTTCAGCCCGTTGATGAACGGATCGAAGAATTTCTGCATCGTTTCGACACGATTCATGGCGCGCTCAAGCCGCGCCCGGCCAGCTTCCAATCTTCCATCGTCCTCCATCATGCTCAGAATGACGCCCAGGGGCTTGGCTGTCATGCGAACGTCTTTCATACTGTACTGCAGGGTATCGTAAACGCGGTGAAACAGCGCCAGGCCTTGGACAGAGAGAAAATCACCGCGTGATGGCGATACAAAGTAATCGGCCGCCGCCAAACCAGCTCGCAAGTTGGTCGATGGTGTAGGGGGTGTATCAATCACAATGAAGTCATAGCGTTCGTAGGCACCGATTGCTTCCAATCCCACTCTCAACTTTCCCGAGGAACCGTTTCCCCCGAAACCGTTCAACTCGAGCAAGGCCATGTCCATGGAGCCGAGTAATAAGTCGAACCCTTTTGAAGTTGGAACCGCTTTCACGGAGTTCGGTGCCACCTCTGAGGACTGGCGCCCGAACTGGCTTCCCACAATGCCCGCCTCTTTGTCAGCTTCCACCAATTCCGCAACGGGATCGAAGAAATTGCGCACCGAATGATGCGTGACCCGATAGGTCTGGACCAACTGGAAGGGCATCAGCGTGGTTGTGGCATTGATCTGCGGATCCATGTCTACGAAAAGGACTTGGTTGCCCTTTTCAGCGATCACATGGGCAACATTCGTCGCCAGCGTGGTTTTTCCCACACCTCCCTTAATGTTCGCAAAACAGATCGTCGTCGCAGGCATGGTTATTAGTTCAAACTACCCAAGCCGAAACAAGGAGAGCCACCAGGCTTCGGCCAGTAAAAAAAGGGGATTTGTCGATTTCAGGATCCATTGCGTCTTCCTTCCACCGCCACACATTCGGAGTTCTTGCGTGACCAAAACAACGGCAGGCGATGGAAGAAGTCGTTGCATGGGTTCGGCGACGGTGTTTTGTCAGACCAAGCGGCCTCAAATCCAGCTATTTAAGCAACCGTAGCAATCATTACTTAGGAACCTTCGGGAGCGCCGACATCGCCCATTTCAAGGAAAAGGAATCCCAATTTCGTCAAGGCCGTCGATGGCGATGAAGAACGAACCAGAGGATTCCCTTGAAACACGAGATCGACTGGATTCAGTGAAGGGAGAAGAATGAAAACCCCATTTTCCCAACTCTTCCTGTCCCTTTGTTTCGTTACGCTGATGGTTGGCCCAGGCTTCGGGGAGGAATCCGGCGTGATTCGCTTCAATCGCGACATTCGCCCGATTCTCTCAGACAAATGTTTCGCCTGCCATGGTTTTGATCAGAAGCACCGGAAGGCGGATTTGCGGCTGGATGTGGCGGAAGGAGCGTTGCTGGATTTGGGAGGTTATGCGGCAATCGTGCCGAAGAATCTGGAGGCGAGCGAGGCTTGGCTGCGCATCACTTCGACGGACGAAGACGAAGTCATGCCGCCGCCGGATTCCCACAAATCGCTGACCGCGGCGCAGAAGATAACCCTGAAGCGTTGGATCGAGCAGGGTGCGCCCTACGAACAACACTGGTCGTTCCTCCCGCCGGAGAAGCCGGAAGTTCCAAGTGTCGCCGGTGTCGAGAACCCAATCGATGCCTTTCTTCAAACGCGCCTCGTCAACGAAGGTTTCAAGCCGGCTGAAGTTGCGAATCGGGAGACGCTGATTCGGCGCGTGACCCTGGATTTGACGGGCTTGCCGCCAACGGTAGAAGAGGTAGAGGCGTTTTTGGCAGATCACTCGCCGGATGCTTACGAGAAGCTGATCGACGGGCTCATGGGTCGTGCGACTTACGGCGAGAACATGGCGCGATATTGGCTCGACCTGGCGCGGTATGCGGATACTCACGGGCTGCATCTCGACAACGAACGCTCGATGTGGCCATATCGCGATTGGGTGGTTCGCGCCTTCAATGAGAATCTGCCGTTCGATGAATTCACGCGCTGGCAATTAGCGGGTGATCTGTTGGAGAAGCCAACCCGGGATCAATTGATCGCGTCCGGTTTCAACCGCTGCAACGTCACCACCAGCGAAGGCGGGAGCATCAAAGAGGAGTGGGTTTACCGGTATGCAGTGGACCGAACGTCAACCGCAGTGGAGGTCTGGATGGGTTTGACCGCTGGGTGCGCGGTTTGCCACGACCACAAATTCGATCCGCTTTCGACAAAGGAGTACTACTCGATGTATGCTTTTTTTCACAGCGCAGCCGATCCAGCGATGGACGGGAACAAGATCGATACACCGCCGATTTTGAAGCTGACCGAGCCGGAAGATGAGAAGCGTCTTGCCGAACTGGACGACGAAATCGGGGCGGTAAACCGGCGGATGCAGGAAGCGATCGCGAAGATCGAATACACCGATCCGGCTACTTTGGACCCAGCACCGCCAGTTCAGGAAACGGAGCTGGTTTGGTTCGAGGATGGATTTCCCGCAGGGACGAAACCGAGTGCGTCAGGGGCTCCGCTGAAGTTGGTGAAGGCTGACGAAGGCGAGGTTTTTAGCGGAAACCTTGCACTGACGCGAACCGCGAAAAACGCAGTGGCTCAGGATTATTTCACGGGTGGGGCCTCGTTCGACGTCCCTAAAAACGGGAAGCTGTTCGTGCATTGTTTCCTTGATCCGGACGACCCGCCCGAGGCGGTCATGGTCCAATTTCATGTCGGCGGCTGGAAGAATCGGGCGATCTGGGGCGCAGAAGAGAAGATCGGGTTCGGGAAACTCGGCACCTCCGAAAAAGTAGACATGGGACCGCTGCCGAAAGCGGGCGAGTGGGTGAAACTGGAGTTCGATGCCGCGAAAATCGGCCTCAAACCCGGGGTGAAGGTCGATGGCTACGCGTTTACCCAGTTCTCCGGAACGGTAACCTGGGATAGGCTTGGTATGATTTCGAAGACGGATCCGGCCAAAGACGCGGCTTGGTCGTGGGAAGTTTGGAAGAAGCAAAACCAGGGAAAACGGAACAACGATCTTCCCGAAGGACTTCGCCAATTGGTCCGCGGCAAGCAACCGGATAAGTGGAACGAAAAGGAAACCAAGCAAGTCTACGATTTCTGGCTGTCGAATTTTTATGCGGGAGCCAGGGAAATTCTCGCGCCGCTGGAGTCCGAAAAAGCACCTCTGGTGCAGGAAAAATCTGCGATTGAGAAAGCGATCCCGATTACCTTCGTCATGGCCGATATGCCTCAGCCTCGCGAGAGTTTCGTGATGCTGCGCGGCGCCTACGACAAGCCGGGCGAAAAGGTGACGCGAGGCGTTCCCGCGTTCTTGCCGCCCCTTTCGACCAAACCGGCTGATCGCGACTACAACCGACTCGATCTCGCCAATTGGCTGGTGAACGGCGAGCATTCCTTGACCGCGCGGGTCACGGTGAACCGCTTTTGGCAGCAGTTTTTCGGCACCGGTATTGTGAAGACGAGTGCCGATTTTGGGTCACAGGGCGAACCGCCGACTCATCCCGAATTGCTGGACTGGCTCGCGGTCCAATTCGTCGAAGATGGTTGGGATGTGCAGCAACTTTTAAAGCGAATCCTAACCAGTCACGCCTATCGCCAGAACTCGCGAATGACGCCGGAATTGCTCGAACGCGATCCAGACAACCGGCTTCTCGCCCGTGGACCGCGTTTCCGGCTCGATGCCGAAGTGCTGCGCGATCAAGCCCTCTTCGTCAGCGGATTGCTCGTGCCGGAAATTGGCGGAAAGGGCGTCAATCCCTACCAGCCGCCAAACATCTGGGAACCAGTCGGGTTTGGAAGCAGCAACACCCGAAACTACAAACAAGGCAAAGGCGATGATCTTTATCGGCGCAGCCTCTACACGTTTTTCAAACGCACCGCGCCGCCACCGTTTATGACCTCGTTCGATGCGCCGAATCGGGAACAGAGCTGCACCGTGCGCGGTCGCAGCAATACGCCGATGCAGGCTCTTCAGCTCATGAACGATGTTCAACACATCGAAGCTGCCCGAAACTTCGCGACACGGATGCTGAAGGAAGGCGGCAACTCGGCGGAAGAACGAATTCGTTGGGCTTGGCGAGCGGTAACCTCTCGCCAACCGGAGGCCGGCGAACTGGAAATCGCGCTGGGTGCGCTGGAACAGCACCAAAGTCGATATGCCGCGGATGCATCGGCGGCTTCAGAACTGACGGGATACGGCGAGAGCAAAGCGGATGAAGAATTGAACAAGACCGAACTCGCCGCCTACACGCTGGTGGCAAATTTGATCCTGAATCTGGACGAGAGTGTGAACAAGAACTGACCATGAACCCTGCCCTTGAGTATCACAACCAAGTCACTCGCCGCCGCTTTTTCGAAAGCGCTGGATTGAAAGTCGGTGGCCTCGCCCTATCCAGCTTGATGGGCGGGAATAGCCTGGCTGCCAGGTCCCAAGGCGGCGTTCACCAGCCGCTCCCCGGTTTCCCGAATTTCGCGCCCAAGGCGAAGCGCCTCATCTATCTGCACATGAACGGTGCGCCGTCGCAGCTAGACCTTTTCGACTACAAACCTGGGTTGCAGGAACACTTCGACAAGGAACTGCCGGACTCCGTGCGCAACAACCAGCGCATCACAACGATGACTAGCGGTCAATCCAGGTTTCCCGTCGCACCGAGCAAGTTCGCCTTCAAACCATGCGGCGAGAGTCGCATCTGGATGAGCGAACTGGTGCCGCACATGCAGGAAATCGCCGACGAGATCACCATGATCAAATCGGTCCATACCGACGCAATCAATCACGACCCGGCCTGCACCTTCGTCATGACCGGGAGCGAGGTTCCTGGTAAACCCAGTCTCGGTTCCTGGCTCAGTTACGGCTTAGGTAGTGAGAGTAACGATTTGCCCGCCTTCGTCGTCTTCACGCCCACGTTTCCAGCAGCGAGCCAGGCTCAAGCCCTGTTCACCCGCATGTGGAGCAGCGGCTTCTTGCCGTCCAAGTTCGATGGCGTCGCCCTTCGAGGAACTGGCGATCCGGTCCTCTATGTCAAGAACCCGCCCGGCGTCACCAGCGGCGACCGGCGCACGATGCTGGACGCGTTAAATCGGCTGAATCAAAAGAACTTCGAACGCTTCGCCGATCCGGAAACCCAGACACGCATCGCCCAATATGAGATGGCGTTCCGGATGCAATCCAGCGTTCCTGAACTCACCGATTTAAAGGGGGAAAGCCGCGCCACGCTCGATATGTATGGCCCCGAAGTCGAGAAACCCGGCACCTTCGCCCAAAGCGCGCTGCTATCCCGCCGCCTCATCGAGCGCGGCGTCCGGGTGGTCCAGATTTTGCATCGTGGCTGGGACCAGCACGGTAATCTGCCCAAGCTCATCAAGGGCCAGTGCATGGACGTCGATCAACCGACCGCAGCGTTGCTTAAAGATCTGAAACTTCGCGGATTGCTCGAAGACACGCTCGTCGTTTTCGGCGGCGAATTCGGGCGGACCGTCTATTCCCAAGGCACCCTGACCAAAGAAAACTACGGTCGCGATCATCACCCGCGAAACTTCTGCATATGGATGGCCGGAGGCGGCGTGAAAGCCGGAATGACTTACGGTGAAACCGATGACTTCAGTTACAACATCGTCGAGAAGCCCGTGCACCTGAACAATCTCAACGCCACCATTCTCCACTGCATGGGCATCGACAACAACCGGTTCTCGTTTCCGTTCCAGGGATTGGAGCAACGTTTAACCGGAGTGGAAGAAGTGAACGTGGTTCGGGACATTCTGGCGTGATGCGCGGAGAGATACCTACCACGAACTGACGCAGGTTGATATCGGGCACGTGGCAATGTCGTATCGAGAAGCCGGCGCGTGCATTTTGTCTGTGCGTGGCGAGTGCAGGGAACCACCTCTGCGTCCTACCCTGGCGTATCCCTCATTGAAAAGTTTCGATGCTCGTTTGGATCGCTCCCGGCCACGTCTCTCGTCGTTTTTATGGGCCTTGCGCAGACGCGTGTTCTCGACTGCTAAAGGTAATCGTCGGCCAACCAATCGGCAGGGCAATTGAGTTGCGCCTCGGTAACCCTTACCAAGTACAACATCCAGATCAACTTGATCGCCAACTTCCGGTGCATGGCGCTGAAGATATTTCACCAAGTCAATGGGTTCGCCACCCTCATCGTCGCGCCGACGTAAAACCCGGCCGCTCATGTAGCGTGAGAGAAAGTGGGCACCACGTTGCTGAATTTGGTCGAGAACTCCGGGTACCAAAGAGCCGAGATCGCGAATCAATAAGTCTCCCTTTTCCCTTTTTAATCAATGGCAGGATGTCAGCGGAGGCGGTTTGCCTGGACCAACTTGAACGGCATCAGCGTGGTTGTCGCATTGATCTGTGGATCCATGTCTACAAATAGGACTTGCTTGCCCTTTTCAGCGATCACATGGGCAACATTCGTCGCCAGCGTGGTTTTCCCCACACCTCCTGTAATATTCGCAAAACAGATGGTTGTCGCAGGCATGGTTATTAGTTCAAACTACCCAAGCCGAAACAAGGAGAGCCACCAGGCTTCGGCCAGCAAAACAAGGGGATTTGTCGATTTCAGGATCCTTTTCTTCCACCCTTAACCGCCACACCTTCGGAGTTCTTGCGATACCAGAATAACGGTGGGCGATCTAAGAAGTCGTTGCATGGCTTCGGCGAAGGTGTTTTGTCAAACCAAGCAAAAGCCACCTCCTCACGGTTTCGCATTCACTAACTTCAATTCTTAGCACAGTTCCAATCGAATGAGGACCATCGCTGTTGGTGATATTCACGGGTGCCGGAGGGCGCTGGAAACGGTGGCTGAATTGGCCAGCTTCTCGGCGGAGGACACGATCGTTCCTTTGGGCGATTATGTGGATCGGGGGCCGGATTCCCGGGGTGTGATCGATTTTCTGATCGAACTGGGTCAACAGATGACGGTGATCCCGCTGAGAGGCAATCACGAGATCATGATGCAGGAAGTGAGACCGTTGGCAGGGAGCGAACTGAGATATTGGCGGAACCCGGCCGTCGGCGGTGATGCGACGCTGGCTTCTTACGATACATGGAATGATCTGAAGGCTATTCCGGCGAGCCATTGGGCGTTCATCGAGAATTGTCGACCCTACTATGAAACAGACACCCACATCTTCGTCCATGCGAACCTCGATCCGCTGGTCGATCTCGAGGATCAGGCAGATGCGACCCTCTTTTGGGAGCCGCTGATTCGTCCCGCTCCTCATCAATCAGGCAAAACGATGGTTTGTGGCCACACCTCTCAGGAATCTGGGCATCCGCTCAATTTCGGCCACGCCGTTTGCATCGACACCTATGCTTGCGGAGGTGGTTGGCTGACCGCGCTCCATGTGGAGACGGGTCACTACTGGCAGGCGAACGAAGACGGGGAGACGCGGATGGATGTCTTGACGCCGGGGGAAGGGCGCTGACGAGCCTCGTTGGACGTCACACTCTAATCAAGCGACCAGCTCCTTGATCACCTGCCCACCGAACTGGGAGAGTTGCTTGTGGCGACCGGCGTGGAAGTAGGTGAGGCGGTTGTCGTCGAGGCCGAGGAGATGGAGGAGGGTGACGTGGACGTCGCGGATGTGATGGACGCATTCGACCGCTTCAGCGCCGATTTCGTCAGTCGCCCCGATGGTGTGGCCCACTTTGGTGCCGCCGCCCGCGAACCAGATGGACATCGCTTTGGCGTTGTGATCGCGCC